>NZ_JBFACN010000004.1:0-442379 GCF_040640875.1 Streptomyces sp. NPDC021562
GGCAGCGGAAGTCCTCCCAGACCGTGAGCGTCGCCTTGGCGCCGTCCTTGCCGACCGGGATGGCGAGGCTGTCCTTGCCCTGCGCGCCCGACGGCCCGAGCACCACCCCCGCCAGCCCGCTCTCGTGGGCGCCCTGCCCGGCGAACGGGTTCCCGTGCGCCCGTACGTCCCGCCCGGCCGACTCCAGCGCCCGCCGCGCCAGCCGGTCCGCGTCCGCCGGCGCCGCCGACCCCGCCTCCGCCAGCAGCGCCCGCGCCCCCACCCCCACCGCCCCCCGGTGCACCCCGACGAAGTCGTCCGCCACCCCCAGCGCACTGCGCGCCACCAGCTCCGCCCCCGCCGCGATCACCCCGGCCCGCCCGCCCCCCGTCCCCTCCAGCGCCCGTACCACCCGGCGCAGGGCGTCCAGCGGGTCGTACGGCCCTCCCGTCAGCTCCTCCCGCACGGCGGCCAGCACCGCGTCGGCATGGGCCAGCCGGGCCGGCAGGGCGGCCCCCCGCAACCCCGCCAGCTCCGCCTCCCCGCCGGTCAGGGCGGCCGGCAGCAGCTCCGCCGCCGTCCGCAGCTCCGCCACCAGCCGGGTCACCGCGTCCAGCAGCACGCCCGCCTGCGCCACGGCACCCTCGGCCGCCCGCAGCCCGCGCCGGTACCCGTCGCCGTTGCCGGAATCCACGTCCTGACGGGCCTGGTTGAGCCGCCCGGTCGCGAACACCAGCCGGTCCTTGGCCTGTTCGACACCGCCGCGGACCGGGTCGACGGCGGCCGCCCCGTACCGCTCAGCCGCCTCCGCCAGCGCCCGCTGCCCGCCGCCCGTCCGCGCGGCCAGCTCCCGGAACCGCCCCTCGGCCGCCGCCAGCGGGTCCCCCCGGTCCCACGCGGCGTCGAACCCGGCCGCCTGCGCGTCCAGTTGGCGTCCGGCCTCCGCGCACCGCCCGATCACCCCCACCAGCGCCTGGCGCCGGCCGCCGGGGTCCTCCGGCACCCCCTCCTCGTACCGCTGCCATATCGCGAACGCGGCCGACAGCTCGGTCCGGGCGGAGCGCAGGGCCCGTACGACGGCCTCGTCCGCGTCGACCTGGTCGAGTGCCTCCCGGCTGGCGCGGACGCAGTCGTCGGCGAGCACGAGGGAGGCGCGGGCCTGCCGTTCGAGGTCGACGGGCGACGGCGCCGGCGGGAGGGGGGAGACGATCCCCGGGGTGGTGCGCGAGCGGGCCCGTCGTACCCGCCGTACGTAGCCGTAGCCGCCCAGCGCTCCGGCCGCCGCGACGGCGACCAGCGGGAGGACGTAGTCGGTGCCCGACGCCCCGCCCCCGTCCGCCGAGGCCGCGGCGACCGTCCCGCCGCCTGCGGGAACCGGGTCCTGAGCCACGCTCGTCATCACCGGCAACACCAGCCAGACCGCCCCGGCCACCCCGCCCAGCACCGCGTGCCCCACCCGCACACCTATGTGCCCGGTGGCATGCCTCGGCCGACCCCGGATCAAGGACGTCACATTTCGGAGGGTATGGGCAGCCGGTCGCCACCGCGACCGGGACGGGGACGCACGGGGGAGGGCGAGACGAGGGGGACGCAAGATGGCACACCACGCCGAGAAGGAGCCGACCCCAGAGCCCCAGCCGGCACCGCGACCCGCGTCCGAACCGGAGCCGCAGCCGGTCCCGGCGTCAGGCCCGGAGCCGGGCGGTACGGCGTGTGGGGTCGGGGGGTCCGAGAGGGGCCCCTGGGGTCGCCGGGCCAGGCGGGCCGGGCTCGTCGTCGTCCTGGTGCTGCTCGTCCCCCTCCTCATCGCCGAGACCGCCCTCCGCGTCAACTACACCGGCGACCCGCAGCCGGGCACCCGCACCCGGGACAGGGACGCCCTCTGGCTCGGACACGCCTGGGTCGACGGGCGCAAGGACGACGCCGACGTCACCGCCCTCGCCGCCCGGCTCGCCGGCACCGGCATCCGCGACCTCTACGTCCATGCCGGACCACTGGAACACAACGGCACGCTGCCCACATCGGCCTACCCCGAGGCCCGTTGGCTGATAACGGCCGTGCATCGAAAACTGCCCGGCGTGCGGGTGCAGGCCTGGCTCGGCGACGAACTCGCGCCGGAGAAGCCGTACGCCATGCACCTGGAGAAGAAGGAGACGCGGGCCGCCGTCGTCGCCTCCGCCCGGGACATCGTCGCCGCCGGGTTCGACGGGGTCCACTTCGACCTGGAACCCCTGCACTCCGGCGACCGGAACTACCTCGCTCTGCTCGACGCCCTGCGCCCCGTGACCCCGCTGCTGTCCGTCGCCGCACACCAGATCGATCCGCTGCCCGCCTTTCACTCTTTCTGGGGTACTCTCACCGGCCATCCGAAATGGTGGTCACAGGAATACTTCGGCCAGGTCGCCCGCCGGGTCGACCAGATCGCCGTGATGTCGTACGACACCATGCAACCGCTGGAGAGCCTGTACGGAGGCTATGTCGCCCAGCAGACCAGCCTCGCGCTGGAGGCCACCCCGGCCGGGACCGACCTTCTGATGGGCCTGCCCTTCTACCGGGAGAACCGTTTCGGCCACTGGGCGGGCGCCGAGACCGTGCCGGCGGCCGTGCGCGGGGTTCGGCTGGGACTGTCACGCACGGCCCCGGATCGCGCTAACTTCGGCGTCGCCCTCTACGTCGACTTCGCCGCCACCGAGGATGACTGGACCTCCTATCGGAAGGACTGGGTCCGTACGCCATGACAACCGCTCGTGCCCACCTCACCCGTGACGACCTCGCACCGCTCGCCCGCGAGGCCCTCGGCAAGGTTCCCGCCGCCGTCACCCGGCTGCGCGGCGGATCCAAGAAGGGCGTCTACCGGCTCGCCCTCGACAACGGCCGCTCCGCGATCGCCTACGTCTGGTCCCCGGAGGAGGACTACTGGGGTCCCGCCGACGCCGACATCCGCGACCCCTTCGCGCACGCCTCGGGACTCGGCCTCTTCCTGTCCGCCCACGACCGGCTGACCGAACTCGGCGTGCGCACCCCGCGCCTGCTCTTCGCCGACGAGGAGGCCGAGTACCTGCCGTCGTACGCGGCGGTCGTCGAGGACGTCCGCGGCGGCAGCCTGGAGCTGCTGCTGCGCAGCGACCCGGGCGCGGCCCGGGTGCCGCTCGCCCGGCTCGCGGGGACCCTCGGCGTGCTCCGCGAGTGCACCGCCGCCGGATACGGCAAGGCCGCCCTCGTGGAGGAGGGCGGCAAGCCGCTCGGCGTCTCCTGCGAGCAGGTCGTCGCCGACCGGGCCGTGCGCGACATCGCCGAGCTGGCCGAGCGCGACCCCCGGGTACGCGCGGCCCGCGGGGCGCTGACCGAGCGGATCCGCGAGCTCTACGACGCGGTCGAGCCCCGCGACCACGCCTCCCTCGTGCACGGCGAACTCGGCCCCGACCACGTCCTGGTCACCGAGGAGGGCGATCCCGCGCTCATCGACATCGAGGGACTGATGTACTTCGACGCCGAATGGGAGCACGTCTTCCTGCAACTGCGCTTCGGTGCGGCCTACGACGTGCTGCGCACCGCCGAACTCGACGAGGACCGGCTGCGGCTGTACCGGCTGGCGATGCACCTGAACCTCGTGGCCGGACCGCTCCGGCTGCTCGACGGCGACTTCCCGGAGCGCGAGCAGATGCGGGAGATCGCCGAGTCCAACCTGGGACAGGCCCTCAGCCTCCTGCCGGGCGCCTTCTGATCTTCGAGCCGAGCCACACCAGCGGGTCGTACTTGCGGTCCACGGCCCGCTCCTTCAGGGGGATCAGCGCGTTGTCGGTGATGTGGATGCCCTCCGGGCACACCTCCGTGCAGCACTTCGTGATGTTGCAGTAGCCGAGGCCGTGTTCGTCCTGGGCCGTGCGCTTGCGGTCCAGGCCGGCCGCGTCGGCCGCGTCGAGGGGGTGCATGTCCAGTTCGGCCACCCGCATCAGGAAGCGCGGGCCCGCGAACGCCGTCTTGTTCTCCTCGTGGTCGCGCACCACGTGGCAGGTGTCCTGGCACAGGAAGCACTCGATGCACTTGCGGAACTCCTGCGACCGGTCCACGTCCTCCTGGAACATCCGGTACTCGCCGGGCCCGACCCCGGCGGGCGGCACGAACGCCGGGACCTCCCTGGCCTTCTGGTAGTTGAAGCCGACGTCCGTGACGAGGTCCCGGATCACCGGGAAGGCGCGCAGCGGGGTGACCGTGATGGTCTCGTCCTGCGTGAAGACGGACATCCGGGTCATGCACATCAGCCGCGGCCGGCCGTTGATCTCCGCCGAGCAGGAACCGCACTTGCCCGCCTTGCAGTTCCAGCGGACGGCCAGGTCGGGCGCCTGGGTGGCCTGCAGCCGGTGGATGATGTCGAGGACCACCTCGCCCTCGTTCACGTCGACCTCGAAATCCGTCAGGCCGCCGCCCTCGACGTCACCCCGCCACACTCTGAAGTGGGCCGTGTAGCCGCTCATTCGTACAGCTCCTCTTCGGCGAGGTACTTGACCAGCTCCTCCTTCTCGAAGAGGGCCAGCAGGTCAGGACGGATGGGATCGGTGCTCTCACGGGTGAGGGCGATCTGGCCGCGCACCGGATCGGTGGCCGCGAGCCCGCCCGTGGGATCGGCCAGCCGGCACAGCAGGTTCACGGGGCGCCACCTGCGGTCCATGGTCGGGTGGTCCTCGCGGGTGTGGCCGCCGCGCGACTCGGTGCGCTCCAGCGCCGCCCGCGCCACGCACTCGCTGACCAGCAGCATGTTCCTGAGGTCCAGCGCGAGATGCCAGCCCGGGTTGAACTGGCGGTGGCCCTCCACCCCGGCCCGGCGGGCCCGGACCCGCAGCCCGGCGAGCCGCTCCAGGGCCTGCTCCATCTCGCCCTCCCGGCGGATGATGCCGACCAGGTCGTTCATGGACTGCTGGAGCTCCTGGTGGAGGGTGTACGGGTTCTCCGGCGGGCCCGCGCCGGGTTCCTCGCTCTCCGCGGAGAACGGGCGCAGCGCCTCCGCGGCCGCGGCGTCGACCTGCTCGTCGTCCACCGCCGGCCGGGTGCCGAGGTCCGCCGCGTAGTCGGCCGCGTGCCAGCCCGCCCGGCGGCCGAACACCAGCAGGTCGGACAGCGAGTTGCCGCCGAGCCGGTTGGAGCCGTGCATCCCGCCGGCCACCTCACCGGCAGCGAACAGCCCCGGTACCCCGCGCGCGGCGGCGGTGTCGGAGTCCACCGCGACCCCGCCCATCACGTAGTGGCAGGTCGGCCCGACCTCCATGGCCTCCGCGGTGATGTCCACGTCCGCCAGCTCCTTGAACTGGTGGTACATGGACGGCAGCCGGCGCCGGATCACCTCGGCCGGCATGCGCGTCGACACGTCCAGGAAGACTCCGCCGTGCGGGGAGCCACGGCCCGCCTTCACCTCGGAGTTGATGGCCCGGGCCACCTCGTCGCGGGGGAGCAGTTCCGGAGGACGCCGGTTGTTGTCGGGGTCCTCGTACCAGCGGTCGCCCTCCTCCTCGGACTCGGCGTACTTCTCCTTGAAGACGTCCGGGACGTAGTCGAACATGAACCGCTTGCCCTCGGAGTTCCTGAGCACCCCGCCGTCACCGCGCACCGACTCGGTGACCAGGATCCCCTTCACCGACGGCGGCCAGACCATGCCCGTCGGGTGGAACTGCACGAACTCCATGTTCAGCAGCGGCGCCCCGGCCAGCAGGGCGAGCGCGTGCCCGTCGCCGGTGTACTCCCACGAGTTCGACGTCACCTTGAAGGACTTGCCGATGCCCCCGGTCGCGATCACCACCGCGGGCGCCTCGAGGACGAAGAAACGGCCGGTCTCCCGCTCGTACCCGAAGACCCCGCTGACCCGTGAGCCGTCCTTGAGGATCCTCGTGACCGTGCACTCCTGGAACACCTTCAGCCGGGACTCGTAGTCGCCGGTCTCCCTCTTGTCCTCCTGCTGGAGCGAGACGATCTTCTGCTGGAGGGTGCGGATCAGTTCGAGGCCGGTGCGGTCGCCGACGTGGGCGAGGCGCGGGTACTCGTGGCCGCCGAAGTTGCGCTGGGAGATCTTCCCGTCCTTCGTGCGGTCGAAGAGGGCGCCCCAGGTCTCCAGCTCCCAGACCCGGTCCGGGGCCTCCTTGGCGTGCAGCTCGGCCATCCGCCACTGGTTGAGGAACTTGCCGCCCCGCATGGTGTCGCGGAAGTGGACCTGCCAGTTGTCGTGCTCGTTGACGTTGGCCATGGCCGCCGCGATACCGCCCTCGGCCATCACCGTGTGCGCCTTGCCGAACAGCGACTTGCAGATCACCGCCGTACGGGCGCCCCGCTCGCGCGCCTCGATCGCGGCGCGCAGGCCCGCGCCGCCGGCGCCGACGACCACCACGTCCCACTGCTGCCGCTCCACCGCCGCCATCACAGGCCCCCGTCCCTAGAAGAATCGCGGATCGTCGAAGGCACCGGACGCGAGCAGGTAGACGTAGAAGTCGGCGAGCGCCACGCTCACCAACGACGCCCAGGCGAGCAGCATGTGCCGGGCGTTGAGCCGGCCCACGAACTGCCATGCCTTGTAGCGCACGGGGTGCTTGGAGAAGTGCTTGAGCTTGCCGCCGACGATGTGCCGGCAGGAGTGGCAGGACAGCGTGTACAGCCAGATCAGCGTGATGTTGACCAGGAAGACCAGGGTGCCCAGGCCCATGTGGCCCCAGCGCTCGTGCGGGTCGCGGAAGGACAGCACCGTGTCGTAGGTCAGCACGCACGCGACGAGCAGGGCGGCGTAGAAGAAGTACCGGTGGACGTTCTGCAGGATCAGCGGGAAGCGGGTCTCACCGGTGTACTTGGCGTGCGGCTCGGCCACCGCGCAGGCCGGCGGGGACGCCCAGAAGCTGCGGTAGTAGGCCTTGCGGTAGTAGTAGCAGGTCAGCCGGAAGCCCAGCGGGAAGATCAGGATGATGATCGCCGGGGAGACCGCCCACCAGCTGCCGAAGAGGTCGGCGTTCGGGCCCGACGGCATGTTCTTGCAGTTCTCGGCCAGGCACGGCGAGTAGAACGGCGAGACGTACGGTGCCGCGTAGTAGTGGGCGTTGGCGAACGCGCGCCAGGTCGAGTAGACGACGAACGCGAACAGACCGGCCGCGGTGACGGCGGGCGCCAGCCACCAGCGGTCGGTCCGCAGGTGCGGGGCGGAGATCGCGGCGCGCGTACGGGTGCGTACGCCGCCGCTGTTCGGATGGGGTTCCGTACCAGTGGCCAACGGATGACTCCGGTCGGTTCGGGGGTCGGGGACCTGCGGGCGGCGCTCCTACGGTGCGCGCCGGTCGCGGGCGCCGAGACCCTCGTCGTCCGTGTCCGTCCACAGGTTGATGTCGTACGGGTCGTCGGAGATGGTGACGAGCTCGGGGCGCTTGCCGGGGGTGCCGGTGTGGGCGGCCTCCCGCAGCAGGGCCACGCTCTCGCGCAGGTGGTCGGCGTCGGCGCGGACGCGGCGCATCTCCAGTCCGCCGCTCCCGAGCTGCTGCTCCAGGCGGCCGACGGACCGGGTCAGGTCCTCCAGGCAACGCTGGACCGACGTCAGGTCGTCGTGCACGGACATGACGTGACCTCACTTCCACGGACTCGGTGGTCCAAGGCGGCGACGTTCATGCGCCTGCGAGTGTTGCGCGTCACACCTGCCGATGTGAAGCCATGTGCAGCGATTGGCGGATTGCAGGCCTCCGTCGCACGCCCGCACGCGCTCTGTGTGCGCCGGGGCGTTGCGCCGCACGGGTGGGCTTTGACAGTCCCCGCCGCCGTGTCGTCCCCGGCCGGGGGACCCCGTCCCTTTCAGTGGGGTCCGTACAACTGACGTACATGTGATCAACTCCAAAATACCCCCAAATGTGAACAGAACGCACCCCTGTTCACGGGGGCCTCCCGGAGGTAAGCAGAGATGTCTCACCACGGCGTCGGCCACAGCGCCCCGTCAGGGGCGCGAGGAACTGCGCGAGCAACCACAACGGCGCCGCAGCCGAACGACGGCGGCACATCGCGGCGCCTCCGACGGAGCATCGCCTTCCTCACCGCCGGCGCCCTCGCCGTCCCCCTGCTCGCCGGCTGCGGCTCCGACGACGAGGGCAGCAAGCCGCTCGCCGGACCGGACATCGCGGCGGTCGCCCGGGACGCGGTCGCCGAGGGCGGCACGCTCAAGATGGCCGTGGACGCCGTACCGGAGACCCTCAACACCTTCCAGGCCGACGCCGACGCCGGCACCACCCGGGTCGCCCAGGCCGTCCTGCCGTCGATGTTCACCGTCGACGCCACCGGCAGGCCCGTCCGCAACCCCGACTACCTGGAGTCCGCGAAGGTCATCGAGACCGAGCCGCGCCAGGTGGTCCTCTACAAGCTCAACCAGCAGGCCGTCTGGAGCGACGGCCGGGAGATCGGCGCCGCCGACTTCGCCGCCCAGTGGCGCGCCCTGTCCGGCAAGGACTCCGCCTACTGGACCGCACGCAACGCCGGGTACGACCGCATCGCCCAGATCGAGCGCGGCGCCAACGACCTGGAGGTCCGGGTCACCTTCGACCGGCCGTACGCCGACTGGCGGTCGCTGTTCTCGCCGCTGTACCCGAAGGACGTCATGGGCACCCCGGACACCTTCAACGACGGCGCCCGCCGCAAGCTGTCCGTCACGGCCGGGCCCTTCAAGGTCGACAAGGTCGACCCCGCCAAGAAGGACGTGGTCCTCACCCGCAGCCCGCGCTGGTGGGGCCGCCCGGCCAAGCTCGACGAGATCGACCTGCACGCCGTCCCCCGCGACAAGCGGGCCTCGGCGCTCGCCGACGGCACGGTCGACGTCGCGGACATCGACGCATCCGAGGCCGAGCGGATCATCATCGCCGGGCGCGACAAGGGCACCGGCACGCCGTTGCAGGGCGCGGGCAGGACCTCCGCCAAGAAGCTGCGCTCCTGGGCGCTCGCCCTCGGCATGGACGAGGAGAAGCTGCCCAAGGGGCCGCAGAAGCTCCGCAAGAGCATCGCGAAGTGGCTGGAGCAGCAGCAGGAACTGCGGGCCTTCGACGTCCGCAAGTCGCTGGAGCCCGCCTACACCCAGCTCGCCCTGAACGGCTCCGAGGGTCCCCTCGCCGACGAGCGGGTCCGGCGGGCCGTCGCCCGCGCGCTCGACCGCAAGGCCCTCGCCAAGCTGGTCCTCGGCCCGCTGGGGCTGCCCGCGGTGCCGGTCGGCAGCCACCTCGGCCTCTCCGGGCAGGCCGTCTACACCGACAGCAGCGGCGCGCTCGGCGATGTCGACACCCACGAGGCGCAGGCGCTGCTCGCCGACGCCGGCTGGGTGGCCGGCGGACCGATCAAGGCGGCGGGCAAGGCGGCCGGCGCGGAGGGCGAGAAGGGCGAGAAGGGCGACAAGGGGGACAAGGGGGACAAGGGCGAGAAGGGCGACGGCGACCCGGAGGACAAGTCCGACGGCGGCCGGGACGGGCAGTACATCGTCGGGGAGGACGACAAGGGTCCCGACGGCAAGGACACCCGCGACCACCAGAAGGACCACGCGCACGGGGCGCCGGGGGCGTACGCGCCGAAGGGCACCGCCGCGCCCAGGGGCGCCGGTGCGCCGGCCGGGCCGCTGGCCAAGGACGGGCAGGCGCTCTCGCTGCGGTTCGTGCTGCCCTCCGGACCGGGTTCGGGGACGCTCCAGGCGGTCGCCGACCAGATCTCGAAGATGCTGGACAAGGTGGGCATCCTCACCGAGATCAAGAAGGTCCCCGACGACAGCTACTTCAAGGACCACATCGCGGCCGGGCAGTACGACCTCGCGCTGTACTCGTGGCCGGCGTCCCCGTACCCGGCGACGGACGCGCGGCCGATCTACGCGAAGCCCGTGGTGGCGGCCGACGGGTCGCTGAACGTCGAGCAGAACTACACGCGAGTGGGCACCGACCAGGTGGACCAGCTCTTCGACCAGGCGCTCGGGACGCTGGACGAGGACGAGGCGGACGGTCTGCTGCGCAAGGCGGACTCCCGGATCTGGGCCTCGGCGGGATCACTGCCGCTGTACCAGCGGCCGCAGATCGTGGGCGCCCGGAAGGGGCTGGTGAACGTGGGGGCCTTCGGGTTCCGCACGCCGGTGTACCAGGACATGGGATTCCTGAAGAAGGGGGCGAAGGTGTCGGCGAGTCCGACCAGGGGATAGGGCGGCGGGATCGGCCTTTCCGGCGGCCCAGCGAGCCCCGGTTACAAACGACACGTAACATGGGGTGAGGCCGTGGCGTGTCAAGCCCGGCAGGCCCGCGTCACACGGACGTACGCAGAGGGCCTTCTCAACACCCCGGGAGTACGCCGCACCATGGCTGTGATCGCAACGCGTCACGACATCCGCAACGTCGCCATCGTCGCCCACGTCGACCACGGCAAGACGACCCTCGTCGACGCCATGCTGAAGCAGGCCGGTGCCTTCGCGGCGCATGCCGCCGAGTCGCTCGACGACCGCATGATGGACTCGAACGACCTGGAGCGTGAGAAGGGCATCACGATCCTGGCCAAGAACACGGCCGTGAAGTACCACCCCAAGGATGGCGGCGACGTCATCACCATCAACATCATCGACACCCCGGGCCACGCCGACTTCGGTGGCGAGGTCGAGCGCGGTCTGTCGATGGTGGACGCGGTGGTGCTGCTCGTCGACGCCTCCGAGGGCCCGCTGCCGCAGACCCGCTTCGTGCTGCGCAAGGCCCTCCAGCAGCGCCTGCCCGTCATCCTGTGCATCAACAAGACGGACCGCCCGGACTCCCGGATCGACGAGGTCGTCAACGAGACCTACGACCTCTTCCTGGACCTGGACGCCGACGAGGACCAGATCGAGTTCCCGATCGTCTACGCGTGCGCGCGGGACGGCGTGGCCTCGCTGACCAAGCCCGAGGACGGCACCGTCCCGCAGGACAGCGACAACCTGGAGCCCTTCTTCTCCACCATCCTGTCGCACGTCCCGGCCCCCCAGTACGACGAGACGGCCCCCCTCCAGGCGCACGTCACCAACCTGGACGCCGACAACTTCCTCGGCCGTATCGCGCTGCTCCGCGTCGAGCAGGGCGAGCTGCGCAAGGGCCAGACCGTCACCTGGATCAAGCGTGACGGCACGATGTCCAACGTGCGCATCACCGAGCTGCTGATGACCGAGGCGCTCACCCGCAAGCCCGCCGAGGTGGCGGGCCCCGGTGACATCTGCGCCGTCGCCGGTATCGCGGACATCATGATCGGCGAGACCCTCGCCGACCCCGAGAACCCGATCCCGCTGCCGCTGATCACGGTCGACGAGCCGGCGATCTCGATGGTCATCGGTACGAACACCTCGCCGCTGGTCGGCCGGGGCGGCACCGGCAAGGGCGCCGACAACAAGGCGGCGGTCAAGGACCGCAAGGTGACCGCCCGTCAGGTCAAGGACCGCCTCGACCGCGAGCTGATCGGCAACGTCTCGCTGCGCGTGCTCGACACCGACCGTCCGGACGCCTGGGAGGTCCAGGGCCGCGGTGAGCTGGCGCTCGCCATCCTGGTCGAGCAGATGCGCCGTGAGGGCTTCGAGCTGACCATCGGCAAGCCGCAGGTCGTCACCAAGCAGGTCGACGGCAAGACGTACGAGCCCGTCGAGCGCATGACGATCGACGTGCCCGAGGAGCACATGGGCGCGGTCACGCAGCTCATGGGCGTCCGCAAGGGCCGGATGGACAACATGTCCAACCACGGCTCCGGCTGGGTCCGCATGGAGTTCGTGGTGCCCTCCCGCGGTCTCATCGGCTTCCGTACCGAGTTCCTCACGCAGACCCGCGGCACGGGCATCGGCCACTCCATCCACGAGGGCCACGAGCCCTGGTTCGGCCCCCTGCAGACCCGTAACAACGGCTCCCTGGTCGCCGACCGCGCCGGCGCCGTCACCGCGTTCGCGATGACGAACCTCCAGGAGCGCGGTGTGCTGTTCGTGGAGCCCGGCACCGAGGTGTACGAGGGCATGATCGTCGGTGAGAACTCCCGCTCCGACGACATGGACGTCAACATCACCAAGGAGAAGAAGCTCACGAACATGCGGTCCTCCTCGGCCGACACGTTCGAGGCGATCGTGCCGCCGCGCAAGCTCTCCCTGGAGCAGTCGCTGGAGTTCTGCCGCGACGACGAGTGCGTCGAGGTGACCCCGGAGGCCGTCCGCATCCGCAAGGTGAACCTGGACGCCCGCGAGCGGGCCCGCGCCGCCAGCCGCGCCAAGCACGGCTGACGCCGGCCGGCCCACGGCAGAGCCGGGCACCCCGCACCGCGGGGTGCCCGGCTCTTTCGCTGGGTCCGAGGGTAGGGAAAACCCTCGTTCTGCCCCTGGAACCGCGAACGGCGCCCCGCGCGGCACTAGGCTTTCTCACAGCGAGTGCTCCCCCCTGCGCCCATGCCGCAGCCGCCGGGATTCTGCAACTGGATTTTCATCCCACTCGCGTTCGGTATACGAACATTCGCGACCGATAGATGTGTAACAAGTCCGTTTCGCAGGGATCTTTCTGCTGACCCTTTGTCCGGATTTTGGAAGATGTACGGCGAAGGTGTGATCGAACCGAGACCTTGCGAGTGTGGTTCGGCCATGGCGGATGGCAGATAGTTAGGCGCGTAGAGCTCGGATCAACGGGTCATGCGCTGGACGCGGCGTCGACTTGCGAGCGCGGGGAGTGCACCTCACGATTTCAGGCGCCGGTGACGGCGAAGTGTCGTGTGCTCCCCTCCGCGGTGAATCAATGGACTCATGAGGAGGAGCCCCATGCGTGGTGCCAAGAGCGCCAAGTGGGTTGCGATAGCTGCCGTTGTGGCGCTGGGCGCGACGGCCTGTGGTGGCGGCGGGGACGACACCAGCTCGGGCAAGGGCAAGGGCAACGGCGTGGTCTCGGTGGAGATCGGCGAACCGCAGAACAGCCTGGTTCCCACGAACACGTACGAGACCGAGGGCGGCCAGGTCATCAACGCCCTCTTCACGGGTCTGACCAAGCTTGACGCCGACAACAAGGTCGTCAACGCCATGGCCGAGTCGATCGAGACCAAGGACAACAAGGTCTGGACGATCAAGCTCAAGTCCGGCTACACGTTCCACAACGGCGAGAAGGTCACCGCCCAGTCCTTCGCGGACGCGTGGAACTACGGCGCGAACCAGACCAACGCGCAGCAGACCAACCCGCTGTTCAGCCACATCGCGGGCTACGCGGACCTGAACCCGGGCGAGGGCAAGAAGCCCAAGACCGACAAGCTGTCCGGTCTGAAGGTCGTCGACGACAACACCCTCCAGGTCACGCTGAACGGTCCGTTCTCGGCGTTCCCGTCCCAGCTGTCCTTCACCGCGTTCGTCCCGCTGCCCAAGGCGTTCTTCAAGGACCCGAAGGGCTTCGGCGAGGCTCCGATCGGCAACGGCCCCTTCGAGATGAAGGGCAAGTTCAAGCACAACGAAGAGATCGACGTCACGAAGTACGCCAAGTACCCGGACGCCTCGAAGATCGAGGTCAAGGGCGTGAACTTCAAGATCTACTCGGACCTGGACACCGCCTACAAGGACGTCGTCGCGGGCAACCTCGACACCCTGCTGACGATCCCCACCTCGGGTCTCCCGACGTACCACAAGGACCTCGCGGGCCGTTACATCGACGAGCCCGACTCGGCCGTCGGTTACATCGGCTTCCCGATCAAGTACAACAAGGCCTTCCAGAACGCGAACCTCCGCAAGGCCATCTCCATGTCGATCGACCGCAAGACGATCGCGGACAAGGTCTTCCTCGGCTCCCGTACGCCGGCGGACGACTACATCAGCCCGATCATCGACGGCTACCGCAAGGGCGCCTGCGGCGACGCGTGCACCTACAACCCGACCAAGGCCAAGGAGCTCTACAAGCAGAGCGGCGGCCTGCCGGGCAACACGCTGGAGATCGGCTACAACGCGGACGGCGGCCACAAGGAGTGGGTCGAGGCCGTCTCGAACCAGATCCAGCAGGCCCTCGGTGTCAAGGTGACGGCCAAGCCGTTCGAGCAGTTCCAGACGATCCTCAACGACCTGGACGCCAAGAAGTACCAGGGCGCGTTCCGGATGGCCTGGAGCATGGACTACCCGGACATGGAGGACTACCTCCGTCCGGTCTTCTCCAAGGACGCCATCGCCAACGGCTCGAACTACTCCGGCTACGTCAACGAGGACTTCGAGAAGCTGCTCGTCCAGGGCGACCAGGCCCCGACGCACGAGGACGCCATCAAGAAGTACCAGCAGGCCGACGACGTCCTCCTCAAGGACCTGCCGTACATCCCGGTGTACTTCTACACCCTGAACACGGGCTTCAGCGACAAGATCAAGTCGATGAAGATCGCCGGTCACCAGATCCTGTGGGACACGGTCAAGCTCAACTGACCTGGTTCTGAGCAGTTCTGACACAGAGCGGTACGGGGTGAGCAGGGGGAGGAGAGACCTTCCCCTGCTCACTCCTGCTGCCGTCTCCCGTCCGACCGTGCCGATCCCTCCGGTCGCGGTCGGGTCGAGCACCCCCCTCTGGAGTACCCATGGGCCGATACGTCGTGCGCCGCCTCCTGCAGGTGATCCCTGTGGTGATAGGCGTCACGTTCATCATCTTCTGCCTGGTCTTCGCTCTGCCCGGCGACCCGATCCAGGCACTGGCCGGCGACAAGCGCGCCGACCCCAACATCGCGGCGATCATTCGCGCGCACTACCACCTCAACGAGCCGCTCTACCAGCAGTACTGGCACTACATCAGCGGCGTGTTCACCGGCGACCTCGGTGAGACGTACAACGGACGTGCCATCTCGGACATCGTCTCCCAGCGGTTCCCCGTCACCCTGAAGCTGGGTCTGACGGCGTTCGCCATCGAGGCGGTCATCGGCATCCTCGCCGGCATCTTCTCCGCCCTGAAGCGGGGCAAGTTCATCGACAACGTCGTGCTGATCTCGACGCTCGTCCTGATCTCGATCCCCGTCTTCGTGCTCGGCAGCGTGCTCCAGCTGGAGTTCGGTGTGAACCTCAAGGCCACACCGGTCGCCGGCATCGAGAAGGGCTGGCCCCAGAGCTACATCCTCCCGGCCATCGTGCTCGCCTCGACCTCCATGGCCTACATCGCCCGCCTGGTGCGCACCAGCATGACCGAGTCCAACCGCGCGGACTACGTCCGGACCGCGGTGGCCAAGGGCCTGCCGCGGTGGCGGGTCATCGGTGTGCACTCGCTGCGCAACTCACTGATCCCGGTGGTCACCTTCCTCGGCTTCGACCTGGGCGCCCTCATGGGCGGTGCCATCATCACCGAGCGCGTGTTCAACCTGCCCGGTATCGGCGGTCAGCTGGCCCAGTCCGTGTATCTGCGGGAACGGCCGGTCGTGGTCGGTCTGGTGACCCTGCTCGTCCTGATCTACCTGGTCGCCAACCTCCTCGTAGACCTGCTGTACGCCGTGCTCGACCCGAGGATTCGCTATGAGTGAGAAGACGATAGAGAGGCCCACCACCGACGAGGCCGCCATCGCCAAGGAGATCGAGGCCGAGGAGAAGGCCGCGGCCCGGCAGGCGAGCCTGCTCAAGGACGGCTGGGCGGACCTGCGCAAGCGGCCCATGTTCCTGGTGACGGCCTTCATCATCGTGTGCCTGCTCGCCCTGGCGATCGCGCCCAGCCTGTTCACGGGCCGTTCCCCGTTCTCGGACGGCTTCTGCCAGCTCCAGAACTCCATGAACGGGCCGTCCTCCGGGCACCTCTTCGGCTACGACGTCCAGGGCTGCGACATCTACACGCGTACCGTGTACGGCACCCGCAACTCGATCGTCGTCGGCGTGGTCACCACCCTGGTCACCACGCTGATCGGCGGCCTGCTGGGCATGCTGTCCGGCCTGGTCGGCGGCTGGGTCGACGCGCTGCTGTCCCGCGTCACCGAGGTGTTCTCCGCCCTGCCGCTCATCGTCGGCGGTCTGCTGATCATGTCGATCTGGGGCGGCGGCGACGTGTGGTCGGTGTCGTTCATCATGGCGATCCTCGGCTGGCCGCAGGTCTTCCGGATCATGCGCGGCGAGGTCATCGGCAACAAGTACAACGACTACGTGATGGCGGCCAGGGCGCTGGGCGCGGACTCGGGACGGATCGCCTTCCGGCACATCCTGCCGAACACGCTCGCCCCCGTCATCGTCATCACCACCATGAACCTGGGCGTCTACATCGCCGCCGAGGCCGCCCTGTCCTACCTGGGCATCGGCATCCAGTACCCGAACATCTCCTGGGGCGTGATGATCAGCGACGCCCAGGACCGGTTCCTGACCAGCCCGCACGCGCTGCTGTTCCCGGCAGGTGCCCTGAGCATCACCGTGCTGGCGTTCATCGTGCTCGGCGACGTGGTCCGCGACGCCTTCGACCCCAAGATGCGCTGAGGGAGGCGTACGTGACCATCATCGACCCGACGGACGCCGTCCCGGCCCCGCGCCCCGGCGACCCCGAGCGCACCGGCCCCCTGCTCGAAGTGCGTGACCTGCACGTCGAGTTCCAGACCCGCGAGGGCGTGGTCCGCGCCGTCAACGGCGTCAACTACTCCGTGAACTCCGGGGAGACGCTCGCCGTGCTCGGCGAGTCCGGCTCCGGGAAGTCCGTGACCGCACAGGCGATCATGGGTATCCTCGACATGCCGCCGGCCCGCATCCCCCAGGGGGAGATCCGCTTCTACGGCCAGGACATGCTCACCATGTCCGACGAGGAGCGGCGCAAGCTGCGCGGCGCCCGGATCGCGATGATCTTCCAGGACGCCCTCTCCTCGCTGAACCCGGTGCTCTCCGTGGGCTACCAGCTCGGCGAGATGTTCCGCGTCCACCAGGGCATGTCCAAGAAGGACGCCAAGGCCAAGGCGATCGAGCTGATGGACCGGGTGAAGATCCCGGCCGCCGCGGCCCGGGTGAACGACTACCCGCACCAGTTCTCCGGCGGTATGCGCCAGCGCATCATGATCGCGATGGCGCTCGCCCTGGAACCGGACCTGATCATCGCCGACGAGCCGACCACGGCCCTCGACGTGACCGTCCAGGCCCAGGTCATGGACCTGCTCGCGGAGCTCCAGCGCGAGTACCAGATGGGCCTGATCCTCATCACCCACGACCTCGGCGTCGTGGCGGACGTGGCCGACAAGATCGCCGTGATGTACGCGGGCCGGATCGTGGAGACCGCACCGGTGCACGAGCTGTACAAGCGGCCCGCGCACCCCTACACCCGGGGCCTGCTGGACTCGATCCCGCGCCTGGACCAGAAGGGCCAGGAGCTCTACGCCATCAAGGGGCTGCCGCCCAACCTGCTCAAGGTGCCCAGCGGCTGTGCCTTCAACCCGCGCTGTGACAGGGCGCAGGACATCTGCCGCACGGACCGTCCGCTGCTGGTCCCGGTGACCGAGCCGGACGGCACGGAACTGCCGGGCCGCGCCAGTGCGTGCCACTTCTGGAAGGAGACGATCAGTGGCTGAGTCGACCAAGGCCGGCGAGCCGGCGGACGCGACGCCCAACGTCTCCGACGTGGAGGTCACGGACGTCCACTCCGAGGCCGAGGCGGTGGCCGCCCTGGACGCCCCGGTGGACCGGGGCGAACCGATCCTCCAGGTACGCAACCTGGTCAAGCACTTCCCGCTGACCCAGGGCATCGTCTTCAAGCGGCAGATCGGCGCGGTGAAGGCCGTCGACGGCGTCACCTTCGACCTCTACCAGGGCGAGACCCTGGGAGTCGTGGGCGAGTCCGGCTGCGGCAAGTCGACGGTGGCCAAGCTCCTGATGAACCTGGAGCAGGCGACGGCCGGCGAGATCTTCTACAAGGGCCAGGACATCACCAGGCTCTCCGGCAGGGCGCTCAAGGCGGTCCGCCGGAACATCCAGATGATCTTCCAGGACCCGTACACCTCGCTCAACCCCCGGATGACGGTCGGCGACATCATCGGCGAGCCCTTCGACATCCACCCCGAGGTGGCGCCCAAGGGCGACCGGCGCAAGCGGGTCAAGGAGCTGCTGGACGTCGTCGGCCTGAACCCCGAGTACATCAACCGGTACCCGCACCAGTTCTCCGGCGGCCAGCGCCAGCGTATCGGCATCGCGCGCGGCCTGGCGCTCAACCCGGAGATCATCATCTGCGACGAGCCGGTGTCCGCGCTGGACGTGTCCGTCCAGGCACAGGTCATCAACCTGATGGAGAAGCTGCAGGACGAGTTCAACCTCTCCTACATCTTCATCGCGCACGACCTGTCGATCGTCCGGCACATCTCGGACCGGGTCGGGGTCATGTACCTCGGCAAGATCGCCGAGATCGGCTCCGACGAGCAGATCTACGAGCACCCGACGCACCCCTACACCCAGGCGCTGCTGTCGGCCGTGCCCGTGCCGGACCCGCAGGACCGTGAGCAGCGCGAGCGGATCATCCTGACCGGCGACGTGCCGTCCCCGGCCAACCCGCCGTCCGGCTGCCGCTTCCGCACCCGGTGCTGGAAGGCGCAGGACAAGTGCGCCGAGGAGGTCCCGCTGCTCGCCATCCCCGAGCGCTTCAAGGGCGTGGACTCCCCGGCGGCCCACGAGTCGGCCTGCCACTTCGCCGAGGAGAAGGACGTCGTCCACGCGGCCTGACCCCCCGGCACCGGCGTCACGGTTCCCGGTATCCCAGGAGGGATGCCGGGAACCGGCGTGTTCCGGGCAGGGATCACGCCGGGGTACGGACGGGACGGTACGGCCTCACGCCCCGATCCCGGCCCGTGCCCAGTGGCAGGCCGCCCGGTGGTCGCCCGTGCCGGGCAGCACCTCCGGGTCCTCGCCGCGGCAGGCGTCCGCGACGCCCGCGCGGTCCGCCGCGCCGCTCGCCAGGATCTGGCAGCGGGCGTGGAAGCGGCAGCCCGGCGGGATGCGGGAGGGGTCGGGGGGCTCCCCGGACAGCACCACGGGCTCGCCCGGCGCCTCCGGCAGCACCGACAACAGCGCCTGGGTGTACGGGTGCCGGGGAGTCGTCAGGACCTGTTCGACGTCCCCGGTCTCCACGATCCGGCCCAGGTACATCACCGCGACCCGGTCGGCGATGTTCCAGGCCAGACCCAGGTCGTGGGTGACCACCAGGGCGGCCAGGCCCAGTTCGGCGCGCAGCCGCAGCAGCAGGGCCAGGATCTCGCCGCGCACGGAGGAGTCGAGGGAGGCCACCGGCTCGTCGGCGACGATCAGTTCGGGTGCGAGGACCAACGCGCCCGCGATCACCACGCGCTGGCGCTGCCCCCCGGACAGCTCGTGCGGGTAGCGCAGGAAGAAGCGTTCCGGCGGCCGCAGTCCCGCGTGCGCGAGGGCCTCGGCGACCGCCGCCCGCTCGTCGCCCGTACGGCCGTGGATCCGCAGTCCCTCGGCCACCGCGTCGTACACCGTGTGCCGGGGATTCAGCGAGCCGGTCGGATCCTGCAGCACCAGTTGGACCCGTGCGCGGTACGCCTTCAGCGCCCGCGCGGAGTACTCCAGGGGCTTCCCGGCGAAGACGATCCGGCCGCCGGACGGCTTCACCAGGCCGAGCAGCGAGCGGGCCAGCGTCGTCTTGCCGCAGCCCGACTCGCCGACCAGCGCGACGATCTCGCCCGGCCGGATGTCCAGTTCGACGCCGTCCACGGCCCGCGCCCCGGGGTCTCCGCGCCGTCCGGGGAAGACCACGTGCAGCCCCTGGGCGCTGAGCAGCGGCGGTGGCGGCGGTGTCGTCGTCATGGAGCGCTCCTCGTGTCCTCGGCCGCGGCGGCCGGTCCGGGCACCGCCGCCCCCACGTGCACACAGGCGGCCCGGCGCTCCGGCCCGGCGTCCCGCAGCACCTGGTCCCGCGTGGCGCACACGTCCAGCGCCACCGGACAGCGCGGATGGAACGCGCAGCCGGCCGGCGGCGCGGACGGGTCGGGCGGGTCCCCGGCCAGCCCGTGCGGTGCGAAGCGGGAGGCGGGGTCGCCGATCCGTGGGAACGCCGCCGACAGCGCCTTCGCGTACGGGTGCCGGGCGTCCTCGTACACCCGGCGGGCGGGACCCTCCTCGACGACGCGGCCCGCGTACATCACCGTGAGCCGGTCGCAGGTGTCGGCGAGCACCGCCAGGTCGTGGCTGATCATGATCAGGCCCACGTCCTGCTCCGCCACCAGCTGCTGGACGAGCCGCAGAATCTGCGCCTGGACCATCACGTCCAGGGCGGTGGTCGGCTCGTCGGCGACGATCAGCCGCGGGTCGCAGGCCAGCGCCATGGCGATCATCACCCGCTGGCGCTGCCCGCCGGACAGCTCGTGCGGGTACGCGGCCGCCCGGGACGCCGGCAGGCCCACGTGCTCCAGCAGTTCCCCGGCCCGCCGCCGGGCCGCGGCCGCCGTGGCCCCGCTGTGCAGCAGGACCGGCTCGGCGATCTGGTCGCCGACCCGGTGCACCGGGTTGAGCGAGTGCATCGCCCCCTGGAAGACGATCGAGGCGCCCGCCCAGCGCACCGCCCGCAGCCGCCCCCAGCGCATGGTCAGCACGTCCTCCCCGTCCAGCAGGACCTGCCCGGAGACCCGCGTCCCGGCCGGCAGCAGCCTGAGCAGCGCGAGCGCCAGCGACGACTTCCCGCAGCCCGACTCGCCCGCGATGCCGAGCTTGCGGCCCGCCGCCAGCGAGAGGTCCACGCCCCGTACCGCGGCCGCTCCGCCGGGGTAGGTCACCTTCAGGTCCCGGATCTCCAGCAGGGTCAACGGGCCACCTCCAGCCTGGGGTCGAGGACGGACTCCACCGCGCGTCCGCACAGCGTGAACGCCAGCGCGACCGCCGCGATCGCGAGGCCCGGCGGGATCAGGTACCACCAGTCCCCGGCGCTGACCGCGCCCGCCTCCCGCGCGTCCTGCAACAGCCCGCCCCAGGAGACGACCGTCGGGTCACCGAGGCCGAGGAAGGCCAGCGTCGCCTCGGCCAGGATGGACGAGGAGATCATCAGCGTGGTCTGGGCGAGGATCAGCGGCAGCACGTTCGGCAGCACGTGCCGGGTCATGACGTGCCAGTGACCGCCGCCCAGCGCCCTGGCCCGTTCGATGTACGGGCGGGACTCCACCGCGAGTGTCTGGGCGCGCACCAGGCGGGCCGTCGTCGGCCAGGAGGTGACCCCGATGGCGAGGACCACCGTGCCCAGCGACCGGGACATCACGGTGGCCAGCGCGACGGCGAGGACCAGGGCGGGCATCACCAGGAACCAGTCCGTGATCCGCATCAGCACCGTCGCGTACGCCCCGCGGAAGTGCCCGGCGGTGATGCCGACGGCCGTGCCGATGACGACCGACAGCACCGCGGCCAGCAGCCCGACCAGGAGCGAGACCCGCGAGCCCCAGACGACCAGGCCCAGCAGGTCACGTCCGAACCGGTCGGTGCCCAGCGGGAACGCGCCGCTCGGCGGCTGCAGCGGACTGCCCGGCGCGTCGGTCACGCCGGTCACGCCGGACCCCACGGTCAGCGGCGCGGTCAGCGCCACCAGGGCGAACAGGACGAGCGCGGCCAGTCCGGCCAGCCCGGCGCGACGGGTCCGGTACCGCCGGACGAACCGTACGACGGAGCGGCGCCGACGCTGCCGGACCAGCGCGCGGGAGCCACCGGCGGCTGTGGTGTCGGCCGTCATCGGCCCACCCGGGGGTCGAGCAGCGGGTAGAGGAGGTCGGCCAGCGTGTTCATGATGATCACCGCCGAGGCGAAGAAGAGGAACAGCCCCTGCACCAGGGGCAGGTCGGGCACGCTCAGTGCCTGGTAGAAGAGGCCGCCGAGGCCGGGCCAGGAGAAGACGGTCTCGACCAGGATGACGCCCGCGACGGTCCGGCCGAGGTTGACGAAGACCAGGGTGACCGTGGGCAGCAGCGCGTTCGGAACCGCGTGCCTGCGGCGCACCAGGTCGTCCCGCAGCCCCTTGGCGCGGGCGGTGGTGAGGTAGTCGCCGCCCATCTCGGCCAGCAGCGCCGAGCGGGTGACCAGCAGCGTCTGCCCGTACTCGACCGCGACCAGGGTGAGCACCGGCAGCACGAGATGGTGGGCGACGTCCAGCACGTGGGCGAAGCCCTGCGTGCCGCCCGACTCCATGCCGCCCGTCGGGAAGAGCCCGGGAACGGGTCCGAGGCCCACCCCGAACACGATGACGGCCAGCAGGCCCAGCCAGAACGAGGGGACGGAGTACAGGGTCAGCGCCAGACCGGTGTGGAGCCGGTCGCCGAGCCGGCCGTGCCGCCAGGCCGCGCGGGTGCCGAGGAACACACCGAGCGCGGTGTAGATCACGAAGGCGGTGCCGGTCAGCAGCAGGGTGTTCGGCAGCGCCTCGCCGATCTTGTCGACCACCGGGGTGTGGAACTGGTACGAGGTGCCCAGGTCACCGGTGAGCGCCTTGCGGCAGTAGTCCGTGAACTGCTCCCACAACGGCAGGTCGAGGCCGAACTCCTTGCGGTACTGGCTGAGTTGGGCGGCCGAGATCGGCCGGCCGCCCGTCATGGTCCGGACCGGGTCGCCGGGGATGAGCCGGAAGAGGAAGAAACCGGTGACGAGGACGGCGAGCAGCGACACCACGGCGCCGCCCGCCTTGCCCGCGCCGTAGCGCAGGTACGCGGCGGTCGTGCGCGCCCGCGGTCCGCGCGGCGCCGGACCGGCCGGAACCGGTCCGGCGCCCGGCCCGGACGGCGTGGACGGCGCGTCGGGAGCGGTCGGCTGCACGGGCTACTCGCGGTCGTCCGCCGTGGCGCGGCGGCGCCTCGCGAGGAACACCCCGGCCCCGGCGAGGACCACCACCCCCGCGACGACCCCGGCCACGATCCCGGTCGAGCCGCCGTGCGAGGAGCCCGTGGAGTCGGCCGGCACCGCCGACCACCAACTCCAGTAGCCGTCCTGTCCGTAGATGTTGCCGGCGGCCCTGGGCATCGTCTCGATCGACTTGATCTGGTCGGTGCGGTAGGCCTCGACGGCGTTCGGGTACGCCATGACGTTGATGTACCCCAGGTCGTACAGCCGTGACTCCATCTGCCGGATCAGGGCGGCCCGTCGGGCGGGGTCGTACTCGGCGAGCTGCCGGGCGTACAGGCCGTCGTACGTCCGGTCGCAGACGAAGTCGTCGGTCGGTCCGGTGTCCTTCGGGGTGGCGGGCAGGGCGCCGCAGGTGTCGATGGACAGCACGTAGTCCGGGTCGGGGTTGACGGACCAGCCGTCGAAGGCGAGGTCGAACCGGCCGGCGAGCCAGGGGTCGGTGACGTTGTCCAGGCAGTCGAGGGTCATGCCGATGCCGAGCTTGGCCCACCACTCCCTGAGGTACTGACCCACGGCCTTGTCGTTGGGGTCGGTGGCGTGGCACAGGACGCGGTAGTTCAGCGGTCTGCCGTCCTTGCCGACCCGTTTGCCGTCGGCGTTCCTCCGGTAGCCGGCCTGGTCGAGGAGGCGGGCGGCCGCCGCGGGGTCGTAGGCGAGCTCCTGGCGCGCGGACGGCTTCCAGAAGTACGAGGTGAAACGCGGCGGGACGTAGCCCTGGCCCTCGGCCGCGTGCCCCTGGAACACCTTGTCGACGACGGTCTTCCGGTCGACGGCCATGAACAGCGCGTGCCGCACCCGCGCGTCGAGCAGGGAGGGGTCGCCGTCGCCGAACCTCTGGCCGTTCTTCGCGCGGGCGCCGGGGTTGACGGCGAGGGCGTAGAAGCGGCGGCCCGGGGCGTCGTTGACGTGGATGTCCTTGAGGCCCTGGAGCGAGGACGCCTGGGCGGGGGTCAGGGCCGGTGCGCCCGCGACGAAGGAGACCTCGCCCTTGCGCAGGGCGGCCACGGCGGCGTCCTGGTCCTTGTAGTACCGGAAGACCAGCTCGTCGAACCTGGGGGCGCCGCGCCAGAAGTCCTTGTTGGCCCTGAGCCGGACGTAGCTGTCGGCGCGGTAGCCGGTGAGGACGAACGGCCCGTCGCCCACGACGGGGAAACCGCTGTCGTTGTTGAACTTCGAGAAGTCCGCGACGTTCTTCCAGATGTGCTCGGGCACGATCGGCACGTCCAGCGCGGTCATCGTGGCCTGCGGCTTCTTCAGCGTGATGACCAGTTCGGTGGGGCTCGGCGCCGTCACCTTGCGGAAGTTGGTGACGAAGTTGCCGTTCGCGGTGGCGGCCGCCGGGTCCGTCATCAGCTTGTCGAACGTCCACGCCGCGTCCTCGGCGGTCACCCGCTGCCCGTCCGACCACTTCGCGTCGGAGCGGATCGTGTAGGTCCAGGTGAGCTTGTCGGCGGACGCGGACCACTTGGTGGCCAGACCGGGTACCGGGTGCGCGTCCCCGGGGTCGTAGTCGGTGAGGTACTCGTACATCAGCCGCTGGAGGCTGGTGCTGAGCAGCCGCGTGGCCAGGAAGGGGCTCAGCGAGTCGACGCTCTGGGCGACCGCGACGGTGAGCACCTTGTCGCCGGTGGCGGCCGACGCCTGCTGGGGTAACGGGTCGAGCGGGGTCGCGAGCACCGCCGAGAAGGTCAGGGCCAGGGCGCCGGCGGCCGCCACCGACCGGGGCGCACGCAGGCGGGGGGTTATCGGGTGTGAACGCCTTGCGCGGTACTGGGCTCGTGGGCTCATGGGGGGTGACCTCGCGTCATCGCTCGCACAGTTACGGCTCGTTCGGAGTCCGGGTGTGTCTATCAGCGGTCCCAAGGGTGCGTCAACGGCGCGTGGGGCTGGTGTGGCCTGCGGAAAAAGCGCGCCACCCCTTCGGGTGGGTCCTGCTGCGGATGGGCGAAGCGAATATGCGGTATGTGCAGTTTCTGACGATATTGACCGGTAAGGGGTCGCGGTAGGAGACCACCCTGCACGGAGGAGGCACGCCATGCGTTCAGCGACGCACGTCCGCGGGGCGGTCTGCGCGGTGGTGGTGGCGCTGACCGCCACGGCCTGCGGGGGCGGCGGCGGTGGCGGCGGCCAGAGCGGCGTGCTGAGCTCCTCCTGGGGCGACCCCCAGAACCCCCTGGAGCCCGCCAACACCAACGAGGTCCAGGGCGGCAAGGTCCTCGACATGATCTTCCGGGGGCTGAAGAAGTACGACCCGAAGACCGGCAAGGCCCAGAACATGCTCGCCGAGAAGATCGACACGAGCGACTCGCAGAACTTCACGATCACCCTCAAGGACGGCTGGACCTTCTCCAACGGCGAGAAGGTCACCGCCAAGTCCTTCGTCGACGCCTGGAACTACGGGGCGAGCCTGAAGAACAACCAGAAGAACGCCTACTTCTTCGGCTACATCCAGGGCTACGACAAGGTCCACCCGGACAGCGGTTCGCAGAGCGCCGACACCCTCTCCGGACTGAAGGTCGTCGACGACAGGACGTTCACCGTCAAGCTCGGCCAGAAGTTCTCCAGCTTCCCCGACACCCTCGGCTACGCGGCCTTCGCGCCGCTGCCCCGGGCCTTCTTCACCGACCACGCCGGCTGGCTGAAGCAGCCGGTCGGCGACGGGCCGTACGCCATCGAGTCGTACACCAAGGGCTCGCAGATGAACCTGCGGAAGTGGGCCCTGTACCCGGGGGACGACAAGGCGCGGAACGACGGCGTGACCCTCAAGGTCTACACCGACAGCGACACCGCCTACACCGACCTGATCGCCGGCAACCTCGACCTCGTCGACGACGTGCCCGCCACACAGCTGAAGAACGTCAAGGCCGACCTCGCCGGCCGGTACATCAACACCCCGGCCGGCATCATCCAGACCCTCGCCTTCCCGTACTACGACGGCGCCTGGAACAAGAGCGGCGCGGAGAAGGTCCGCACCGGCCTGTCCATGGCCATCAACCGCAAGCAGATCACCGACACCATCTTCCACGGCACCCGCACCCCCGCCACCGACTGGACCTCGCCGGTGCTCGGCGCCGCGGGCGGCTTCAAGGCGGGGCTGTGCGGGAGCGCCTGCGACTACGACCCGGCCCAGGCCAAGAAGCTGATCCAGGAGGGTGGCGGGCTGCCGGGCGGCCAGGTCAAGATCACGTACAACGCCGACACCGGCTCGCACAGGATGTGGGTGGACGCCGTGTGCAACTCCATCAACAACGCGCTCGGCAACGACAAGGCGTGCGTCGGGAACCCGGTCGGCACCTTCGCCGACTTCCGCAACCAGATCGGTCAGCACAAGATGACCGGCCCGTTCCGCGCGGGCTGGCAGATGGACTACCCGCTCATCCAGGACTTCCTCCAGCCGCTCTACTACACCAACGCCTCCTCCAACGACGGCAAGTGGTCCAACAAGGACTTCGACAGGCTCGTCGACCGGGCGAACGCCGAGACCGACACCGCCAAGGCCGTCGCCGCCTTCCAGCAGGCCGAGGGGGTCGTCCGGGACAACATGGCCGCCATCCCGCTCTGGTACCAGAACGGCAGCGCCGGCTACTCGGACCGGCTGTCGAACGTCGCGCTCAACCCGTTCAGCGTCCCCGTCTACAACGAGATCAAGGTCAGCTGACCCGGCATGGGGCGCTACGTGGTCCGGCGGCTGCTCCAGATGGTCCCGGTGTTCGTCGGGGCCACGCTGCTGATCTTCCTCATGGTCAACGTCATGGGCGACCCGATCGCCGGACTGTGCGGCGAGCGCGCCTGCGACCCGGCGACCGCCGCCCAGCTGAAGAGGGAGTTCGGACTCGACAAGCCGGTGTGGCAGCAATACCTCACCTACATGGGGAACGTCTTCACCGGTGACTTCGGCACGGCGTTCAACGGGCAGCCGGTCACCGAGCTGATGGCCACCGCGTTCCCCGTCACCGTCCGGCTGACGGTCGTGGCCGTCCTCTTCGAGATCGTCATCGGCATCACGCTGGGCGTGCTCACCGGGCTGCGCCGCGGCCGGCCCGTCGACACCGGCGTGCTCCTCGCCACCCTGGTCGTGATCTCCGTACCGACCTTCGTCACCGGCCTGCTGCTCCAGCTCCTGCTCGGCGTGGAGTGGGGCTGGATCCGGCCCTCCGTCTCCCCGGACGCCGGCTTCGGCGAGCTGATCGTGCCCGGTCTCGTCCTCGCCTCCGTGTCCCTCGCCTACGTCACCCGGCTGACCCGGACCTCCATCGCCGAGAACCGGCGCAGCGACTACGTCCGTACGGCCGTCGCCAAGGGCCTGCCCCGGCGCCGGGTCGTCTCCCGGCACCTGCTGCGCAACTCCCTCATCCCCGTCGTCACCTTCATCGGCACCGACATCGGCGCGCTGATGGGCGGCGCCATCGTCACCGAGCGGATCTTCAACATCCACGGCGTCGGCTACCAGCTCTACCAGGGGATCCTGCGGCAGAACACCCAGACGGTGGTCGGCTTCGTGACCGTCCTCGTCCTGGTGTTCCTGGTGGCCAACCTCCTCGTGGACCTCCTCTACGCCGTACTCGACCCGAGGATCCGCTATGCCTGAGCAGCCGTTCGAACAGGACCGGGCCATCGCGGGGACGGGCATGGGCGGAGCGATGGACCTCGCGACGACCGAGGCCCAGACGCTGGAGCGGACTCCGGGCGGCCCGCTCGGCACCGGCCCGGCGGCCCGGCCCCGCTCGCTGTGGTCCGACGCCTGGCGGGACCTGCGCCGCAACCCGGTCTTCGTCGTCTCCGCCCTCGTCATCCTCTTCCTGGTCGTCATCTCCCTGTGGCCGTCCCTGATCGCCTCCGGCAGCCCCCTCCAGTGCGACCTCGCCAAGGCCCAGGAGGGCTCCCAGCCGGGCGCCCCCTTCGGCTACGACGGACAGGGCTGCAACGTCTACACACGGACCGTCTACGGGGCCCGTACGTCCGTCACGGTGGGCGTGTGCGCCACGCTCGGGGTCGCGCTGCTCGGGTCGGTGCTCGGCGGGCTCGCCGGGTTCTTCGGCGGGGGCTGGGACGCGGTCCTGTCCCGGCTCACCGACGTCTTCTTCGCGATCCCGGTCGTCCTCGGCGGTCTCGTCCTGCTGTCCGTGGTGACCAGCAACACGGTCTGGCCGGTCATCGGCTTCATGGTGCTGCTCGGCTGGCCGCAGGTCTGCCGGATCGCCCGCGGCTCGGTGATCACCGCGAAGCAGAACGACTACGTGCAGGCCGCGCGCGCCCTCGGCGCCTCCCCCGCGCGCATCCTGCTGCGGCACATCGCGCCCAACGCCGTGGCACCCGTGATCGTGGTCGCGACCATCGCGCTCGGTACGTACATCGCGCTGGAGGCGACCCTGTCGTACCTCGGCGTCGGCCTGAAGCCGCCGAGCGTCTCCTGGGGCATCGACATCTCCGCCGCCTCCCCGTACGTCCGCAACGCGCCGCACGCGCTGCTGTGGCCCTCCGGGGCCCTCGCGATCACCGTCCTGGCCTTCATCATGCTCGGCGACGCGGTGCGCGACGCCCTCGACCCGAAGCTGAGGTGAGCGCCGCCGTGCTGCTCGAAGTGCGGGACCTGCACGTGGAGTTCCGGACCAGGGACGGGGTCGCGAAGGCGGTCAACGGGGTCTCGTACGCCGTCGGCGCGGGCGAGACGCTGGCCGTGCTCGGCGAGTCCGGGTCCGGGAAGTCGGTGACCGCCCAGGCCGTGATGGGGATCCTCGACATGCCGCCGGGGCGGATCAGCGGCGGCGAGATCCTCTTCCAGGGGCGGGACCTGCTGAAGCTGAAGGAGGAGGAGAGGCGGCGGATCCGGGGGGCCGGGATGGCGATGATCTTCCAGGACGCGCTGTCGGCGCTGAACCCCGTGCTGAGCGTGGGCGACCAGCTCGGCGAGATGTTCGTCGTGCACCGGGGGATGTCGAAGAAGGACGCGCGGGCCAGGGCCGTCGAGCTGATGGACCGGGTGCGGATCCCGGCCGCCGCCCAGCGGGTGCGGGACTATCCGCACCAGTTCTCCGGCGGCATGCGCCAGCGCATCATGATCGCCATGGCGCTGGCCCTGGAACCGGACCTGATCATCGCCGACGAGCCGACGACCGCCCTGGACGTCACCGTGCAGGCCCAGGTCATGGACCTGCTCGCGGAGTTGCAGCGCGAGTACCGGATGGGGCTGATCCTCATCACCCACGACCTGGGCGTGGTCGCGGACGTCGCCGACCGCATCGCCGTCATGTACGCGGGACGGATCGTCGAGTCCGCGCCCGTGCACGACCTCTACAAGGCGCCGGCCCACCCGTACACCCGGGGACTGCTCGACTCCATCCCGCGCCTGGACCAGAAGGGCCAGGAGCTCTACGCCATCAAGGGCCTGCCGCCCAACCTCATGGACATCCCTCCGGGGTGCGCCTTCCACCCGCGCTGCCCCATGGCCCAGGACGTGTGCCGCACCGACGAACCGCCGCTGTACGAGGTGGACCGGCACCGGGGGAGCGCCTGTCACTTCTGGAGGGAATGCGTCGATGGTTGAGCCGATCATCGAAGTGCGCGGACTGGTCAAGCACTACCCGTTGACCCAGGGCATCCTCTTCAAGAAGCAGGTCGGTGCGGTCAAGGCCGTCGACGGTGTCGACTTCGTGCTCGACAGGGGAGAGACGCTCGGGATCGTCGGGGAGTCGGGCTGCGGCAAGTCGACCCTCGCCAGGATGCTCGTCCACCTCGAGCGGCCGACGGCCGGGTCGATCACGTACAAGGGCGAGGACGTCACCAGGCTGAGCGGGCGGGCCCTGAAGGCGGTCCGCCGCAACATCCAGATGGTCTTCCAGGATCCGTACACCTCGCTCAACCCCCGGATGACCGTCGGCGACATCATCGGCGAGCCCTACGAGATCCACCCCGAGGCGGCCCCCAGGGGCGACCGGCGCAGACGCGTCCAGGAACTCCTGGACGTGGTCGGACTCAACCCGGAGTACATCAACCGCTACCCGCACCAGTTCTCCGGCGGCCAGCGGCAGCGCATCGGCATCGCCCGGGGGCTGGCGCTGCGCCCCGAGGTGATCGTCGCCGACGAGCCGGTCTCCGCGCTGGACGTCTCGGTCCAGGCCCAGGTGATCAACCTGCTCGACCGGCTCCAGAAGGACTTCGACCTGTCGTACGTCTTCATCGCCCACGACCTGTCGATCGTGCGGCACATCTCGGACCGGGTCGCGGTGATGTACCTCGGGCGGATCGTGGAGACCGGCAGGGACGAGGAGATCTACGACCACCCCACCCACCCCTACACCCAGGCGCTGCTCTCCGCGGTGCCGGTACCGGACCCCGAGGCGCGGGAGCACCGGGAGCGGATCATCCTGAGCGGGGACGTGCCGTCGCCGACCAACGTGCCCTCGGGATGCCGGTTCCGCACGCGGTGCTGGAAGGCGCAGGAGCGGTGCGCGCGGGAGGTGCCGGCGCTCGCCGTGCCCGCCGCGTTCCGGTTCGCGTCGGGGCCGGCGGCGCACGACTCGGCCTGCCACTTCGCCGAGGAGAAGCGGGTGGTGCCACCGGACGATCTTGTCAACGGGGGTGCATAACGGGTCGAACACGGGTCAATCGCGTTAACACGCAGGCAACTTGGCCGACCCGGTCCCGATATACGGACGCGGCACGCTGAACAGCGTACGGCCGTGCGGGTGCCGTGAACGGGCCGGGACGCGCCATGTCGTCCCGGCCCGTTGCCGTACTACCCCTGCCCCAGCCCCAGCGTCCGCTTCAGGAAGTCCAGCTGGAGCAGCAGCAGGTTCTCCGCCACCTGTTCCTGCGGGGTCATGTGCGTGACGCCCGACAGGGGCAGCACCTCGTGCGGGCGGCCCGCCGCGAGCAGTGCCGAGGACAGCCGCAGCGAGTGCGCCACCACCACGTTGTCGTCGGCGAGACCGTGCACGATCATCATCGGGCGGTACGGTTCGGCCGCCTCGGTCAGGCCCTCGTCGTCGATGACCGAGTTGCGGCGGTACACCTCCGGCTGCTCGCCGGGGTCACCGAGGTAGCGCTCCTGGTAGTGGGTGTCGTACAGGCGCAGGTCGGTCACCGGGGCGCCGACCACCGCCGCGTGGAAGACGTCCGGGCGGCGCAGGGCCGCGAGGGCGGCGAGGTAGCCGCCGAACGACCAGCCGCGGATCGCGACCCTGGTGAGGTCGAGGGGGAAGTCCGCGGCGAGCGCCTGGAGCGCGTCGACCTGGTCCTGGAGGACGATCGCGGCCACGTCGTCCTTGATGGACTTCTCCCAGGCGGGGGAGCGGCCCGGGGTGCCCCGGCCGTCGGCGACGAGCACCGCGAAGCCCTGGTCGGCGAACCACTGCGAGGTGAGGTGGGCGTTGTGCGCGGCGACCACCCGCTGACCGTGCGGGCCTCCGTACGGGTCGAGCAGCACCGGAAGGGGAGTGTCCCCGTGGTAGTCCCGTGGCATAAGCACGGCGCACGGAATTCGCCGTGCGCCCCCCTGGGTGAGCGTCACGCGCGGGGACAAACCGGGATCTTCGGCGTACGAGGCGATGGACGCCAGATGCTTGCCGTCGCGCAGTACCTGGACACGGGCGCCGGGGCGGTCCAGCGTGGCGGAGACCAGTACGGTCACGCCCCCGGCGCGAACCGCCGTGTGCACGCCTGGCTCCTGCGACACGCGCTCCACGCCGAGCTCGCTGACCCGGTAGACGTGCACCTCGCCGATCTCGGGGGACTCGGCCTCCTCGCCGGCGGACGCCGTGACCAGCACGTCGTCGCTGGTCACGTCCAGTACCGCACGGATGTGCAACTGGGCTCCGGTGAGCGGCCGTTCGCCCACCGCGAGGACCCGGGCGCCGCCCTCGTCGGCAATCCTGACGAGCCGACCCGAGGGGCTCCAGCAGGGCACTCCGGCGAAAAGTTCAAGCCATGTTGGATCTTCGTCGGCGTGCACCATCCGGGTCGCCCCCGACCCCGGGTCCACGGCGAGGAACAGCTGACTGCGCTGGTCGCGCGCCTGTACGAGCAGCAGCGGTGCACCTGCGTCTGACCAGTGCACATGCGCCAGGTACGGATAGCGTGCCCGGTCCCACGAGACCTCCGTGCGCTCCCCGTCGAGGCCGTACAGAAACAGCCGTACGTCCGCGTTCGCCGTCCCCGCCGCGGGGTACGCGACGTGGTGTGGGTCACGCTCGGGGTGAGCGGGGTCGGCGATCCACCACCGCTGCACCGGCGTGTCGTCCACCCGCGCCACGAGCAGCCGGTCCGACCCGGGCGACCACCAGAAGCCGCGCGAACGCCCCATCTCCTCGGCCGCGACGAACTCGGCCAATCCGTAAGTGACCTGATCCGACTCCGGCTCCGCGAGCGCCCGGTCGTCCCCGCCCTCGGCGCCCACCACCCGCAGGGCACCCTGCGCGACGTACGCGACCTGGCGGCCGTCGGGGGACGGGCGGGGGTCGATCACCGGCCCGGGGACGGTGAGTTCGCGTGTCGTACCGGCCCTGAGCTCGGCCGTGAAAAGCCGCCCTGACAAGGCGAAAGACGCCAACTCCAGGGCCGCGTCGGCGGCGTAGCCGACGATGCCGGCACCGCCCTCACGGCTGCGTTCGCGGCGGGCGCGCTCCTGCGGCGACAGGTGCTCCTCGGCGCCGCCGAGCAGCGCCCGCGGGTCCGCCGCGAGGTGCTCCTCGCCGCTCGCCACGTCGAGGACCCACAGGGAGTTGGCGCGGTCCGTACCGGAGCCGGAGCGCAGGAAGGCCACGCGGGAACCGTCGGGGGCCACGGAGAACGCGCGTGGCGCACCGAGCGTGAAACGCTGGGTGCGGGCGTGCCGGCGGGGGAATGAGACAGCCTCGGTCGTCATGCCCTGACCATATTGGCCATGCGCCCCCTTGTGCGGCCGTGCGCCGAGCGATGCGCGAGCACGCATAGTTATGATCACTACCGCTGGGTGGGTATGAACCTGCTGGCGTGAGCGTGGAATTGCTGTACCGATCTACAACCCCCATAGTCCGAACCCCCCGCGTCCCTGGGATCTTTGGAGGTGAGCCGCCGTGGCACTCTCGATTTCGGCGGTGGTGCTGCTGGCGATCATCGTCTTCTTGCTGATCAAGAAGTCGGGTCTGAAGGGCGGTCATGCCGTGGTGTGCATGCTGCTCGGTTTCTATCTCGCCTCCTCGACCGTCGCCCCGACGATCAGCGACCTGACGACGAACGTCGCCAGCATGATCGGCAGCATCAAGTTCTGAGGGACGCGACCGCGCCTAGGGCCGGCTCCCGGGTACCACTTGCGGCGAGCGCGAAACCGGGACGCCGACGTCCGGGGACCCTGCCGAACCGGCTCCTCCAGGTGACGCTCTCGAGCTTCTCACCCCGGCCGTCGCGCGCTGCTGGACGAGGAAGGGTGACAGTCGGGCGGGGAGGTGGCCCGGGGGCGGGGGGTGCCTCGTAGGGTTGGGGCATGACGGAAGTCCCTGCCCGACGGCTGCTCCTCGTGCACGCGCACCCGGACGACGAGTCGATCAACAACGGCGCCACCATGGCCCGCTACGCGGACCAGGGCGTCCACGTGACGCTGGTCACCTGCACCCTCGGTGAGGGCGGCGAGGTCATCCCGCCCGAGCTGCGGCATCTGACCGGCCCGGCGCTGGGCCAGCACCGATGGGGCGAGCTCACCGCCGCCATGCGCGAGCTCGGCGTCGACGACTTCCGGCTGCTCGGCGGCGCCGGCCGCTACCACGACTCCGGGATGATGGGCCTGCCCGACAACGACGCGCCCGGCTGCTTCTGGCAGGCCGACGTCGACGAGGCCGCCGCCCACCTGGTCGAGGTCATCCTGGAGGTCCGCCCCCAGGTCGTCGTCACCTACGACGACCACGGCGGCTACGGCCACCCGGACCACATCCAGGCCCACCGCGTCACCATGCGGGCCGTCGAGCTCGCCGCCGAGGCCGGCCACCGCATCCCCAAGGTCTACTGGAACCGCGTCCCGCGCACCGTCGCCGAGGCGGCCTTCACCCGGCTCCACGAGGACCTGCCGGCGCTGCCCTTCGACAAGCCCGCCGCCGTCGGGGACGTGCCGGGCGTGGTCGACGACCACCGGGTCACCACCGCGATCGACGGCACCGCGTACGCCACCGCGAAGACCGCCGCGATGGCCGCCCACGCCACCCAGATCGAGGTGGCACCCGGCGCCGTGCCCTATTTCGCGCTCTCCAACGAGCTGGCGCAGCCCGTGTTCACCACGGAGTACTACGAGTTGGTGGCCGGGACGCCGGCCGCCACCCCCGAGACCGACCTCTTCGCCGGCCTCGACGCGGCGACGGAGGTGGCCCCATGAGCTCCGCCGGACGTGGCTCGATGCTCGCGCAACCGTTGCAGCGGCCCTCCGCCGGACGCGTCGCGGCCCTGTTCGCCCTGGTCGTGCTCGGCGCCCTGGTCGGCCTGGCCGGGACCCTCGTGCAGGCCGGCTGGTTCCCCGGCGGGCTGCTGCTCGCCCTGGCCGGTGCCGCCGGGCTCTTCCTCGGCGGGTCGCGGGCCACCGGCAGCCGTTCCGGGGCCGTGGCGCCCGCGTTCGGCTGGGTCGTCGCCGTCATCTTCCTCACCGCAGGCCGGCCCGAGGGCGACTTCCTGTTCGGCGCAGGCGGCGGCTCGTACCTCTTCCTGCTCGGCGGCATGGCGTTGGCTGTGATCTGCGCCACATTGGGTTTGGGGCGGCAACCTCACGCGGACGGCGCCCGACTTGGCAAGTGACGTACCACTTCGCCGTGGGGCGCGCGTGCGAGTCCGGTGTGGGTTTCCCCAGCGGTCGTGGGATAAGCGTCAGAAGTGGCCAGTATGGTGGTGCGCGCCGCCGAGCCGCCCGAGAAAGGTCGCCACGGGCGGTGGAGCCAACCGGGAGAACCTGCCTTGAGTCGTGAAACTGACACTCCGTCCTCCGGGCCCAACGGGCGCGGCGGAGCCGCATACCCCTCGGGCACGCCGCCGTACGGGACCCCCATGGCTTCCGACGACGCCGCGGGTGCGGGCCGTTCGGCCGCGCAGCCGGAGGAACGCAAGACCGAGACCACGCTGACGACCCGGATCCGGATCAACATCCCCGGCTCCCGGCCGATTCCGCCCGTGGTCGTCCGTACGCCCGTCACGGACACCGACGCCGTCCCGAGCGAGGAGACCGGCACCCACGCGCTGCCGACCGGCGCCGCCGCGTCCACCGGCACGGTCGAGCCGCCCGCCGCGGAAGCGGGGCCCGCCCCGGGCGCCGCGAACAGCGACTGGTTCGCGCCACGCAAGTCCGGCCCCGCCAAGGGCGGTCAGCGCGGGCCCGCAGGCAACGGGACCGGGACGACCGGTAGTTCGCCCGCCGCCGCGCCCAACCCGCCGGCCGCGCCCGGCGCCCCGGGTGCCCAGGGCCCTTCGGGCGGCGCGCGTGCCAACGGCGGCCGTCCCGGCGGCGTCGTCGGCTCCATGAGCGCACCCGGCGGCACCAGGTCCGGCTCGACCAACGGTTCCGGTCTGCCCGCGGGCGCCACCGGCGGCCCGGTGGCTCCCGGACACGGCGGCGGCACCGGCTCCTTCGACGTGACGGAGGCGCTCGCCGCGGGCCCGCTCGGTGGCTCGCGGGGCGGCGCCAAGGAGGGCGGCGAGGCACGCCGCGACGACCTGCCGTACTTCTCCGACAACGCCGGCCAGAACGGCGCCCAGGGCGGTCCCGGCACCCCCGGTGGCGGCCCGGCCGGTCCCGGCGGCCCCAACGGCTTCAACGGGCCCGGTCTGCCCGGCGGATCCGGCGGCCCGCAGGGCCCCGCGGGCCCCACCGGCGGACCGGTCACCGGCGACGGCCCCTTCGTCCCGCCGGTCAGCGGCGGCGAGTCCTTCGGCGCCCCGGGCAACCCTGCGGGTCCGGGCGGTGCCCCGGGCCGGCCCACCGGCCGCACCGCACCCGGCCCGGCCGGCCGTGGCGCTCAGCCCCCCGTCGGCCGCGGCGCCCAGGCCGGACCCGGCGCGCGCACCGCCCCCGCCGGTCCCGGACTCGCCGTCCCCGGCGGCGGTCTGAGCGACGACACCGCGATCCTCACCCCGCAGAAGCCCGCCCCCGGACCGGGCACGCCCGGCTACGGCACCCCGGCGGACAACGTCTCCGGGCACACCGTCACCAGCGGCATCCCGGTCGTACCGTCGGGCCCCAACTCCCCGTTCGCGCCGGGCGCCCCCGGCACCACCGGACCGCAGTCGCACACGCCGCCGAAGCTGCCCGAGCCGGTCTCGCCGCCCCCGGCCGAGTCCAAGGGCAAGGCGAAGGCCAAGAAGAAGCGCGGCAAGCTGCCGCTGCTCGGCGGTGTCGTGGTGGTCGCGGGCCTCGGTGTCTACGGCGCCGGGCTCCTCATGAACCACTCCGACGTCCCCAAGGGCACCACCGTGCTCGGCGTCGACATCGGCGGCGGCACCCGCGACGACGCGGTCAAGAAGCTGGACGACGCCTTCGGCAGCCGCGTCAACAAGCCGCTGAAGCTGTCGGTCGACGGGAAGACGGTCTCGCTGCCCCCGGACCAGGCGGGCCTCCAGTTCGACTTCCAGAAGACCGTCGACGCGGCCGCCAAGAGCGACTACAACCCGGTCTCCGTGATCGGCGCCCTGTTCGGCCAGAAGCGGGTCGTCGACCCCGCCATGCCGGTGGACGAGGAGAAGCTCCAGGCCGCCCTCAAGGACCTCGGCGGCAGCTCCGGCTCCGTCGTCCAGGGCACGATCGAGTTCAAGTCCGGCAAGGCCGTCGCCGTCTACGGCAAGGCGGGCAAGGGCATCGACGCGGCCGCCTCCGCCGAGACGGTCAAGCAGGCGTACAAGACGATGGTGGAGACCGACACCGCCACCACGGTGAACGTGCCGACCACCACCCAGCAGCCGACGGTCTCCAACGCGGAGGTCGACCGCGAGATGAAGGCATTCGCGGAACCGGCGATGTCGGCGCGGGTCACCATCCAGACCGACGCTGCGCACAGCATCCAGTTCGGCTCCCTGTCCCTCCCGAAGATCCTCGGATTCAAGGCCGTCGACGGGAAGCTGGTGGAGACGTACAACCTGGAGGCCCTCAAGACGGCGTACGGCAACACGTTCAACGGCGTGCTGATCACCCGGGGAACCGGCCAGAAGACGGCCGTCACCCCGCAGGACGTCGCCTCCGCGCTCCGCAAGGCGCTGGTCGGAAAGACCGCGGCAGAGCGTATCGGCGTCATCCAGACGAACCCGAGCTGACGTCAGGTCCGAGAGGGGGCGCCCGGCACACGGCGGGCGCCCCCTCTGTGTGTGTCACGCCCCGCTCGTGACATCTGTCATGCGGCTCTCCGGACGGTCGGCACTGACCCGGAGCAGGGGCTCGCCGTCAGCATGGAGGCATGACAACGACAGCGGCGACGACGGCCACCGGGACCCCGGTCGTCGGATTCGACCAAGTGAGCAAGACCTACGGGGACGTGCGGGCCGTCGACGGACTCTCGCTGCGGCTGCACCCGGGGGAGACCGTGGCCCTGCTCGGGCCCAACGGCGCCGGCAAGTCGACCACGCTCGACCTGCTGCTCGGCCTCAAGCACGCCGACGCCGGCACGGTCAGCGTCTTCGGCATGAGCCCGCGTGAGGCCATCGTCGCCGGACGGGTGGGCGCGATGCTGCAGAGCGGCGGCCTGATGGACGAGGTCACCGTCCGCGAGCTGGTGAAGCTGGCCTGCGACCTGCACCCCAAGCCCCACAAGGTCACCGACGTCCTCGCCCGCGCGGGTGTCTCGGGGATCGCCGACCGCAAGGTCAACAAGCTCTCCGGCGGCCAGGCCCAGCGCGTCCGCTTCGCCCTCGCCACCGCGGGCGACAGCGACCTGATCGTCCTGGACGAGCCCACCACCGGCATGGACGTCTCGGCCCGCCAGGCGTTCTGGGCGACCATGCGCGAGCAGGCCGACCAGGGCCGTACCGTGCTGTTCGCCACGCACTACCTCGAAGAGGCCGACGCCATCGCCGACCGGGTGCTGGTGCTGCACCGCGGGCGCCTGCTGGCCGACGGGACCGCCGCCGAGATCAAGGCCAAGGCCGGCGCGCGGAGGATCTCCTTCGATCTGGAGGGCGAGATCGACGAGGCCCCGCTGCGGGCGCTGCCCTTCCTCACCGCGGTCGACATAAGCGGCCAGACGATCCGCATGCAGTCGTCCGACGCCGACGCCACCGTCCACGCCCTCTACGGCCTCGGCGTCTACCCCCGCAACCTCGAAGTCGCCGGGCTCGGCCTGGAGCAGGCGTTCGTCGCCATCACGGAGGCCGAGGAGGCCAAGGAGGTCACGCAGTCATGAACGCCCTGATCAAGCTGGAGCTCGCGCGCGCCCTGCGCAACCGCAAGTTCCTGTTCTTCTCGGTGATCTACCCCTCCATCCTCTTCCTGCTGGTCGCCAGCCAGGGCGGCACGAGCAAGTCCGTCGACAACTCCGGGCTGTCCGTCGCCGCGTACGTCATGGTCTCCATGGCCTCCTTCGGCGCCCTGACCGCCGTCCTGATGGGCAACAGCGAACGCATCGCCAAGGAGCGCGAGAGCGGCTGGGTGCGGCAGCTGCGGCTGACCACCCTGCCCGGACGTGGCTACGTCTTCGCCAAGACCGCGAGCGCCGCCGTGGTGAGCCTGCCCTCCATCGTGGTCGTCTTCCTGGTCGCCGCGGCCGTGAAGCACGTACGCCTCGACGCCTGGCAGTGGCTCGCCCTCACCGGCGCGATCTGGGCCGGCAGCCTGGTCTTCGCCGCGCTGGGCGTCGCCATCGGATACCTGGCGAGCGGCGACGCGGTCCGCCCCATCACGATGATCACCTACTTCGGCCTGTCGATCCTCGGCGGCCTGTGGTGGCCGTCCTCCCTGTTCCCGACCTGGCTCCAGGACATCGCGAAGTGGCTGCCCACGCACGCGTACGCTGCACTCGGGCGGGCCATCGAGCAGAGCCAGGCCCCCAAGGCCCAGGACATCGCCATCCTCGTCGTCTTCTTCGCCCTCTTCGTCGGCGGCGCGGCCTGGCTGTACCGGAAGGACACGCTGAAGGCGTGAGCACGATGACGGAAGACCTGCGGTCCGAGGACGAAGTGCGGGCGGACCGGCTGGTGCGGATCGGCCAGCCGCCGCGCAACCGCGCCGAGGCGGTGCGCAAGCTGGTCTGGGTGCTGCCGTGGCTGGTGTTCCTGGGCTCCCCGGTGGACGACCTGACCTCCGGCCACCACACCACCGGGGCCACGGCGGCCGGCTGGGCGGGCCTGGCGGCCTTCGTCGGGATCTACCTGACCATCGTCTTCCGCCAGATGGGCCGGCCGTTCCGCGGCGGTGTCGTCGCCGCCGCGGTCGCCGTGGAGTGGACGCTCGCGGTCGTCCTCGCCTTCGGCCTCGGCGGCTCCTGGCTCGGCCTGTTCGTGTACGTCTCCGTGATGTGCGGAGTCACCTTCCCGCTGCGGATCGCGTACTGGACGGTCCCGGCCACCACCGCCGCCATGATGCTGGCGGGCTGGCACGCCCACGCCCTGGACGACGCCTGGGGCCTGTTCCTGGTGGTCCTCCTGGTCGGCTACTCCATGACCGGCGTACGGCAACTGGTCGCCACCACGATCGAGTTGCGCAAGGCCCGCGCCACCGTCGCCCAACTGGCGGCGAACGAGGAGCGGTTGCGGCTTGCCAGGGACCTGCACGACCTGCTCGGCCACTCGCTCTCGCTGATCACGCTGAAGAGCGAGCTGGCGGGCCGGATGCTCCCCGGGCACCCCGAGAAGGCGGCCCAGCAGGTCGCCGACATCGAAAAGGTCAGCAGGCAGGCCCTGGTGGACGTCCGCGAGGCGGTCACCGGCTACCGGCGGCCCCGGCTCGCCGCCGAACTCGCGGGCGCCCAGGTGGCGCTGACCGCCGCCGCGGTCACCGCGGAGGTGCCGGCCGACCCCGACCTCGGCGGAGTGCCCGAGGACGGCGAGGCGGCCCTCGCCTGGGCCCTGCGCGAGGCCATCACCAACGTCGTACGGCACAGCGGCGCGAGCGCCTGCACGGTGGAGCTGCTGCGCCGCCAGACCCTGGACGGGCCGGTCCTCGAACTCGCCGTCGAGGACAACGGTTCGGGCGGCTCGGGCAAGGGCCCCGGCAACGGCCTCACCGGGCTCACCGAGCGGCTGGAGAAGGTGGGCGGCACCCTGGAGGCGGGCCGCACCAAACACGGTTTCCGGCTGATCGCCAGGGTGCCGCTGCCCGCCGGCGTGGCCGTAGGATCCGGTGCATGAGCAGCACGATCAAGGTCCTCCTCGCCGAGGACCAGTCGATGGTCCGCGAGGCGCTGGCCGCCCTGCTGGGCCTCGAGGACGACATCGAGGTCGTGGCGCAGGTCGCCCGCGGCGACGAGGTGCTGGCGGCGGCCCGGGCGAACGACATCGACGTGGCGCTGCTCGACATAGAGATGCCGGGCTGTACGGGCATCGAGGCCGCGGCGCAGCTCCACAAGGCGCTCCCGGCCGTCCGGCTGGTCGTCCTCACCACCTTCGGCCGCCCCGGCTACCTGCGCAGCGCGATGGAGGCGGGCGCCGACGCGTTCCTGGTCAAGGACGCCCCCGCCGCCCAGCTGGCCGAGGCCGTCCGCAAGGTCCTGGCCGGTGAACGCGTCATCGACCCCACCCTCGCGGCGGCGGCCCTGGCGGAGGGTGCCAACCCGCTGACCGACCGCGAACGAGAGGTCCTGCGGGCGGCGGCCGACGGCTCCACGAACGCGGAACTCGCGACGGCCCTGCACCTCTCCCAGGGGACGGTGCGCAACTACCTCTCGACGGCCATCCAGAAGCTCGCCGTCCGCAACAGGGCGGAAGCGGTACGGATCGCGCGGGAGAAGGGCTGGCTGTGACCCTTCCCGTCGCGTGAACAGACGGCCGGTCGCCCTCAGTTGAGGCGGGCCCGCGCGGCCCGTGCCTCCCCGCGCACCTTCTCCGCCGCCCCCTCGTCGACCACCTCGATCAGCTCCGCGTACCGCTCCATCTCCTCGGCCCCGTCGGTGAAATCGCCCCGCTCCACCAGCAACCGCGCCCGCTCGTACCGCAGTCGCGCCGGATGCGACGGCAGCAGCAGTGACAGGTCCACCGACCACAGACCCACGTCCGACCGCTCCGGACGGGCCGCCGCCCAGGACCGCACGTTGTTGAGGATGCGCCGTACGACGTCCAGGGGGTCCGCGGGTTCCAGCATCGCCGGCTCCAGCGGCACCCCCGCCGCCCCCGCCACCAGCAGCTCCGCGTCCGCCCCGCTCAGCACCCGCCCCCCGTCGAACGGATCGGCCAGCACCCGTTCCTCCGCGGCCCCGAAGCCGACCACGAAGTGCCCCGGCAGTGCGACCCCGTACACCGGCGCCCCGGCCCGGCGCGTCACCTCCAGCCACACCACGGACAGCAGGATGGGCAGCCCGCGCCGCCGCCGCAGCACCTCGTGCAGCAGCGAGGACTCCAGCCGCTGGTAGTCCCCGGCGGTGCCGTGGAAGCCGAACCGCTCACCCAGCACCCGCTGCGCCGCCGTGGCCCAGGCGAGCGGGCCGCCCGGCCGGTACGGCAGCTGCCCCGCCAGCCGGTCCAGTTCCATCTGCGCCGCGTCGATCCCGGCCTCGTCCAGCCCGCCGTCGGCCACCGCGCCCAGCAGCAGGCACAGCGTCGCCAGATCGGGCCGCTCGGACCGCGCCTCCTCGGCGAACCGCCGCCGCACCTCGGCGGCCCGCTCCGACGAAGGGGGTGGGGGATGAGGGGGACGCATAGCTGTTTCGTGCCCTTCCGGAATGATCCGTACCGTCCTGAGATGCCCCGTCCGCGCCTCAGCGCCCCTCCGGCCCCGGCCCCGGTTCCGGCTCCCGGTAGTGGTGGTACGTGTGGTGTGCCGTGAAGCCGAGGCGGGTGTACAGCGTCCGTGCCCCCGCGTTCTCCGTCTCCACCTGCAACCAGGCCGCCGACGCGCCCTCCTCCAGCGCCCGCCGGGCGAGCGCGGCCATGACCTCGGTGGCCAGCCCCCGCCGTCGCAGCCGGGGATCCACCTCCACCGCGGCGAACCCGGCCCAGCGCCCGTCCACCACGCACCGCCCGATGGCCGCGGGCGCGTCCGCCGCGGCCTCGCCGGGCACGGTCGCGAACCACACCGAAGGACCCGCGCCCAGCACCTTCAGCGCGACCTCGCTCACGCCCTTGCGCTGGTACCGGGCCAGCCATGCCGCGTCGGCCGCGCGGGAGAGCACCACCGCGGCCCCCGCCGCCCGGTCCGCCACCGGCGCCAGCCCGCCGGTCCACAGCTCGGCGCTCACCTCACGCGCCCACCCGCGCCGCTCCAGCTCCGCGCAGAGCACTTCCTGCGTGCCCTCCCCGCCGGTCGCGGTCTGTATGTACGCGGGCAGCCCCCGCGCGCCGTACCACCGCCGCACGGCGTCCAGCGCGGCGTCCAGCGGCAGCCCGGGATCGCCGAGCGGCAGCACGCTGTTGGCCCGCCGGGTGTACCCCGCGGCGGCCCGCAGCTCCCACTCGCCGAGCCACTCGCTCTCCACCGGCCGCCAGCCGCGCGCCGCGACCCGCGCCAGTTCCCCATAGGTCGCCGCCGGTCCCCGGCGGCGCGCCGGAGCGGCCGGCACCACCTTGGCCGCCACCAGCGAGGACTGGGCCATCCGGACGACCTCACCGGCCCGCCGTGTGATCGTCAGCACGCCGTCGTCGTCCCATGATGTGAGAACACCCACCGTGTCGGTGAACTTCTCCGGGGTGTCCCCATGTCCGGTCAAACGCCGCACGGAGACACGTTTGCCCACGTCAGCAGCGGTGATACGGACCTCGAAGCGTCCTGCGGCAGAGATTTCCACTGGTCAGTTCACCCCTCCTGTTCGGATCATGCCCCAGAACGGAGATACTAGGGGCGGGCATCGACGACGCCGCGCTCCCGCGCGCCAGGCGGCGGAGCCTACGGAGGCCCGCCAGCGCCCAATCGAGGAGGAACGACAGCGTGACCTACGTCATCGCGCAGCCTTGTGTCGACGTGAAGGACAAGGCGTGCATCGAGGAGTGCCCGGTCGACTGCATCTACGAGGGCCAGCGGTCCTTGTACATCCACCCGGACGAATGCGTCGACTGCGGTGCCTGTGAACCGGTCTGCCCGGTCGAGGCGATCTTCTACGAGGACGACACTCCGGAGGAGTGGAAGGACTACTACAAGGCCAACGTCGAGTTCTTCGACGACCTCGGCTCGCCGGGCGGCGCCAGCAAGCTGGGCCTGATCGAGCGCGACCACCCCTTCATCGCCGCGCTGCCGCCGCAGGCCGAAGCCGAGTAACCGCACCGGCGGCCCGCCGCAACACCGTGCCGCCTCGGTCCCGTACGGCCTGATCACGTCGATCGGCGCCGTACGGGACCGAGGCGTTTGCCGTACCGAAGAAAGCGAGCAAGTCACCGTGTCCGCAGTCTCCGACCGTCTGCCCACCTTCCCCTGGGACAAGCTGGAGCCGTACAAGAAGACGGCAGCGGCACACCCGGACGGCATCGTCGACCTGTCGGTCGGCACCCCGGTGGACCCGGTCCCCGACCTGATCCAGAAGGCCCTGATCGACGCGGCCGACTCGCCCGGCTACCCCACGGTGTGGGGCACCCCGGCGCTGCGCGACGCGATCACCGGCTGGGTCGGCCGCCGCCTCGGCGCCCGCGACGTCACCCACCGCCACGTCCTGCCGATCGTCGGCTCCAAGGAACTGGTCGCCTGGCTCCCCACCCAGCTGGGCCTCGGCCCCGGCGACCGGGTGGCGTACCCGCGCCTCGCCTACCCCACCTACGAGGTCGGCGCCCGTCTCGCCCGCGCCGGCCACGAGGTCTACGACGACCCGCGCGACCTGGACCCGGCCGGACTGAAGCTGCTCTGGCTCAACTCCCCGTCCAACCCGACCGGCCGGGTGCTGCCCCGGCAGGAGCTCACGGAGATCGTCGCCTGGGCCCGCGCTCACGGCATCCTGGTCTTCTCCGACGAGTGCTACCTGGAGCTGGGCTGGGAGGCCGACCCGGTCTCCGTCCTGCACCCGGACGTCAACGGCGGCTCGTACGACGGCATCGTGGCCGTGCACTCCCTCTCCAAGCGCTCCAACCTCGCGGGCTACCGCGCGGCCTTCCTGGCGGGCGACCCGGCGGTCCTCGGCCCCCTCCTTGAGATCCGCAAGCACGGCGGCATGATGACCTCGGCCCCGACCCAGGCGGCGGTGGTGGCGGCCCTCTCCGACGACACCCACGTCCAGGAGCAGCGCGAGCGGTACGCGGCCCGCCGTACGGCCCTGCGGGAGGCCCTGCTCGCCCACGGCTTCCGCATCGAACACAGCGAGGCGAGCCTCTACCTGTGGGCGACGCGGGACGAGTCCTGCTGGGGGACCGTCGCCCACCTGGCGGACCTGGGCATCCTGGTGGCCCCGGGCGACTTCTACGGCGAGGCGGGCGAGAACTTCGTCCGCGTGGCCCTGACCGCGACGGACGAACGCGTACGAGCGGCCGTGGAGCGCCTTTCCTGACCGGTGAGCCGAGAAGGGGCCCAGGGAGAACCCCAGGCCCCTTCTCGGCTCACCGGCACTACGGCGTCAGCCGCCCAGCGGCAGGCCCTTGACGGGCAGCCCGCCCGCCGGCAGCCCGCCCTTCGTCGCGGTGGCCGCCGTGCTGCCCAGCAGCCCCCCGGCGGACCCGGCCGCGTCACCCGCGGCGCGCTGTACCACCGGCGCCGCCGTGTTGACGGCCTTGCCACCGGTCCGGCCCGCGGCCGGCACCGCCGACTGGACCGCCGCGCCGCCGGTGTGGCCGAGGATCCCGGTGACGTGCTGCGCCGCACCGTCGGCGGTGTGGGCGGCACTCGCCCCGTCCAGGGCGGTCAGACCGCCCAGGTTCGGGGTGGTGGCCGGCAGCGTCTGGGCCGCGCCGGCGGAGCCGGCCGCACCGACCCCGGCAGCCGCTCCCGCTGCGACGAGCAGCGCGGCACGGGCGATCCGGCGGGTCAGAGGGAGGGACATGATGCTCCATTCGACGGGAGGGAACGTGATCGCCGTGACTACCGCTCGAAGCCCGCGAAGGTTGCGGAGGCCCTCGGTAAAGAATTGATAACGCGTCGCATTATCGGGTGTGGATAAAAACGGGCAAAGAGAGCCGAGGGCGCGGCCCCGCAGAATCCTTACGGCCCGCCGTTCCCAAGGGATTTCACGCGCGCGTGGGCGGCCGCGCGGAAACGTGGGCACACCACGTACGCGTCCCGTCCCGGCTGACCCGCCGGAGTGAGGTCCCGAACTACTGCCCGGTCACGATCCGGACCGCCCCCGCGGACTTCTCCGCGCCGCCCGCCCCCTGCGAGGAGGTCGACCGCCACTGGCTGTCGGTGCTGCCCGCGGCCCACTCCCGGCCGGCGTACGACACCCGCTGGATGTGCAGCGCCGAGGCGTTGGCGACCGCCCAGTGCGCCAGCTGCCAGCCGCGCTCGCTCTCGGTCCGCCCCGACCTGTCCTTCTTCTTCCCCTCGGGCACCGGCACGGTCACCGTCCGCCCGTGCGCCGTGGCGGTCACGCTCGGCGTCGGAGTCGGCGACTTCGCGGACGTCCCGCCCACCTCCGCGCCGGCCTCCTCCACCGCGTCCCGTCCGAAGTCCCGCACCAGCGCGCTCCGTACCGCGTCCGGGCCCGTCGCCGCCGTGTCCACGGTGGCCGCCGGACGCCCGTCGCAGGTCAGTGTGGCCGCCGCCTGCCCGGTCAGCGCCGCCGCGAGCAGCGAGGCGTCGGTCTCGTGCTTGGCGTACGCCTCCGGGTAGCCGCTGCGCTGCACGCGCTGCGCGGCCACCGTCAGCGGCAGGGTCTGGTAGTCCGGCACCTTGGCCAGGTGGGCGTAGAACATGCCCGCCGCGTACGCCGGGTCCAGGATCTGGTCCTTGGTGCCCCAGCCCTGCGAGGGGCGCTGCTGGAACAGGCCCAGCGAATCGAGGTCGCCGTGCTGGATGTTGCGCAGCCCCGACTCCTGGATCGAGGTGGCCAGGGCGATGGCCACGGCGCGCTCGGGCATGCCGCGCCCGGTGCCGACGGCGGCGATCGTCGCCGCGTTGACCGCCTGCTCGGGCGTGAACTCGTACGACGTACCGTCGCTGCGGCCCGAGACGACCTTGCAGCCCTCGGCGCCGCCGCCTCCGGTGACGTACTGGACCACGAGGTAGGCGCCGACGGCGCACAGGATGAGCAAGCCCGAGACGAAACGCAGGACACGGCCGCGACGCTTGGGGCGGATGGGGGACGGCTCTGACACGCGTACAACATACTGGAGAGTACGAGCGACCCACCCCAGGTACCGGAACCTGTGAAACAGCCCTCAGGGTGGTGCGCGCTAGGGTCGAGGCCATGGCCGACACCTCGCTTGACCTCACGCTGGACGCCGCCGCGCTCACCGCGCGGCTCGTCGACTTCCGTTCGGAGAGCGGTACCGAGAAGCCGCTGGCGGACGCGATCGAGAGCGCGCTGCGCGCGCTGCCGCACCTGACGGTCGACCGGTACGGCAACAACGTGGTCGCGCGGACGGACCTGGGCCGTTCGGAACGGGTGATCCTGGCCGGCCACATCGACACGGTCCCGATCGCCGGCAACGTCCCCTCCCGCCTCGACGAGGACGGCGTGCTGTGGGGCTGCGGCACCTGTGACATGAAGTCGGGCGTCGCGGTCCAGCTGCGCATCGCGGCCACCGTCCCGGCCCCCAACCGCGACCTGACCTTCGTCTTCTACGACAACGAGGAGGTCGCCGCCGACCTCAACGGCCTCAAGCACGTCGCCGAGGCCCACCCCGAGTGGCTGGCGGGCGACTTCGCGGTCCTCCTCGAACCCTCCGACGGCGAGGTCGAGGGCGGCTGCCAGGGCACCCTGCGCGTGCTGCTGAGGACGAAGGGGGAGCGCGCGCACTCGGCGCGCTCCTGGATGGGCTCCAACGCGATCCACGCGGCCGCCCCGATCCTGGCCCGCCTCGCCTCGTACGAGCCCCGCCACCCCGTCATCGACGGCCTGGAGTACCGCGAGGGCCTCAACGCGGTCGGCATCTCGGGCGGGGTGGCGGGCAACGTCATCCCCGACGAGTGCGTGGTGACCGTCAACTTCCGGTACGCGCCGGACCGGTCGCAGGACCAGGCGATCGAGCACGTCCGCGAGGTGTTCGCGGACTGCGGGGTCGAGGAGTTCGTGGTCGACGACCACAGCCCCGGCGCGCTGCCCGGCCTCTCCCACCCGGCCGCGGCGGCCTTCATCGAGGCGGTCGGCGGCACCCCGATGCCCAAGTACGGCTGGACCGACGTCTCCCGTTTCTCGGCCCTCGGCGTTCCGGCGGTCAACTACGGCCCCGGCAACCCGCACTTGGCGCACAAGCGGGACGAACGGGTGGAAACCGGGAAGATCCTGGCCGGCGAGGAGCGGCTGCGCGCCTGGCTGACGCGCTGAGACGGGCCGAGGGGCCGACCGGCACAGGGGCGCTCCACACCGGACACGCCGACGTCCCGCGCATGTAACCCGCGTGGATCTACGCTGAAGCAGGTACACCTGCAAGCGGAGGGAGCGCATATATGCCTACCGGGAACCCCGAGGGGAAGAAGGTGCCGCCGGACGAGCAGCGCCTGGGACCGGTCCTCCGACGGCGCGGCCAGGTGACCGCGAGCACCACGGACCAGCGGCTGCTGGACGCCGGAGGCCCCTCCGACTGGGTCCACACCGACCCCTGGCGGGTGCTGCGCATCCAGTCGGAGTTCATCGAGGGCTTCGGCACGCTCGCCGAACTCCCGCCCGCGATCAGCGTGTTCGGCTCCGCGCGGACGCCGGTGGAGTCGCCCGAGTACGACGCGGGGGTGCGGCTCGGCCGCGGTCTGGTCGAGGCCGGCTGGGCCGTGATCACCGGCGGCGGCCCGGGTGCGATGGAGGCGGCCAACAAGGGCGCCCTCGAAGCGGGCGGCGTCTCCGTCGGCCTCGGCATCGAGCTGCCCTTCGAGCAGGGGCTCAACCCCTACGTCGACATCGGCCTCAACTTCCGCTACTTCTTCGTGCGGAAGATGATGTTCGTCAAGTACGCGCAGGGTTTCGTGGTCCTGCCCGGCGGCCTCGGCACCCTCGACGAGCTCTTCGAGGCGCTCACCCTCGTCCAGACCCAGAAGGTCACCCGCTTCCCGATCGTGCTGTTCGGCAGCGCCTACTGGGGCGGCCTGGTCGACTGGCTCACCAACACCCTGGTCGCCCAGGGCAAGGCGGCGGAGAAGGACCTGCTCCTGTTCCACGTCACCGACGACGTCTCGGAAGCGGTGGCCCTGGTCTCAAAGGAAGCGGCCCGATAAACCCCACGCCGTCGGCCCGCTTCTCGGACGGCCAAGCCGAGTGGCGGGCCCGCGACGGGTTCGAGTGCTGGGTCCAGGAGGGGTCGCCGGTCGGGGGTACTGCGGCTTCCGCCCATCCGGCCTGCCGGTGCGGGCGGCCCGGCCTGCTTCTCGGTCGGCCGAGTCGAGTACTGGGCCCGCGACGGGGTCGCCGGTCCGGGCCCCCCTCGGCTTCCGCCTATCCGGCTCGCCGGGCGGGCCGGTCGGCCTCGATCGGGCGGGCGGTCGGGGGCCGGGGGGCGAAGCGTCGGTCGGGGCTGGCCTGTGTCAGGTCTCGCCTGGTCTGCGGCGGCCCTCGTCCGGGCTATGCCAGCCCCCGTCTGGCCACCGCCGGAGGGCGGTGGCCGGCGATCGAGGCCACCATGTCGAGGACCTGCCGCGTCTCCGCCACCTCGTGCACCCGGTACACCTGTGCCCCCAGCCACGCCGACACCGCCGTCGTGGCCAGCGTGCCGATCACCCGCTCCTTGACCGGCCGGTCCAGCGTCTCGCCCACGAAGTCCTTGTTGGACAGCGAGACCAGCACCGGCCAGCCCGTCGCGACCAGCTCCCCGAGCCGCCGTGTCGCCTCCAGGCTGTGCCGGGTGTTCTTGCCGAAGTCGTGCCCCGGGTCGATCATCACGGACTCCCGGGGCACGCCCAGCGCGACGGCCCGCTCGGCCAGTCCCAGGGTCACCCGCAGGATGTCGGCGACCACGTCGTCGTACGTCACCCGGTGCGGCCGGGTGCGCGGCTCGGCCCCGCCCGCGTGCGTGCACACCAGCCCCACCCGGTATCGCGCCGCGACCTCCGCCAGCCCCGGGTCGACCCCGCCCCACGCGTCGTTCAGCAGATCCGCCCCGGCTTCGCAGACGGCCTCCCCGACCGACGCCCGCCAGGTGTCCACGCTGATCACGACGTCCGGGAAGCGCCTGCGCACCTCCGCGACGAACCCGACGGTCCGCCGTGCCTCCTCCTCGGCGGTGACCTCCTCGCCGGGCCCCGCCTTCACCCCGCCGACGTCGATGATCGCGGCCCCCTCGGCGACCGCCTGCTCCACGCGCGCGAGGGCCGGCTCGTCACGGAAGGTCGCCCCCTGGTCGTAGAAGGAGTCCGGAGTCCGGTTCACGATGGCCATGATCACCGGCTCGTTCGGCCCGAATTCCCGCCTGCCCAGCCTGAGCATCCCCTGTGACCTCTCGTAGTGAGTCCCTCGGTACGGCCGCCTGCGACCCTAACTGTCAGCGTCGCATGGCACGATCGGACCCAGACACATTCGACACCGAGCTTCATCGAGCCGCTTCATCGAGCCTGGGGGCCACCGCGATGGTTATGTTCCTGTTCCTGGTCGTCGCGCTGGCGGTCGTGGTCGCCGCGGTCACGCTCTCCGTGGTCGGCGGCGGCGAGAGCGGACCGTTGCCCGAGGTGGCGCCCGAGCGCCTGCAGGATCCGCTGCCCCCGGACCGCCCGGTGCACCGCGCGGACGTGGAGAGCCTCCGCTTCCCGCTCGCCCCGCGCGGCTACCGCATGGCCGACGTCGACGACGCGCTCAGCCGCCTCGGCGCCGAACTCGCGGAGCGCGACGCCCGGATCGCCGACCTGGAGACCGCGCTGGCCGGAGCCCAGGCCGCGCCGCGCACCCCGGGCAGCACCTCCCTGGACAAGCCGGAGCCGGAGGACCGGTCGTGACCGCCGGAGCCGCCCTGGCCGGCCCGGACGGCAGGCTGCGCTGCCCGTGGGCCCTGTCCACCGCGGACTACGTGGCGTACCACGACGAGGAGTGGGGGCGCCCGGTCCACGGCGACGACGCCCTCTACGAACGCCTCAGCCTGGAGGCCTTCCAGTCGGGCCTGTCCTGGATCACGATCCTGCGCCGCCGCCCCGGCTTCCGTGCCGCGTTCGCCGGCTTCCAGATCGACAAGGTGGCCGCCTTCACCGACGAGGACCGCGCGCGCCTCCTCGCCGACCCCGGCATCATCCGCAACAGACTCAAGATCGACGCGACGATGGCCAACGCCCGGGTCCTGGCGGAGTGGGCACCGGGCGAGCTGGACGAACTGATCTGGTCGCACGCCCCGGCGCCGGGAACGTACCCGGCCCCGACGACCCTCGCCGACGTCCAGGCGGTCACCCCGGAATCGACGGCCCTGTCGAAGGCCCTGAAGAAGCGCGGGCTGCGCTTCATCGGCCCGACGACGGCCTACGCCCTGATGCAGGCCTGCGGCCTGGTCAACGACCACCTGGAAACCTGCTCGGCCCGGAAGATGCCGTAAGAGTCAGCGCTCCGCAAGGGGCGCGGGGAACTGCGCGCTCAGCCCCCCCGCACCCGCAGTCCGCGACGGTGCACCCCGCCTCTTCTCTCACCGTCCCAAGTACTTGGGCTTCTCCTTGTTCACGAACGCCTGCACGGCGATCCCATGGTCCTCGGAGGCCCCGGCCCGGGTCTGCAGCTCGTCCTCCTTGTCCAGCGTCTCGTCCAAGGAGTGCGTGAGCCCGAACGCCACCGCCTCCTTCAGCGCCGCGTACGCCACCGTCGGCCCCTCCGCCAGCTTCCGCGCGACCTTCTCCGCCTCGGCCCGCAGCTCCGCCGACGGCACGACCCTGTTCGCGATGCCCAGGTCGTACGCCTCCTGCGCACTGATGCTCCGGGGGAAGAGCAGCAGATCGGCGGCCCGCCCCGGCCCCACCACCCGCGGCAGCGTCCAGGACACCCCGGAGTCCGCGGTCAGCGCCACCCCCGCGAACGACGTGTTGAACGCGGCCGTGTCGGCGACCACCCGGTAGTCCGCGGCGAGCGCGAACCCGAACCCGGCCCCCGCGGCGACCCCGTTCACGGCGGCGACGACCGGCTTCGGCGCCCCGGCCAGCGCCCGCACGACGGGGTTGTAGTGCTCCCGCACCGTCGTCATCGTCTGCCCCGCCCCCGTCTCCCGGTCGGACGCGAGCAGCGTGATGTGCTCCTTGAGGTCCTGGCCCACGCAGAACGCCCGGTCCCCGGCGGCGGTCAGCAGGACCGCCCGGACGCCGGTGTCGGCCGCCGCCTCCTGCACGGCCTCCCGAAGGGCGACCTTCGTCGCGATGTTCAGCGCGTTCATCGCCTCGGGGCGGTTCAGCGTGATCGTCGCGAGCCCGTCGGTCACCTCGTAGAGCACGGTGTCGGTCATGGTGCGTCCCCTCCGTCGTCTGCGTCCTCGCGGCTGACGTACCGCTCGGTACGTCGAGGTCCGAAGGACAGCATGGCGGAGATCGCCGTCCGGGTCCCGGACCCGACGTGTGACCTGCGTCAAAGAAAACCGGAGCCGACTCGGTCGGCGTAAGGACACCCGGCGGCGAAGTATCGCAGCCACATCGCCGAATTGAGTGGTTTTGCTCGCGCGCGTTGCCCAAGCGATGCCGACTGATGTTGGTCATCGGGTCCTGAGATGCGGGATAATGGCTTGGAAGCAATGTGTTCGATGCCGGTGTCGCGTGTGCCCGCCAGGATCACGCGTGCCCTCCAGGGCCGTCGGTAGACGATGAGCTGTTGTCAGGAAGGGGAACGAGCATGGCGGCCATGAAGCCGCGGACGGGTGATGGCCCGCTCGAGGTGACCAAGGAGGGGCGGGGCATCGTCATGCGCGTTCCGCTCGAAGGCGGCGGTCGGCTCGTCGTCGAGCTGACCCCTGACGAGGCCGCGGCGCTCGCCGACGCCCTCAAGAACGTCGTCGGCTGAGCGTCAGCGACCATACCCTTTCGGGCGCCCCGGCATCGTAAGCGGTGCCGGGGCGTCGTCGTACCCCGGCCCTTCGGACGCTACCGCTTGACCGCGCACAGCAGTCCGTCGCCCACCGGCAGCAACGACGGCACCAGCTCCTGGGTCTCCCGGACCGTGCGCAGCAGCTCCCGCAGCCGCAGCACCTCGGTGGGCTGCGGGCCGGAGTCGACGGTACGGCCGTTGGCGAAGACGCCCTCGAACACCACCAGGCCGCCGGGGCGCAGAAGGCGCAACGATTCAGCGAGATAGTCGGAGTACTCCTGCCGGTCGCCGTCGCAGAAGACCAGGTCGTAGCCGGCGTCCGCGAGGCGGGGGAGCACGTCGAGGGCGCGGCCGGGGATGAACCGGGCCCGGTTGCTGGCGAAGCCGCAGGCGCGAAAGGCCTGCCGGGCGAACTGCTGGTGCTCCGGCTCTGGATCCACGGTGGTCAGCACGCCGTCCGGCCGCATGCCGTGCAGCAGGTGCATCCCGGACACCCCGCAACCCGTGCCGATCTCGGCGACCGCCTTGGCGTCCACGGAAGCGGCGAGCATGCGCAGCGCGGCGCCCGTGCCGGGCGACACCGAGCGCAGCCCTGCCTCGCGGGCCCGGTCCCGGGCCCAGCGCAGCGCTTCGTCCTCGGCGACAAAGGCGTCGGCGAACGCCCAGCTCGTCTGCCGGTTGCCGGTAATGACCCTCTCCTGTCCCCGTGGTTGCCTGGGCGTGACTGTATCCGTTGGCGCCGGGAACCTGCTGATGGGACCAGGCGTTTAGAGGGATGGAAGACAGGGCGGGGAGACACGAATGGATCACGACGGCGTGACGGCGGCCGGTCACCCGCTGGTGCGGCAGGACAGGCCTCGCCAGCGCGGATCAAATTCTCGTAAAACCGCTTATCCGGTGCTAACGGGCGAGGTGGCTATGGTAGGGGCTCCACTGGACACCACCAGAGCCGACAGGGGAGGTGCGGCCGCGCCTGAGGACCGGGGCGGAGTGCTGAAGCGCTTCCTCGGGTCGGCGGGCAGGCCGAAATCCGTGAACGACACCGCTGCTGACCCCAGCCACGCCGACGCGCTCGCCATGGGCGAGGACCGTACCGCGACCTTCTCGACCGACGCGGACGGGCAGGCATGGACTCCGCCCACGTGGGAGGAGATCGTCAGCACGCACAGCGGCCGCGTCTACCGCCTGGCCTACCGCCTCACCGGCAACCAGCACGACGCCGAGGACCTCACCCAGGAGGTCTTCGTCCGCGTCTTCCGCTCCTTGTCCACCTACTCGCCCGGCACCTTCGAGGGCTGGCTGCACCGCATCACGACCAACCTGTTCCTCGACATGGTCCGGCGCAAGCAGCGCATCCGCTTCGACGCCCTCGGCGAGGACGCGGCCGAGCGCCTGCCCAGCCGCGAGCCCACCCCCTCGCAGGCCTTCAACGACGCGCACTTCGACGCTGACGTCCAGCAGGCCCTGGACACCCTCGCGCCCGAGTTCCGGGCCGCCGTCGTCCTGTGCGACATCGAGGGCCTGTCCTACGAGGAGATCGCCGCGACCCTCGGCGTCAAGCTCGGCACCGTCCGCTCCCGGATCCACCGGGGCCGCTCCCAGCTGCGCAAGGCCCTCGCGCACCGCTCGCCGCAGGCCCGCAAGACCGAGCGCCGCTCCTTCGTGCCCCGGGTTCCCGCACTGGGAGGAGGGGGCGCGACCGCGTGAGTGGATCACGACCGAAACCCGCCGGGCGACAGCTGGCGGAGCAGCATCTGGGAGACCGGCTCTCCGCCCTGGTGGACGGAGAGCTCGGCCATGAGACGCGTGAACGCGTCCTGGCCCATCTGGCGACCTGCGCCAGATGCAAGGCCGAGGCGGACGCCCAGCGCGCCCTGAAGAACGTCTTCGCAGAGGCGGCACCGCCGCCGCCCTCGGAGAGCTTCCTGGCGCGCCTGCAGGGGCTGCCCGGCGGAGGCGACGGCGACGGCGGCTCACCGTTCGGCGTCGGGGGCCCGGCGGGGCGCCGGACCGACGGCGGGGTCTTCGGCGTGAGCCGGGACGACCGCTTCGAGTTCGGCTACGTCCCCGCCCGCCCGCACGACCCGGCGGCGAACGCCGACCGGGGCTTCCGCGTCCACGCCGTCGGCCGTCCCGACCACGACCGCCCCGCGTCGTTCGGCGTGCGGTTCGCGTTCGTCGCCGCCGGCGCGGTCTCGCTGGCCGCCGTCGCTCTCGGCGGTGTCACCGCGGGCCTGCCCGGCTCCCCGGCCGCCGACGCCCGCTCCGCCGGCGGTGGCAACGTGGCCCCGGCCGGCACCGCGGGCACGGGCACGGCCGGTACCGCCGACTCGCAGCGCCGCCGCGCGACCGGCCCCCTGCTGTCCTCCGGGCCCCTGCTCGGCGACGCCACCGCCGCGCCCACCTCGGTCTCCGCACCGCTGCTGCCCGGCGTGCCCTCCCCGGCCGCCGCACAGCAGGCCCTGCGCGAACTGACCGCACCGGTGATGGCCGGCGCGGCCGCGGTCTCCCCGCTGATACGACCGCTGACCGCCGCCTCGCCGTTCGCTCTCACCTCGTGGACCGCCAGCCCCGAGGCGACCGGCACCGCCCTGCTCGCCGCACCCGCCCCCGACACGACCTCCGCTCCCTCCCCCTCCTCCCACGCGGCCCACTGACCGCCTGGTGACGTCCCCGGGGGCACCCTTCGTGCCCCTGGTAGGCAAACAACCCGGAAAACCGGTCGTACACACGGAGCCGGACACCTCGGGACGGTACCGGTCGGACAGGTCCGCCGGGTACCGTGGACCCGGCCCGGACCACGGAACACACGCAACAGCGACCGGAGGGCCGAGGACCGAGGACATCGCAAGGAGCTTCAGGTGTTCAATGACATAGGACCACTCGAGCTGGTGACCATCATCGTGATCGCCGTGCTCGTCTTCGGTCCGGACAAGCTCCCGAAAGTCATTCAGGACGTCACGCGGACCCTCCGCAAGATCCGGGAGTTCTCGGAGAGCGCCAAGGAAGACATCCGGCAGGAACTCGGCCCGGAGTTCAAGGACTTCGAGCTGGAGGACCTGAACCCCAAGACCTTCATCCGCAAGCACCTGGACAGCGACGAGCTGGGGCTGAAGGAGATCCGCAACGGCTTCGACCTGAAGAAGGAGATGGCCGAGGTCACGGACGCGGTGAACAGCCGCGACACCGGCTCGTCCGCTCTGCCCTCGGGCAGCGGCTCTTCGGCGGGCGGCCGGATCGACATGACGAAGAAGCCCGAGGACCTGGGCAGGGACGAGCGTCCGCCGTTCGACGCGGACGCCACCTGACCAGGACCGGACACCCGGACGCGGGCGGCGCACGTGACGCGTCTCATAGCGCGCACGCGCCGCTCACGGCTTGATCCCGGTGCCCGCGCGACCCACCCGCCGGGCGGTTTCGCCGCTGGTTGCAGGGGTGTCGATATGCTGCCGAGTTGTTGTGCGGACCGGACGAGTGCGCCCGAAGGGGGGCGGGCCGCCGCGGGCCGACGAGAGCTAGGAGGCGTCCGGGCAGATGGAGACGACAAGTCAGGTGGACGGGCAGGCGCCGGCCGCCGAGGGCGGACAGCAGTCCCTCTCCGCCCGCCGCACGGTGGACGGCTACCTGGAGGCGCCCTTCCCCTGGTACGGCCTCGACGAGGCGTTCACGGGGCCCCGCTGGCTGATGCAGGTGGGTACGGCGGCCGACGGCGCGGTGGAGCACGGGTCGATCGGGCACGGGGACGAGCCGTCGGTGCGCAACGAGCATCTGGCCGCGTCCGTCGGTGAGCCGCGGGAGAAGTTCGCGGTCGTGGTGACCGTCGCGGCGAGTCCGTCCCGGCGCAGTGCCGACGGAACCGGGCTCCTCGAGGCCACGTCCGTGTCGTCGGCCGCGTGGCTGGCGGGTGTCGGGCTGCTGTCCTTCACCTGGCCGGGGCAGATGGACCACAGCCTGCGGGACGACTGGCTGGAGCAGCAGACCGAGACGGCGTGGGAGCTGGCCGACGAGTTGAGCGGGCCGGAGTGGTCGACGCTGTCGCTGCCGGTGGACGGGGTGCCCACGCCGTTCCACTACCGGGAGTCGGAGTTCGGGTGGGTGCTCGCCGGGTCGACCGAGGCGGGGGTGCATCTCGGGGCGTACGGGCGGGGGATGTCGGCCTACGGGCTGGGGTTCGCCGTGATCAAGGACATCGCCGAGTACGTGTGAGGGGGGAGGGGCGCCGCCGGTGGTTCGTGGCGCCCCTTCGCCGCAGGGGTTGCGGTCGTCGTGCGACTGCGGGTGCGTGGTGGTTGCTCGCGCAGTTCCCCGCGCCCCTTGCGGGGCGCTGAAGCGGTGGCTCCCTAGAACTTGTTGCGCGGCGTGATGCCCAGGGACATGCCCGAGAGGCCGCGCTGGCGGCCGCCGAGCTTGCCTGCGATGCCGCGCAGGGCCGCGCCCGCCGGGGAGTCGGGGTCCGTCAGGACGACCGGCTTGCCCTCGTCGCCGCCCTCGCGGAGCCGGACGTCGATCGGGATGTTGCCGAGGACCGGGACCGTGGCGCCCGTCGTGCGGGTGAGGCCGTCCGCCACCAGCTGGCCGCCGCCCGTGCCGAAGACGTCGACCATCTCGCCGCAGTGCGGGCAGGGCAGCCCGGACATGTTCTCGACCACGCCCACGATCTTCTGGTGGGTCTGTACGGCGATGGAGCCGGCCCGCTCGGCGACCTCGGCCGCCGCCTGCTGAGGCGTCGTCACGACCAGGATCTCGGCGTTCGGGACCAGCTGGGCGACCGAGATGGCGATGTCACCGGTGCCCGGCGGCAGGTCCAGCAGGAGGACGTCGAGGTCGCCCCAGTAGACGTCCGCGAGGAACTGCTGGAGCGCGCGGTGCAGCATCGGGCCGCGCCAGACCACCGGCGCGTTGCCCGGGGTGAACATGCCGATGGAGATGACCTTCACGCCGTTCGCCGACGGCGGCATGATCATGTTCTCGACCTGGGTGGGGCGGCCGTCGGCGCCGAGCATGCGCGGGACGGAGTGGCCGTAGATGTCGGCGTCGACGACCCCGACCTTCAGGCCGTCGGCCGCCATCGCCGCCGCCAGGTTCACCGTCACCGACGACTTGCCGACGCCGCCCTTGCCGGAGGCGACCGCGTAGACCCGGGTGAGGTTGCCGGGCTTGGCGAAGGGGACCTCGCGCTCGGTCTGGCCGCCGCGCAGGGCGGACGCCAGCTCCTTGCGCTGCTCGTCGCTCATCACGTCCAGGGTGACGTCGACGCGGCTGACACCGTCGACCCGGGAGACCGCCTCGGTGACCCGCTGGGTGATCGTGTCGCGCATGGGGCAGCCGGAGACCGTCAGGTACACGGTGACCGCGACCGCGCCGTCCTCACCGATCTCCACCGATTTGACCATCCCCAGCTCGGTGATGGGTCGGTTGATCTCCGGGTCGTTCACCGTCGCCAGTGCCTCGCGCACCGCGTCTTCGCTAGCCATACAGACGATGGTACGGCGAGGCGCAGCGCCCCTATAACGCCCCTCACCGGTCGTCTACGTCACGCCCCGTCGACCGTTCTGCCGGGAATACGGCACCTTCGTGGTGGTGGTGCCCGTCCCGCCGTTCGTCCATCTCCTTGAGCAGGTCCTGCAGCTCGGAGCGGATCCAGTCCCGGGTCGCCACTTCGCCCAGGCCCATCCGCAGGGCGGCGATCTCCCGGGTCAGGTACTCGGTGTCGGCGATGGACCGCTCGTTCTGCTTGCGGTCCTGTTCGAGGTTGACCCGGTCGCGGTCGTCCTGCCGGTTCTGCGCGAGCAGGATCAGCGGGGCGGCGTAGGAGGCCTGCAGGGACAGGGCCAGGGTCAGGAAGATGAACGGGTACTCGTCGAACCGGAGCCTGCCGGGCGCCGCGACGTTCCACAGCACCCACGCGATGATCACGAACGTCATCCAGACGATGAACCGTCCGGTGCCCAGGAACCGGGCGATGCGCTCGGACAGGCGGCCGAAGGCCTCCGGGTCCCACTCCGGCAGCAGCCTGCGCCGCGGCGGACGCGGCTGGTCCAGCCGGTAGGTCGCGCGCGGCCTGCCGGCCGCGGTGGCGCCGGCCGGTGTCCGCTCGCGGCCGCTCTCACGCTCGGGCGCCATGGCCCCCCACCCCCTTGTGCGCCTCGTCCTGCGGCGCCTGCTCCTCCTCGGCCAGATGGAACTCGGTCTCCCGCCAGTCCTCCGGCAGCATGTGGTCCAGTACGTCGTCCACGGTCACCGCGCCGAGCAGCGACCCGGTGTCGTCCACCACGGGCGCCGCGACCATGTCGTAGGTGGCGAAGAACCCGGCGATGATCGGGAGGGTGGCGTCCGGGTCGAGGGGCTGCAGGTCGTCGTCGATGACCAGCGAACTGACCAGGGTGTACGGGGGGTCGCGCAGCAGCCGCTGGAAGTGGACGGTGCCCAGGTACTTGCCGGTCGGGGTGTCGTCGGGCGGCCGGCAGACGTAGACCTGGGCGGCGAGGGCGGGGGAGAGGTCGGGGTTGCGGACCCGGGCGAGGGCGTCGGCGACGGTGGCGTCCGGCCGCAGCACGATGGGCTCGGTGGTCATCAGACCGCCCGCCGTGTGCTCCTCGTAGGACATCAGGCGCCGCATCTCGGCCGCGTCCGCCGGCTGCATCAGGCTCAGCAGCCGTTCCTTGTCCTGTTCGGGGAGTTCGGCGAGCAGGTCGGCCGCGTCGTCGGGGTCCATGGCCTCCAGGACGTCCGCCGCCCGCTCCTCCTTCAGCTTGCCGAGGATCTCGATCTGGTCGTCCTCGGGAAGTTCCTCGAGGACGTCGGCGAGGCGGTCGTCGTCGAGGGCGGCGGCCACCTCGGCGCGACGCTTGGCGGAGAGGTGGTGCAGCACGTTGGCCAGGTCGGCGGGGCGCAGCTGCTCGAAGGTGGCGAGCAGGCTCTCGGCGCCCTGCCCGTGCTCCTCCAGCGCGAAGCCGGTGACCTGTGACCAGTCGACGGTCAGCGTCTCGCCCCTGGCCCGCCGGAAGGTGCTCTTGCGTCCCTTGCGGACGAAGACCCGGTCGACCTCCCACTCCCGCCGGGCCGGCCGCTGCGTCACTCCCAGGTCCAGGACGGTGACGTCCTCGCCGGTCTCGGTCAGCCGGACGCGGCGGTCGAGGAGTTCACCGAAGACCAGGCGTTCGGTGGGGCGCTGTTCGAAACGGCGCACGTTGAGCACGCCGGTGGTGATGACCTGGCCGGACTCGATGCCCGTCACCCTGGTCATGGGCAGGAAGATGCGGCGCCGGGTGGAGAGTTCGACGACCAGGCCGAGCAGGCGCGGGGGTTTGCGGCTGACGCGCAGCATGACGACCAGGTCCCTGACGCGCCCCACCTGGTCGCCGTTGGGGTCGAAGACGGCGACACCGGCGAGGTGCGAGACGAAGATGCGGGGAGCGCCGGCTGCCATGGCTTCGCTTCCTTTGCCTGGTGAGGTGCCGATGGATGAGTTTCCTGCCGTTCGGGCCCGCCTGATGGGCTTCAGGCTAGCCCGTACCGATCGGATACGCCCTGGTGGGCGGTCCGGACGGACTGGCTCCGCCGGGCCGGCGGAGCACCGGTACGCTGCGGTACGCCGTGCCGGACCCGTCTGAGAGGTGGCCCCGTCCGTGACCGCGATTGCTCCGGGCCGTACCCGCCGCGCCGCGCTGGTGACCGCGCTGTGCGCCCTGGCCGTCCTGACGGGATGCAGCGAGGATCCGGACGCGGGGACGAACGGGGTCGGCAAGCTGTCGCCGGGCGCGATCCAGTCGAGGACGCGGGCGGCGGCGGCCTCGGTGGCGACGGTGCGGATGGCGGGGACGGTGGTCACCAGCGGGCGCACGTACCAGCTGGACATGCGTCTGAACGAGGACGGCGGGACCGGTTCGGTCACGTCGAAGGGGACGACGTTCCAGTTGCTGCGGGTGCACGACACGCTGTATCTGCAGGCCGACGCGGGGTTCTGGAACCACGCCGACGGCAGTGACACGGCCGCCGCCTCCAAGCTCGACGGCAAGTACGTGAAGGTGCCCCGGACGGATCCCGCGTACAGGAAGTTCAGCGGCTTCACGGACAAGGACGTCCTCCTCTCGGGCCTGCTGACCCTGCACGGTTCTCTCGCGACCGACGGCCACCACGAGCAGTCGGGTACCCGCACGATCCGCATCACCGGTGACAGCGGTTCCGGTGGCACGCTCGACGTCTCCCTCGAAGGCAAGCCGTACCCCCTTCGCCTGCAGCGCGGCGGCGGCGCGGGCACCCTCACCTTCTCCGACTGGGGTAAGGACTTCAGCGTGGCCGAACCGGAGAAGGGTGAGACGGTGGACTACGGGAAGCAGTTGCCGACGTCGTAGGGGACGGGGGCCGGATCCCGCCGCGACGGTGGTCTCCGGTGCCGAACCCCCGTCGGCCGGCCGCTGCTTGCCCGGCCGCCGCGGTCACGCGGACCGTTCGCGCTTTCGCCGTCTGCCCAGCAGGCGCGGCAGGCCCGCCGGGACCGGGCGCCGGGTCGTCGCGGGGGAGGGCACGGGCGCTTCGGCCAGGCTGTCCGCGGGCAGGGGCGACAGCGTCCCCGTCGGCCGCAGGCGCAGCACCCGGCACTCGCGCGCCCAGCGGTCCGTCATGGCCTCGCCGTCGGGGGCGTTGAGGCGCTTGCCCTTGAGCTCGGCGACGGCGGTGTCCCACTCGGGGGAGCCGGCGGGCAGTTCCGCGACCGCCGCCGTCCAGGCGACCAGCCGGCCGCCCTTGTCCTTGCTGCGGACGGTGACCTCCGCCGACCCGCCGTCGGCCAGCCCGGTCAGCGGCTGCTCGGTCCCGTCGCCGACCAGGAACACGCTCCCGTCGGCCCACGTGTGCCACATCGCCCGTGCGGCCGGTGTCCCGGCGGCCCGCACCCAGATGAGGCCGGACTTCTTGGTGGCCTCCTCGACGAGGGCCTGGTCGAGCAGCTCACTTGTCATGGCGCCCACCCTAGAGCCAGCCGTTGCGCTTCAGCGTCCGGTGGATCCCCAGGCAGATGCAGACCGTGATGCCCATGATCACCGGGTAGCCGTACTTCCAGTGCAGCTCCGGCATGTACTTGAAGTTCATGCCGTACACCCCGCACACCATGGTCGGTACGGCGATGATCGCGGCCCATGCCGTGATCTTCCGCATGTCCTCGTTCTGGGCCACGGACGCCTGCGCGAGGTTGGCCTGGAGGATGGAGTTGAGGAGTTCGTCGAAGCCGACGACCTGCTCCTGGACGCGGGCGAGGTGGTCGGCGACGTCCCGGAAGTACTTCTGGATGTCGGGGTCGACGAGCCGCATCGGGCGTTCGCTCAGCAGCTGCATCGGGCGTAGCAGCGGCGACACCGCACGCTTGAACTCCAGTACCTCGCGCTTGAGTTGGTAGATCCGCGCGGAGTCGACACCCCGGGACACCCCGCCCTTGCGGCCCGGCGTGAAGACCTCGGTCTCCACCTCGTCGATGTCGTCCTGCACGGCGTCGGCGACCGCCACGTAGCCGTCGACGACGTGGTCGGCGATGGCGTGCAGCACGGCCGAGGGGCCCCTGGCGAGCAGCTCGGGATCGTCCTGGAGCCGGTGCCGCAGCGCCCGCAGCGAGCCCTGGCCGCCGTGCCGGACGGTGATGAAGAAGTCCCGGCCGGTGAAGCACATGACCTCGCCGGTCTCCACGACCTCGCTGTTGGCGGTGAGCTGGTCGTGCTCGACGTAGTGGATGGTCTTGAAGACCGTGAAGAGGGAGTCGTCGTACCGCTCCAGCTTGGGGCGCTGGTGGGCCTGGACCGCGTCCTCCACGGCCAGCGGGTGCAGCCCGAACTCGCTCGCGATGCCGGCGAATTCGGCCTCCGTCGGCTCGTGCAGGCCGATCCACACGAAGCCGCCGTCCCGGCGTACCAGCCGCATCGCCTCGTGCGGGGTCAGCGGCGTCGCCGTCTCCACGCGGGCGCCGTCGCGGTACACCGCGCAGTCGACGACGGCCGAGGGCGTACCGGGGTCGCGGGTGGTGTCGTACGCCCCGTTGTCCGGCCGCAGGCTCTTGCGCAGCGAGGGGCGGGACGGACGGACCACGGCGCGCAGGTCGCGGATCATCGACATGGGCAGGCTCCTTCGCGACAGGCAGCGAAAGATCACCGGAGAACGGGTGGAACCACCCGGAATGAGGACGTCCTGACTGCGGATGTTTGGCGCGTCCACAAAGCGGGGAGCACCGCACCGTTGCGGTGGCGACTTCGCTACTGATTCGGATCAGACGAACAGATCCCGACAGATCCGGAAGGGATCGGTCAGCGGGATCAGGCAAGCGGAGACGAAGTGCTCTTCCGAACGACGACGCGCACGAAAAGGCGGTAGCCAGCCAGAGACGAGATTTCAGAGGCCGGAAGAGCGAGTGGTACTGCACGGGTGACTTCGATCCATGACAGCCCCACCTCCTCCAGCCGGTCCCTCGTAAGGGAGTCCTGTCGGCGTCGGGGTCTGACCGCGACGCTCTGCGTGCTGCCCCGAACCACCGCGGCCAGACTAGCAGCAGCCCTTGGTGTCAAGGCGCCGCTTTGCCCGGTGCTGACGAGTTCTATGCTCACGACATGGCTGATGTTCTTCCTCTGGTCGAAGCCCGGTTGACCACCGCACTGGGCGAACCGGACGCGCGCGCGGCGGTCACCTTCCTCGGTACGGACCGCATCGAGGTGCTCCGTTTCCACGAGGACCTCCAGGGTGAGAACGTCGTCCGCTACGCCACGCTCGGCATGTCCGCGCACCCCATGACCGACCCCACGGCGATGGTCGCGGACCCCGTCAAGGGGCCCCGCGCCGAACTGGTGCTGTCGGTCCGGGCCGGCCGTGCCGAGACCGACAAGGTGCTCCGCGCGCTCGCCGTCCTCGCCGCTTCCCCGCAGGTGGAGGGCCTGGTCGTGGCCCCCGGCGCGTCCCTCGACGTGGGCGGGCCGCTGTGGCCGGGCGCCCCCTTCACCTCCGTCCTGGTCGGCGAGCCGGGCGGTCTCGTCGAGGATCTGGAGCTGGACGGGCCGCTCGATCCCGTACGGTTCCTGCCGCTGCTGCCGATGACGCCGAACGAGGCCGCCTGGAAGCGGGTGCACGGCGCCCAGCCGCTCCAGGAGCGCTGGCTCGCGAACGGGACGGACCTCCGGGACCCTGCCCGGAGATCCGTCCCGTTGGACTGACCCGTCAGCCGGCCGCGCTCGGTGAGCAAGCTCACGAAACGCGGTCCCGAGGACGTCAGTCGGCGAACACCGTGACGCTGTCCTCGCTGACGTGCCGCGCCTCCAGTTCCTCGGCGTCGTGGGCGAGCGCCTTGCGTCGTACCAGCACCACGGCGGCGCCCAGCACGGCGGTGACCGCCGCCACCAGGAACGGGACGTGGATGTCGGTCCACTCCTCGATCTTCGGCGCGAAGTAGGGCGCGGCGGCCGCCGCGAACCAGCGGACGAAGTTGTAGCCCGCGCTCGCCACCGGGCGCGGCGCGTCCGACACGCCGAGGGCCAGTTCGGTGTACACGGTGTTGTTCACGCCGATGAACGCGCCGGACAGGATGGTGCAGACGATCGCGGCGGTGTGGCCGCCGTAGCCGAGCACGAGGACGTCCGCGGCGAGCAGCACCAGCGAGCCGCCGAGCACCTTCAGGGAGCCGAACCGCTCCTGCAGGCGCGGCGCCACGAGCACCGAGAACAGCGCGAGCAGCACACCCCAGGCGAAGAACACCGCACCCGAGCGGTACGGGGTCATGTTCAGCACGAACGGGGTGAAGGCCAGCACGGTGAAGAACGTGTAGTTGTAGAAGAACGCCGACGCCGCGGCGGAGGCGAGGCCGCCGTGCCCCAGTGCCTTGAGCGGGTCGAGGATCGACGTCTTGCGGGCCGGCTTCGGCTGCTCCTTCAGGAACGCGGTGATGCACAGGAAGCCGACCGCCATCAGGGTGGCGGTGCCGAAGAACGGGTAGCGCCAGCTGAGGTTGCCGAGCACCGCGCCCAGCAGCGGGCCGCAGGCCATGCCGAGGCCGAGGGCGGACTCGTAGAGCAGGATCGCGGCGGCGCTGCCGCCGGCCGCCGCGCCGACGATGACCGCGAGGGCGGTGGAGACGAACAGGGCGTTGCCGAGGCCCCAGCCGGCCCGGAAGCCCACCAGCTGGCCGACGGTGTCCGAGGTGCCGGCCAGGCCCGCGAAGACCACCACGAACGCGAGGCCGAGCAGCAGCGTCCGGCGCCCGCCGATCCGGCTGGAGACGAAGCCGGTGAGCAGCATCGCCACGGCGGTGATCAGGAAGTACGAGGTGAAGAGCAGGGAGACCTGGCCGGGCGTGGCGTCCAGGCCCTTGGCTATGGACGGCAGGATCGGGTCGACGAGTCCGATGCCCATGAAGGCGACCACGGACGCGCCCGCCGTCGCCCACACGGCCTTCGGCTGCCGCAGGATGCCGCCTGCTCCCGCGTCGAATGGGTCGGCCATGCGCTTCCTCCGCTCGCTCGGATTTGGTTGGTGTTTACACATACTAAGTTAGGTCAGCTAATAAATGCAAGATGCACGTAGTTTCGTCCGGTGAACGGTCAGGCCGGACGGGTGATCGTCCTTGACGTGGGGGAATCCGGGTAGGACCGTGGGGCCCTATGAGGGGCGAACCCAGTTGCCCGAAGTGTGGTGGCCGGGTCAGGGCTCCCGGACTCTTCGCCGACACCTGGCAGTGCGATGTGCACGGGACCGTGTACCCGGTGCAGCCCGTGCTCCCGCCCAGCGTCGAGGCGCTCGACGTGGTGGTGCACCGCACCCAGGTGCCGGTGTGGATGCCCTGGCCGCTGCCGGTCGGCTGGCTGTTCACGGGTGTGGCCTGCGCCGGGGACGACCGCGGCGGCGGCCGGGCGACCGCCGTCGCGTGCTCCGGGCCCGCGCCGCTCGGCGGGATAGGGGAGATGATCCTGGTCGCCGAGGAGCTGGGCGTCGGCCTCGGCGCCCGGTACGCGGGCATCGACGGGCCGGATCCCGGGCCGTACATGAGCGTGGAGAAGCCGCCGCAGGCGAAGGTGCTGGCCGCGGGGCGGCCCGCGCCGTTGTGGCACGTCACCGGGGCGCCCGACGACCGGGCCGTCTTCGCGGGAGAGGCCCGGGGGCTGTGGCTGTGGGCCGTGGTGTGGCCCGAGCAGACCGGGCTGCTGATGTACGACGAGCTGGTGCTGACGGATCTGCGGGACGCCGGGGCCGAGGTGGACATCGTGCCCTGCGGGGCGCTGTCCCCCAGGCTGCTGGAGCCGTAGGGCTGGACGGTTCCTCGCCTGCTCGGGGTGCCCGGCTGCGCGTCTCGGCGCCGGGTGTACGGAGTGCCCCCCGCTTTCGGGTGTGACAGGACCCCCTCTTCCGGCCGCTATCCTTGACGCGTCCCCCTCCGTACCGCCCCGCTGGAGTCCGTGTCGTGCGCATCGATCTGCACTGCCACTCCACCGCGTCCGACGGTACGGACACCCCCGCCGAGCTGGTGCGCAACGCCGCGGCCGCCGGGCTCGACGCCGTCGCGCTGACCGATCACGACACCACCCGCGGGTACGCCGAGGCCGTCGCCGCGCTGCCCGAGGGACTCACCCTCGTCACCGGGGCCGAGCTGTCCTGCCGTGTCGACGGCGTCTCCCTGCACATGCTGGCCTACCTCTTCGACCCCGAGGAGCCGGCGCTGCTCGCCGAGCGCGAGCTGGTCCGGGACGACCGGGTGCCGCGCGCCCAGGCCATGATCGCCAAGCTGAACGCGCTGGACGTGCCGGTGACCTGGGAGCAGGTCGAGCGGATCGCCCAGGGCGGCTCCGTGGGGCGGCCGCACGTCGCCTCCGCGCTCGTCGAGCTCGGTGTCGTACCGACCGTGAGCGACGCCTTCACCGAGGAGTGGCTGGCCGACGGCGGCCGCGCCTTCGTGGAGAAGCACGAGACCGACCCCTTCGAGGCGATCCGGCTGGTCAAGGGCGCCGGTGGGGTGTGCGTGTTCGCGCATCCGGCAGCCGCCAAGCGCGGGCGCACGGTGCCCGAGCCGACGATCGCCGCGCTGGCCGCGGCCGGTCTCGACGGCATCGAGGTCGACCACATGGACCACGACGAGGCCACCCGGGCGCGGCTTCGGGGTCTCGCGGCGGAGCTGGACCTGCTGGTCACCGGGTCCTCGGACTACCACGGCAGCCGCAAGACGGTCGCGCTCGGCGCGTACACGACCGACCCCGAGGTGTACGGCGAGATCACGCGCCGGTCGACGGGCGCGTTCCCGGTCCCGGGGACCGGCGGGGCCTGAGGGCCGGCCCTCCCACGTCCGGTCTCCCCCTTCCCGAACTTCCTCCCCAAGCTTCTCCGCAAGCTTCTTCAGCAAGGCCTGTAGCTCACCCATGTTCGACCTCGCCGTGTTCGGCTCCCTCTTCCTGACCCTTTTCGTCATCATGGATCCCCCCGGGATCACCCCGATCTTCCTCGCCCTCACCGCCGGCCGGCCCGGCAAGGTGCAGCGGCGGATGGCCTTCCAGGCGGTGTGCGTGGCGGGCGGTGTCATCACCGTCTTCGGCCTCCTGGGCCACCAGATCCTGGACTACCTCCACGTCTCCGTGCCCGCGCTGATGATCGCGGGCGGGCTGCTGCTCCTGCTCATCGCCCTCGACCTGCTCACCGGCAAGAACGACGAGCCGAAGCAGACCAAGGACGTCAACGTGGCGCTCGTGCCGCTGGGCATGCCGCTGCTGGCCGGGCCCGGCGCGATCGTCTCGGTCATCCTCGCCGTGCAGAAGGCCCACGGCGTCGCCTCGCAGGTGTCCGTGTGGGCCGCGATCCTCGCCATCCACGTCGTGCTGTGGCTGGTGATGCGCTACTCGCTGCTGATCATCCGCGTCATCAAGGACGGCGGCGTGGTCCTGGTGACACGCCTCGCCGGCATGATGCTGTCCGCGATCGCCGTGCAGCAGATCATCAACGGCGTCACCCAGGTGATCAAGGGCGCCTGAGCCCCGGCGGATACGGAGCCCCGGCAGGCGCGGAGCCCCGGCAAGCGCGGAGCCCCCGCACGGCGTGTGTGCCGTGCGGGGGCTCCGAAGACTCTGCGGTGTTCCGCGTGTCGGTGTGGCTCGTCTCTCGTATACGTTACGACGTCTGGTTCTCGGCCGGTCGGATCCACAGGCGCTGCCCGATGGCGGCGGCCTGCTGCACGATCCTGTTGACGGAGGCGGCGTCCACGACAGTGCTGTCCACGGTGGTGCCGTCGACCTCGTCGAGTCGCATGATTTCGAAGCGCATGGCCTCTCCCTTCGTCCGCTGTTCCGTCCTATCCAACGACTTGCGTGTTACAAACATTCCCTACGCTAAAGAAATTTTTCGAACGTCTAATTACTGACCGGTACCAGTATCCACGAGACTGACCGGGACCGGTTGTGTTCGCAGCGTGACCGCCGGGACAATGGAGGTGATGAACGACGACCTCTCCGCCCTTCAGGCCCGTATCGACCGCACGAACGAGCTGCTCACCCGCATGCTCGCCGAAGTGGCCAAGACGCCCTCGACGCACGCGATCTTCGTCGACGCGGGCTACCTCTACGCGGCCACGGGCCGGCTCGTCGCCGGGACGGAGGACCGCCGGGCCTTCGACCTCGACGCCGAAGGGCTCATCGAGGCGCTCATCGACAAGGCGCGCCAGATCTTCGCGGACAGCAGGCTGCTGCGCGTCTACTGGTACGACGGCGCCCGCCGCCGCATCCACACCGCCGAGCAGCAGGCCATCGCCGAGCTCCCCGACGTCAAGGTCCGCCTCGGCAACCTCAACGCCAACAACCAGCAGAAGGGTGTCGACTCCCTGATCCGCTCGGACCTGGAGTCACTCGCCCGGCACCGCGCGATCAGCGACGCGGCCCTGCTCGGCGGCGACGAGGACCTGGTCTCCGCGGTCGAGGCCGCGCAGGGGTACGGCGCCCGTGTCCACCTCTGGGGCATCGAGGCCCCCGAAGGCCGCAACCAGGCCGAACCGCTGCTCTGGGAGGTCGACAGCCAGCGCACCCTCGACCTCCAGTTCTTCAAGCCGTACGTCTCCCGGCGTGCCGCCCCGGCCTACGACGCCGGCGCCACCAGACCCAGCCGCGAGGACGTCCGCTTCGTCGGTGCGCAGATCGCCGCCAAGTGGCTGTCCGCGCGGGGGCGTGAGGCGCTGGTAGAGCTGCTCCCCGGCCACCCCTACCTGCCCGGGTCCGTCGACCAGGACCTGCTGGTCGAGGCCGAGAGCCTCCTCCAGTACTCGCTGCGCGGCCAGTCCGACCTGCGCCGCGCCCTGCGCGACGGCTTCTGGGAGCACCTCCAGACGCAGTACTGAGGACGAGCGGCACCAGGGACGCGCGTCCGGCGTGCGCGAGGCCTTTCGCGACTCGCCCTAGCCTTCGGTGCTCTCCCAGAAGGCGGCGATCGCCTCGGCGGTGGGTGCCGGGCGGTCGGTGTTGGGGGAGTGCTCCGCGCCGTCGACGACCGTGCGGCGGGCGCCCAGCCGCTGCGCCATCTCGTCCAGCAGGGGCACCGGCCAGGTGTCGTCCCGCGCACCCGACAGGACGTGGTACGGCAGCGCGACGGCGGCGAGTTCGGCGACGCGGTCCGGCTCGGTGCACAACTGGCGGCCGGTGGCGAGGAGTTGAGCCGGCTTGTTGTGCAGCCAGCGGCGCCGCAGGTCCTCGCGGTCCACCGGCCCCTCGTCCAGTTCCTCCGGCGCCTCCAGGGCCTGCATCGCCTCCCACACCTCGGCCATCGACATCACGGCGAGGGCGTCCCGCAGCAGCTTCACGCGCTGCTGCTGGGAGGGGGAGATCTGAGCCGGGCCCGAGGCCATGAGCGTCAGCGACCGGAACGGCGTGGGGTCGAGCAGCACGGCCGCCCGGGCGATCTGGCCGCCCAGGGAGTGGCCCAGCAGGTGCACCGGCCGCCCGTCGCCGACGGCTGCCGCCTGCGCCAGCACGTCCCGCGCCAACTCCTCCTGGGCGTAGGCCGATTCGTCGTCATGCGGTCCGTCGGACTCGAACTGCCCACGGCCGTCCACCGCGACGGTCCGGTACCCGTGGGCGCCCAGAGCCGGGTGCAGGAGGTTGAAGTCCTCCTTGCTGCCGGTGAACCCGGGCAGCAGCAGCGCGGTCCCCCGCGGCTCCACCCCGGCCGCCACGGGCGCGTCGACGACGGCGAACTCACCGCGCGCGGTGGTGAGCGCGTACACACGAGCACCGGCGGGCGGGACGAAGGAAGAAGGCCTGCTCATGGGGGAGAGGGTAACGGGCGGTGTGCGACGCACCGGGGGACGGTGGGTGAATCCGGCCGGTCGGGTGGCGGGGGTGCATGTTGTCAGGGGCGCTGTGTGCAGGGCGCCGTCAGCGTCGTGGTGGGCGGTTTTCGAAGTGCCCGCCGTCCTGGGCCGGCGCCCGGCCCGGGGCGCGGACGCCGACGGCCCGGCCCACACGGGGTGGGCCGGGCCGTCGTGGTGGCTCGGTCGGCTCAGGCCTCGGGAGCCGCGGCGGTCGCCTTCCGGGTCCGGCGGACCTTCGGCTTCGCCTCGGCGCCGGCCGCCTCCGCGGACTCGGCCGCCTTGCGGGTGGTCCGGCTCCTGGGCTTGGCCTCCGGCTCGCCGCTGGCCTGCGCCGGGATCTCCGCGGTGGCGGCGGCCGTCTTGCGGGTCCGGCGCGGCTTGGCCGCGGTGGCTTCCGCGGTGTCCGCAGCGGTCTCCGGGGCGGCTGCCGTCTTGCGGGTCCGGCGCGGCTTCGGCGCGGCCTCGGCGTCCGCCACGGCGGTCTCCGGGGCGGCGGCTGCCGTCTTCCGGGTGCGGCGCGGCTTGGCCTCGGCGGCGTCCGCCGTGTCGACCGTGGCCTCCGGCGTGTCGACCGTGGCCTCGGCGGCCTTGCGCGTCGTGCGCCGGCGCGGCTTGGCCTCCTCCGCAGCCTCGTCGGCGGCGACCGGGGCGGCGGCTGCCGCCTTGCGGGTGCGGCGCGGCTTGGCCTCGGTGGTCTCGGCGGTGTCCACCGCGACCTCCGCGGCGGCCGTCGCCTTGCGGGTGCGGCGCGGCTTCGGCTCCTCGGTGGCCTCGGGCTCGGGAACGGTCGTGACCTGCTCGGCCTGCTCGACCGGCGCGGCGGTCTTGCGGGTGCGGCGGCGGGCCGGGGTGACCGGGGCCTCCGGTGCCGCCTGCGCGGTCTCGGCGGTCTCCGGGGCGGCGGCTGCCGCCTTGCGGGTGCGGCGCGGCTTGGCCTCGGTGGTCTCGGCGGTGTCCACCGCGACCTCCGCGGCGGCCTTGGGGACCTCGGCCACCGGGGCGGTCACCGGAGTGACCTCCGCCTGCGGCGCGGTCTCGGCGGAGCGGCGGGTGCGGCGGCGCGGCTTCTCCGGCGCGGCCTGCTCCGGCACGGCCTCCACCGTCTCCAGGACGGCCTCGGGCGTCACGGTCACCGGCGCGGCGGCCGCCACCGGCTCCTGCGAGGCCCCGCCGCGGGTACGGCGACGGCGGGGCGGGGTCCGGGTGGCCGGGGCCTCCTCGGCGGCGGGGGCCGCGGCCTCGGCGGCCGGCGACGTGGCCGTCGTACCGGACGCCGGTTCCATGGCCGAACCGCCGCGCGTGCGACGACGGCGGCGCGGAGTACGGGCCGGACGCTCGCGCTCCTCGGTACGGGATTCCGCGTGGGACTCGTTGCGACCGCCCCGGCCACCGCGACCGCGGCCACCGCGGCCGCCGGTCTCGCCGAGGTCCTCAAGCTCCTCCGCGTCGAGCCCGGCGCGGGTGCGCTCCGAGCGCGGCAGGACACCCTTGGTGCCCGCGGGGATCTTGAGGTCCTCGAAGAAGTGCGGGGAGGTCGAGTACGTCTCCACCGGGTCGGGGAACTTCAGGTCCAGCGCCTTGTTGATGAGCTGCCAGCGCGGGATGTCGTCCCAGTCGACGAACGTGATCGCCGTACCCGACGCACCCGCGCGGCCGGTACGGCCGACCCGGTGCAGGTACGTCTTCTCGTCCTCGGGGGACTGGTAGTTGATGACGTGGGTGACGCCCTCGACGTCGATGCCGCGCGCGGCGACGTCGGTGCAGACGAGGACGTCCACCTTGCCGTTGCGGAAGGCGCGCAGCGCCTGCTCGCGGGCGCCCTGGCCGAGGTCGCCGTGGACGGCGCCGGAGGCGAAACCGCGGCGCTGGAGCTGCTCGGCGATGTCGGCGGCGGTGCGCTTGGTGCGGCAGAAGATCATCGCGAGCCCGCGGCCCTCGGCCTGCAGTATGCGCGCGATCATCTCCGGCTTGTCCATGGAGTGCGCGCGGTAGACGAACTGCGCGATGTTCGCGACGGTCGCGCCCTCGTCGTCCGGCGCGGTGGCGCGGATGTGGGTGGGCTGGCTCATGTACCGGCGCGCGAGGCCGATGACCGCGCCCGGCATGGTGGCCGAGAACAGCATGGTCTGGCGCTTCGCCGGAAGCATGTCGATGATCTTCTCGACGTCCGGCAGGAAGCCCAGGTCGAGCATCTCGTCGGCCTCGTCGAGGACGAGCGACTTGATGTGCTTGAGGTCGAGCTTGCGCTGGCCCGCGAGGTCGAGGAGACGGCCCGGCGTGCCGACGACGACGTCGACGCCCTTCTTCAGGGCCTCGACCTGCGGCTCGTAGGCGCGGCCGCCGTAGATGGCGAGAACGCGTACGTTGCGGACCTTGCCGGCCGTCAGCAGGTCGTTGGTGACCTGGGTGCACAGCTCGCGGGTGGGGACGACCACGAGCGCCTGCGGCGCGTTGGTGAGGGCCTCGGGGGCGGCGCGGCCGGCCTCCACGTCGGCGGGGACGGTCACGCGCTCCAGGAGCGGCAGACCGAAGCCGAGGGTCTTGCCGGTGCCGGTCTTGGCCTGGCCGATGACATCGGTGCCGGACAGGGCGACCGGGAGTGTCATCTCCTGGATGGGGAAGGGGTTGACGATGCCGACGGCTTCCAGGGCCTCGGCGGTCTCGGGGAGGATCCCGAGTTCTCGAAACGTCGTAGTCAGGGTGCTGCCTCTTCTGTGTGGCGCGGCACGAGGCGAGCGCGGGGGTCTTTGACGGACCGTGCCGGGGACGTCGGCTGCCTTACGGACGGGCTGTGGGGGGCACGCCGTAGTGCACGGGACCTCTGCCGACGCTCTAGCGCTCGTACCGCTGAGGGTGTCTCCCTCCGGCCGACGTACGCGATGTGCCGTACGCGCCGGGAGGGCTGTCGGTTCGGAGCCGATCGGGCCACCGACCGGGCATCCTCATACGTGCGGCCTGTCGAGGCACGTCTGAAACAGACGGCGTACCAGCAGGCGCATTACCACCATACCCCGGAATCGTGCACATGCGATGGCCGATTTGGTCACGTCGTGGTACTCGCGGTGGCTGACCTGGAGCTTCCCCCAGGACTTCCACGACTTTCCGGGACGGGTGAGGGGTCGCCCGGGGACCTCTCGGGGATTTCCCCCAGCGCTTCCCCGAGGCGGCGAGCGGGCTATTGTGCGCTTCATGACGAGCTCTGACAAGCCTGAGACCGCCTCCGCCGAACCGACCGGTGTCGCCGCCCAGGACTGGGGGCAGGCGGCCGCCGACCCGCAGTACCGAGCCGCGGTCGTGGACCTGCTCGGCGCGCTCGCGTACGGCGAGCTCGCGGCGTTCGAGCGCCTCGCGGAGGACGCCAAGCTGGCGCCCACGCTGGCCGACAAGGCCGAGCTGGCGAAGATGGCGTCGGCCGAGTTCCACCACTTCGAGCGGCTGCGGAACCGGCTGACGGAGATCGGCGAGGACGCGACGCAGGCCATGGACCCGTTCGTCGCGGCCCTCGACGGCTTCCACCGGCAGACGGCGCCGTCGGACTGGCTGGAGGGCCTGGTGAAGGCGTACGTCGGCGACTCGATCGCCAGTGACTTCTACCGGGAGGTCGCCGCCCGGCTGGACACCGACACGCGCGAGCTGGTGCTGGCCGTGCTCGACGACACGGGGCACGCCGGGTTCGCGGTGGAGAAGGTACGGGCCGCCATCGACGCCGATCCCCGGGTGGGGGGCCGACTGGCGCTGTGGGCACGGCGGTTGATGGGGGAGGCGCTGTCGCAGTCGCAGCGCGTCGTCGCCGACCGGGACGCGTTGTCGACCATGTTGGTGGGCGGGGTCGCCGACGGCTTCGATCTCGCCGAGGTGGGGCGGATGTTCTCGCGGATCACCGAGGCGCACACCAAGCGGATGGCCGCGCTGGGCCTGGCCGCCTGACGCCCGTCGCGGGGGTCCCGGTACAGCGCGGTCAGGGTGCTCGGCGTCGGGCGCTACGCCGGGATCGATCGTCGGCGCAGCCGGCGGCCCGTGGGGCGCAGCAGCAGGGAGAGGGACGCCGCCGAGACGACCGCCGCTCCCACGAGGCTCACGAAGGCCGTGCCGGGGCCCAGCGCGCTGTGGGTGACGAAGTCCCCGAACAGGGCCCCCGCGACACCCGTGGAGAACACCAGCGGGCGGGCCGGAAGACGGTGGGACAGGCGGCTGTTCGCGGCCCACGCCAGGGCCAGGCCGAGCAGGGCGGATCCAAGGACTTCCAGGAACATCACGGGGGGTCCCTCCCACGGCCGGCCGGTGCTTCGCGGTCGTAGCCCGTCATACCCGTGACCTGCGGAATGCAATCCTCCCCTGTGGGTGACGTGTGGGCCGCATGTGGAGGACGAACACGACGCAGGGGCCCGGCGGACGGGTGTCCGCCGGGCCCCTGCGTCGTGCTGCGACTAGAGCGCGCTGAATCCGACCTTGCGCACGGTCGGTTCACCCAGCTCGACGTACGCGAGGCGGTCCGTCGGGACCAGGACCTTGCGGCCGCGCTCGTCCTCCAGGGACAGCACCTGCGACTTGCCCGACAGCGCGTCGGCGACGAGGCGTTCGACCTCTTCGGCGTTCAGACCGCTCTCCAGAACGATCTCGCGAGGCGCGTGCTGCACGCCGATCTTGACCTCCACGGCTATGTCCCTCCGACGGTCAGTGAAGTGCGCGACCTTACGCGCCGTACGCTGCACACATTAGCCCGGTGAGGGGACGTACACGCTGCGGGCTGTGCACGCCAGGAGCGAACACCGAACGGGAATGCGGCGCGAGCGGCCCGCCCGCGGGCGCCGACCCCGTCAGTGGTGGGAATCCATGCCGTGCAGCGGGAAGCCGGCGATGCCCCGCCAGGCCAGCGAGGCCAGCAGCTGAACCGCCTGGTCGCGCGGGACGCTGCGGTCGCTGTGCAGCCAGGAGCGCGCCACCACCTGGGCGAGACCGCCGAGGCCGGAAGCCAGCAGCATCGACTCCGCGCGCGACAGGCCGGTGTCCTCGGCGATCACGTCGCAGATCGCCTCGGCGCACTCGGTCGTCACCTTGTCGACGCGCTCACGCACCGCGGGCTCGTTGGTCAGGTCGGACTCGAAGACCAGCCGGAAGGCACCGCCGTCGTCCTCGACGTACGCGAAATAGGCGTCCATGGTGGCGCGGACGCGCTGCTTGTTGTCGGTGGTCGACGCCAGCGCGCCGCGTACCGCCTGGATCAGGGCGTCGCAGTGCTGGTCCAGCAGCGCCAGGTACAGGTCGAGCTTGCCCGGGAAGTGCTGGTAGAGAACGGGCTTGCTGACACCGGCGCGTTCGGCGATGTCGTCCATCGCGGCCGCGTGGTACCCCTGCGCGACGAAAACCTCCTGGGCGGCGCCCAGCAGCTGGTTCCGTCGGGCACGGCGCGGCAGGCGAGTGCCCCGCGGGCGTGCCGCCTCTGTCTGCTCGATGGCTGTCACGCCGCCTCCCAAAGTCGTCCACTTGCGGATCGCGCCGCCCGGCCATCGTACTTTTCGGTAACCGTGATGTGCGCGGTGCGAGCGCAGAATTTCACGTACCGGACGGCGGCGAAAGCCGCACCGGGAAATGCACCGGGAAATACGGACAGAGCAGGTGGGGCCGCCGGAGACCGGGTGCGTCAGCGGTAGTCGTCCTCGTCGTGCGAGACCACACGTGTCTGCTCGACCAGATCGGCCTCGTTGGCGCGGTCCGGGTCCACCGCGGTGAGCGGATCGTCGTGGGACGGTGCGAGGTCCGTGTGCTGCTCGGCTGCGTCGCCCTCCGGGGCCTCGACGTCGATCTCGGGGGTGTCCTCCGCCTCCAGATCTTCGAGCGCGTCGGGGTCGGTCGGGTCATAGGCCATGGTGGGGCTCCCTTCCTTCGAACGTCCCTGGCTGAGCAGGGGGCCACAAACGGGTGCCCTGTTTACGAGCGTAGGAGACACCGGATGCGGACGCTATGTCACCGGGGCCGTTCGCTGCGCGTGTCCGGTGCCGTGCACCCGCGCCGCCGTACGGCACGCCCGGTGGCTCTGTGACGGCGAACACACGAACCACTGTGTGATCGTCTCGTAACATTGGCCCATGTCGTCGACCGAGCTGCCGTCCGTACCGCCTACCAGCGTGCTCCCGAAGGCAAAGGCCGTCAGAGTCGCCGAGGGCGAGCGGCTGCGGTCGGTGGGACTGCCCGGCGTGACCCTGTCGATCCGTTCCCGGCCCCCCGCGCGCGAGGGCCTGCCGCCCGCGCTGTACGTCCACGGACTCGGCGGTTCCTCGCAGAACTGGTCGGAGCTGATGCAGCGGCTCGAAGGCGACGTGGACGGCGAGGCGGTCGACCTCCCGGGCTTCGGCAACTCTCCGCCGCCGGACGACGGCGACTACTCCGTCACCGGGCACGCGCGCGCGGTCATCCGTTATCTCGACGCGGCCGGCCGCGGCCCGGTCCACCTCTTCGGCAACTCGCTCGGCGGCGCGGTCTCGACCCGGATCGCCGCCGTCCGCCCCGACCTCGTCCGCACGCTCACCCTGGTCTCGCCGGCGCTGCCCGAGCTGCGGGTGCAGCGCACCGCCGTGCCGACGATCCTGATCGGCCTGCCCGGCATCGCCGGGCTCCTCACCCGTACGACCGGCAGGTGGACCGCCGAGCAGCGCGTGCGGGGCGTCCTGTCCCTCTGTTACGGCGATCCGGGCCGGGTGACGCCCGAGGCGTTCGAGTACGCGGTGGAGGAGCTGGAGCGGCGGCTGCGGCTGCCGTACTTCTGGGACGCGATGGCGCGGTCCGCGCGCGGGATCGTCAACGCGTACACCCTGGGCGGCCAGCACGGGCTGTGGCGCCAGGCCGAGCGCGTCCTCGCCCCCACGCTGCTGATCTACGGCGCCCGCGACCAGCTCGTCGGCTACCGCATGGCCCAGCGGGCCGCGCGCAGCTTCCGCAACTCCCGCCTGCTGTCCATGCCGGACGCCGGGCACGTGGCGATGATGGAGTACCCGGGGGTGGTGGCCGGGGCGTTCCGGGAGCTGCTGGCGGACGCCGAGAGGTCCGGCGGCGGCACCCCCGCTCCGGGCACGGGGAGCTGAGGGACGGGTGGGACGCCACAGCCGTCGCGGCCCGGCACCCCGGGGCGACGCCGCGGGCACGGCAGGCGTGGGCGCGGTGCGTTCCGCCGACGGCATCCCGGCTGACGGCACCCCGATGGACGGCGCCCCGGTCGACGTCAGCGCGGCTCGCGGTACCCCGGCGGCCGGTGTTCCCCAGGTCCGTGACGGGCAGTCCCGGCCGCGGGAGGCGGGCGCGGGCCGGCCAGGCGGGGTGTCGATACCGCGGCAGCGGCGGGGTTTTTCCGGCGGGCCCCGGCAGGACCATGTCGACGCCTTCGACGGGGACGTCGACGTCTTCACGCCCCGCTCCGGCATCGGCACGCAGCGTGCGGAAACGTATCCGCGGTTCTCCGGTCCGCATGGCTCGCCGCTCGCCGCCGAGCCGTACGGCGACGACGGCGAGGCGCCGCCCACCGGGGGACCCGCGCAGTCCAGGGGCGGCAAGGGCCGTACCTTCACCGGCATCGCGGCCGCCGCCGTCACCACCGTGCTCGCGGTGATCGTCGCCGGACAGGTGGCCGACGGCCGGGACCGCGCCGCGCGGGCCGGGTCGGGCGCCGACGCGCGGGCCGTCGACGGAGCCGCGTCGCGCGGCGACGACCGGACCGCGCCGTCCGCGTCCGCCGCGCCGAGCCCGGTCGTCCTGTCGTACGCGCAGGCGATGGACACCAAGTACCCGCTCAGCGCCGAGCTGGCCGGCTCCGGGAAGTTCACCGCCGTGCCCGGCGGCGCGAAAGCGCCCGGCAAGGGCCGGAAGTACACCTACCGCGTCGACGTGGAGCAGGGGCTGGGCCTGGACGGGAAACTGTTCGCGGACGCCGTGCAGAAGACGCTCAACGACGACCGCAGCTGGGCCCACGACGGCGCCCGCACCTTCGAGCGCGTCTCCTCCGGCAGGCCCGACTTCGTGATCACGTTGGCCAGTCCCGGCACCACCGCCACGTGGTGTGCCAAGTCGGGCCTCGACACGACCGAGGACAACGTGTCCTGCGACTCGGCGTCCACCCAGCGAGTGATGATCAACGCGTACCGGTGGGCACAGGGCAGCAGGACGTACGGCGACAAGATCCACGCCTACCGGCAGATGCTGATCAACCACGAGGTGGGCCACCGGCTCGGCTACGGCCACGTGACGTGCGACAAGGACGGCGAGCCGGCGCCGGTCATGCAGCAGCAGACCAAGTTCCTCGACCACGACGGAATCCACTGCCTGCCCAACCCCTGGCCCTATCCCAGGAGTTGACAGGTGGCGCATACATCACATTGACATGCGCAAAAAGTTCCTTCATATTTTTGGGCATGTCGTCCCCCCACGCCTCTTCGCGCGCCGCCATCGAGCTGGCGCTCATCGGCGTGACCGCGCTCTGCGTGGCCGACATCCACTGTCGCTGACCGTCGCCCTCCGGCGTTCGTGTCGCGATTCTCCTGTGCCGCCGTGACCTGGGTCACGGCTCTTTCGACGACCTGACGCCCGGGCAGACGTCTGTCCGCTTTCGTCTCACTCCTCGTCAATCTGTCTCGTCAATTGAGACACGCCTTCCGAGAGGTCGTCATTCCGATGCGTCAACCGTCCGCCAGAGCGCGCCGTGCGGCCGTGGCAACCGTCAGCCTGGTCGTGGCAGCGGGTGCCGCCGCCTGCGGGCCGAAGGACAACGATGCCAAGGGCTCAGCCGGCGACTCCGCGCCGCACAAGGGCGGCACGCTGACCGTGCTGAACTCCGACCCGCAGTCGGACTTCGACCCGGCCCGCCTGTACACCTCCGGCGGCGGCAACGTGCCCTCCCTGGTCTTCCGCACGCTCACCACCCGCAACCGCGCGAACGGCGCCGCCGGCGCCAAGGTCGTCCCCGACCTGGCCACCGACACCGGCCGTCCCAGCAAGGACGCGACCGTGTGGACGTACACCCTCAAGGCGGGCCTCAAGTACGAGGACGGCACCGCGATCACGTCCGCCGACATCAAGTACGGCATCGAGCGCTCCTTCGCCCCCGAGCTCTCCGGCGGCGCGCCCTACCTGCGGGACTGGCTGGTCGGCGCGGCCGACTACCAGGGGCCGTACAAGGACAAGAAGGGGCTGTCGGCGATCGAGACGCCGGACAGCCGCACGATCGTCTTCCACCTGAACAAGCCCGAGGGCGAGTTCCCCTACCTGGCCACGCAGACGCAGTTCGCGCCCGTCCCGAAGGTCAAGGACACCGGCACGAAGTACGAGGAGCACCCGGTCTCCTCAGGCCCGTACAAGGTCGTCGAGAACGACAACGACGGCGAGCACCTGGTGCTGGAACGGAACACGTACTGGTCGGCCTCCGTCGACGACCAGCGCAAGGCCTACCCGGACAAGATCGACGTCCGCTCCGGGCTCGACTCCTCCGTGATCAACCAGCGGCTGTCGGCGTCCCAGGGCGCGGACGCGGCGGCCGTCACCACGGACACCAACCTCGGTCCGGCCGAACTCGCCAAGGTGACCGGCGACAAGGAACTGGCCGCGCGGGTCGGCACCGGCCACTTCGGCTACACCAACTACATCGCGTTCAACCCGACGGTGAAGCCGTTCGACAACGCCAAGGTGCGCCAGGCGATCTCCTACGCCGTCGACCGGTCCTCTGTGGTCAACGCCGCGGGCGGCAGTGCGCTCGCCGAACCCGCGACCACCTTCCTGCCGAACCAGAAGTCCTTCGGCTACACGCCGTACGACCTCTTCCCGGCCGGTGCCACCGGCAACGCGGCCAAGGCGAAGGAACTGCTGAAGGAGGCGGGCTACCCGAACGGGCTCACGGTCACGCTCACCCACGACAACGCCCAGAACTTCAAGACCAGCCCCGAGATCGCGACCGCCGTCCAGGACGCCCTCAAGAAGGCCGGCATCACCGTCAAGCTCCAGGGCCTGGAGGACAACAACTACTCGGACACCGTCCACAGCGTGAAGACCGAGCCCGGCTTCTTCCTCTCCGCCTGGGGTGCCGACTGGCCCTCCGGCGGCCCCTTCCTCGCTCCGATCTTCGACGGCCGGCAGATCGTCAAGGACGGTGCGAACTTCAACTCCGGTCTGCTCGACGACGCGTCGGTCAATGCCGAGATTGACGCGATCAACAAGTTGACCGATCTTGACGCCGCTGCCCAGAGGTGGGGCGCGCTCGACAAGAAGATCGGCGCACAGGCGCTGACCGTCCCGCTGTTCCACCCCGTCTACAAGCGGCTGGTCGGCAAGGACATCAGGAACGTCGTGATCAGCGACTGGACCGGTGTCCTGGACATCTCCCAGGTCGCGGTGAAGTAGCGACGTGAGCGAGGTACTTGTCGCCCCCCAGGCCCCCGAGGCGCTCGCCTCGGGGGCTTCGGGGGCCCGTCGGTTCTGGCGGCGGCTGCGCGCGCAGCGGGCCGCCATGGTCGCGGCGGGGATCGTCGCGCTGCTCGTCCTGGTCGCGCTCGCCGCGCCGCTGCTCACCGGCCTGGAGGGCCAGGACCCCACCACCTACCACCCCGCCCTGGTGGACTCCGCGCGCGGGGGCGTGCCCATCGGCTCCCTCGGCGGCGTCGGCGCCGACCACTGGCTCGGCGTCGAACCGGGGACCGGCCGGGACCTGTTCGCGCGGCTCGTCTACGGCGCACGGGTCTCCCTCGGCGTCGCCCTGGCGGCGACCACCGTGCAGGTCCTCCTCGGTGTCGTCGTCGGTGTCACGGCCGGACTCGGCAACCGATGGGTTGATCAACTGTTGAGCCGGATCACCGACATCATCGTCGCCATGCCGCTGATCATCATGGCCCTGGCCCTGCTGGCCGTCGTGCCCAGCAGCTTCCCCAGGCCGGTCCTGGTCTCCCTCATCATCGGCTTCGTCGCCTGGGGCACCATCGGCAAGATCGCGCGCGCCGCGACGCTCTCCCTGAAGAACCTGGACTACGTGGCCGCCGCACGGCTCAGCGGCTGGAGCACCTGGCGGATCGCCCGGCGGGAACTGCTGCCCGGCCTCGCCGCGCCCGTCATCACGTACGCCGCCCTCATGGTGCCGGCCAACATCTCCATCGAGGCCGCGCTGTCCTTCCTGGGCGTCGGGGTGAAGCCCCCGACCCCTTCCTGGGGCCAGATGCTCACCTCCGCCAACGTCTGGTACCAGGCGGCCCCGCAGTACCTGCTGCTGCCCGCGGGCGCCCTCTTCGTCACCGTGCTCGCGCTCACCGTGTTCGGCGACGGCGTCCGCACCGCCCTCGACCCGCGCTCGGCCTCCCGGCTGCGCGTCGGAACCGGCCGCAAGCAGGAGACGAAGGCGAAGACCGGGCCGCGCACGCCGCAGCCGGACGCCGCCGACGCCGCCGAGGAGGGCCGGTCATGAAGGGCTTCGCCGGATTCGCGCTGCGCCGTACCGTGGGCGCGGTCATCACCCTGCTGGCCATCTCGGTCATCGTCTACGTCGTCTTCTACGTCACCCCCGGCAACGTCGCCCAGATCACCTGCGGCCCCCGCTGCTCGCCGGAACAGGTGCACCAGGTCGCCCAGCAACTCCGGCTCGACGACCCGCTGTACGTGCGCTACTGGCACTTCCTCCAGGGCATCGTCGCCGGCCAGGACTACTCCACCGGTACCTCCGTCGCGCACTGTGCGGCCCCCTGCCTCGGGCTCTCCTACCAGAGCGACCAGCAGGTCATGCAGATCATCCTCACCAAGCTGCCGGTCAGCCTGTCGCTGGTGATCGGCGCGATGGTGCTCTGGCTGCTGCTGGGCGTCGGCACCGGCATCCTCTCCGTCTGGCGGCGCGGCCGGCTCACCGAGCGCGCCCTCACCGGCCTCACCCTGGCCGGAATCTCCACGCCGGTCTTCGTCATCGGCCTCGTCCTGATGATCGTGGTCTGCGGGCAACTGGAGCTGCTGCCGTTCCCGGAGTACGTCTCCTTCTCCGACGACCCCGAGCAGTGGGCCTGGAACCTGCTGCTGCCCTGGGTGACCCTCGCGGTCGCCGAAGCGGCCTACTTCGCCCGGCTGACCCGGGCGTCGATGCTGGAGACCCTCGCCGAGGACCACATCCGCACCTTCCGGGCCTACGGCGTCGGCGAGCGGGCGATCGTCGGCCGCCACGCGCTGCGCGGCGCGCTCGCGCCGATCATCGCCCTGAACGCCAACGACGTCGGCAGCGCGGTCGGCGGAGCCGTGCTCATCGAGAGCCTCTTCGGTCTCCCCGGCATCGGCCAGGAACTCGTCCACGCGGTCACCGTGGTCGACCTGCCCGTGGTCGTCGGCATGGTTCTGGTCATCGGCTTCTTCGTGGTCCTCGCCAACGCCGTCGCGGACGTGCTGTACGCGCTGGCCGACCGACGGGTGGTACTGACGTGAGTCTGGTCCGAGTCACTGATCTGACCGTGGAGTTCGGGGACCTGCGGGCCGTGGACGGGCTCTCGTTCACCCTGGCGCCGGGCGCCGCCCTCGCGCTGGTCGGCGAGTCCGGCTCCGGCAAGTCCACGGTCGCCTCGGCCCTGCTCGGCCTGCACCACGGCACGGGCGCGCGGGTCGGCGGCTCGATCGAGGTCGCCGGCGTCGACGTACAGGCCGCCTCCGACGCCGAACTGCGGCGGCTGCGCGGCGCGAAGGCGGCGATGGTCTTCCAGGACCCGCTGTCCTCCCTGGACCCGTACTACGCGACAGGCGACCAGATCGCCGAGGTGTACCGCGTGCACGCGCGCGTGTCACGGCGAGCCGCACGCGCGCGTGCCGTGGAGGTCCTCGACCGGGTCGGCATCCCGGACGCCCCGCGCCGGTCCAGGTCCCGCCCGCACGAGTTCAGCGGCGGCATGCGCCAGCGCGCGCTGATCGCCATGGCGCTCGCCTGCGAACCCGACCTGCTGATCGCCGACGAGCCGACCACGGCTCTCGACGTGACCGTCCAGGCCCAGATCCTCGACCTGCTGCACACGTTGCGCGAGGAGACCGGCATGGGCCTGCTGCTCGTCACGCACGACGTGGGCGTCGCCGCCGAGAGCGTCGACCAGGTGCTCGTCATGCGGCACGGCCGGGTGGTCGAACAGGGACCGGTCACCGGTGTGCTCGGGGCCCCCACCCAGCCGTACACGCGTGAACTGCTCTCCGCCGTCCCACGGGTGGACGCGGCGCGTACGCCCTCCGAGGCGCCCGGCGAGGTGGTCCTGGAGGCGACGGGCCTGCGGCGGGAGTTCGGGCGCGGCAAGCGGGCGTTCACGGCCGTGGACGACGTGTCGCTGACCGTCCGCCGCGGCGAGACCCTCGGCGTCGTCGGCGAGAGCGGCAGCGGCAAGACGACGCTCGGCCGGATGCTGGTCGGACTGCTGGAGCCGACGGCGGGCGAGGTCCGCTACGACGGGCACGCGCGCGTGGGCGTCGACCCGGCGCTCCAGATGGTCTTCCAGGACCCGGTCTCCTCGCTCAATCCGCGCCGCAGCGTGGGCGAGTCGATAGCCGACCCGCTCCGCGCCCGCGGCGACCGGGACGAGGGGCGCATCCGGGATCGGGTGGTCGAACTGCTGGAGCGCGTGGGGCTAGAAGGCGCGCACTACGACCGTTACCCGCACGAGTTCAGCGGTGGCCAGCGCCAGCGCGTGGGCATCGCGCGGGCGCTCGCGGCCGACCCGCGCGTCATCGTCTGCGACGAGCCGGTCTCCGCGCTGGACGTCACCACCCAGGCCCAGGTCGTCGCCCTGCTCGGCGAACTCCAGCGCGAGCTCGGGCTGGCGCTCGTCTTCGTCGCCCACGACCTCGCCGTCGTCCGCCAGGTCAGCGACCGGGTCGCGGTCATGCGCCGCGGCCGGATCGTGGAGACCGGGCCCGCCGACGAGGTGTACGACAGCCCCAAGGACCCGTACACCCGGCAACTCCTCGCCGCCGTACCCGCCCTCGACCCCGAGGCCGCGGCCCGGCGCCGGGCCGCCCGCCGGGAACTGGCGTCGGCGTGACGTTTCCGCTGCTCCCCAGGGCACGGTGAGGTGACGCCGGGCTGTCGCACCATCTCTTAGCGCGACAGAACGCGGTCCGCGCGCGAAAGTTACGACCGTTCACCCCTTTTGGTGGCGCGATGGACAACCGTCCGTCGCGCCACCGCCTTGTCCGCATACGTTCGTCCCGCTGCGAGCCGTCGACGCGTCGGCGGCTCCCCACACGGGAGATCGATCGGGGGTGCACGCGTGCGCATCGGACTGGTTACGGAGGGTGGTTACCCGTATGTGGGCGGTGACGCCGGACTCTGGTGCGACCGGCTCGTGCGCGGGCTCGGGCAGCACGAGTTCGACGTCTACGCCCTCCGTCGCAGCCGCCGCCAGGAGGACGAGGGCCGCCTTGAGCTGCCACCGCACGTCAGCCGGGTGCGTACGGCCCCCCTGTGGACCGCCGAGCAGGACGGCAAGGCGTACGGCAGACGCGCACGCCGGCGCTTCGCCGAGAGCTACGGGCAACTCGCGGAGGTACTGAGCGCCGGTCCCGCCGGCGTGCAGGGCGCGGATCCCCCGGCGGCCCTGCGCGGCGCCGGACGTGCGGACGACCCAGGCGCCGCGCCCGGTCATCTGGCGGACCGTTTCGGCAGCGCGCTCTACGGGCTCGCCGAACTCGCCCGCGACGAAGGCGGACTGCCCGGCGCCCTCCGCTCCGACACCGCCGTACGCGCGCTGGAGCGCGCCTGCCGTACCCCCGGCGCGCACAGCCTCGCGCGCGAGGCGCGGGTGCCCGACCTGCTGACCGTCGCCGCCCACCTCGAACGCGCCCTGCGCCCCCTCTCCCTCGACTGGTACGGCGACGACGCCCTGGGCGCGGCCGACCTCTGCCATGCCACCGCCGCCGGTCCCGCCGCCCTGCCCGGCCTGCTCGCCGGGCACTTCTCGGGTGTCCCGCTGCTGGTCACCGAGTACGGCGTGCACCTGCGCGCGCACTACCTGGCCGCCGGCCCGGACACCGTCACCCCGGCCGTGCGCACCCTGCTCGCCGCCTTCCACGGCCGGTTCGCCGCCGAGGTCTACGGCCGCGCGGCGATCATCACCCCCGGCAATGCGCACGCCCGCCGCTGGCAGGAGCGCTGCGGCGCCGACCGGTCCCGGATCCGTACCGTCCATCCCGGCATGGAGGCCTCCCGCTTCACCGAGGTCGGCGAGGCCCCCGACCGCGCCGACCCGGGCACGCTCGTCTGGGTCGGCGGTGTCGAACCGTCCAAGGACCTGGTGTCGCTGCTGCACGCCTTCGCGGAGGTCCGCAGGGAGGAACCCAGGGCGCGACTGCGGGTGCTGGGCGCCCCCGTGGGGTCGGAAGGCGCGGCCTACCTCGGCCACTGCAGGGCGCTCGCCGCCCAGCTGTTCCCCGACGAGGCCGAGGGCGTGCACGCCGTCGGCGACAACCCGGTCTCCTTCGAGGAGATCGGCGGCCCCGACGCGCCCACCCTCGCCGACGCCTACGCGTCCGGCGCGGTCGTCGTTCTCTCCAGCGTGGTCGAGGGCTTCCCGGCCGGGCTCGTCGAGGCGATGCTCTGCGGCCGCCCGACCGTGTCCACCGACGTGGGCGCCGTGGTCGAGGTCATCGGCGGCACCGGTCTCGTCGTACCACCGCGCAATCCGCGGGCGCTCGCGGAGGCGTGCGTGGCGCTTCTGCGCGACCCCGAGCGCCGTGAGCGCCTCGGAGCCGCCGCGCGCGCTCGGGCACTCGAACTGTTCACCGTCGAGCAGAACATCGCGGCGTTCCACACCCTCTACCTGGAGATCGTCTCGCACTGCCCGGTCCGCCGGGTCGTCCTCGACGAAGCGGGAAAGCCGCTGCCGTTCGCCGTCCCGGCCGAAGCCCATGTGCCGGGCCGCTGGACCCGCCCCACGGCCCGTGCCGTCCACCGGGGCGGCCCCGGCCGGGCACCGGGCACCACACCGTGGCCCGCCCCGGTACCGGCCCCTGGGCCGGCGGCGACCGAGGGGGCGCTGTGAACGGCGGCGAGGGCGGCGCACCGAGCGGCGGCCTGGGCGAACTGGACCGGCCGGGACGGCCGAGCCGGGCCGACGCGTGGGACGCACGGTCGGGGGAGTGGCTCCTGGGTGCCGCCGACGTCCCGGGTGCCGCCGCCCTGCCCGGGAGCGGACTGCCGGAACCGGCCGCAGGTGCCGCCGCCCGGGACACCGCGGGCGGCCGCGGCGCCACCCCGCGGCGGGGCGCCGCCGACCCCGTGAAGGCGCTGCTGCACCGGCACCGCGCCCTGTGCGAGCGGGCCGTCGACCCGCTGGAGATCGCCGCCGGTCTCGAAGCGCACGGGGTCACCGACCGGACCGCCGCCCGCTTCCGGCACCGTGACGTCTTCTCGCTCGCCGAGGAGCTCTACGCGCGCGTGCCCCGCGGCGAAGGCCACCGCCCGCCCCCCGAACCGGCGCCCGCGCCCCGCGTACGCGCCGACTGGGCGCTGCTCACGCTCCTCCCGGGCACCATCGGCGCCGCGGCCGTCACCGTGGCACGGCTCACCGAGGGCCGCCCGCGTCTCCTGGTGGCAGCCGCCGGTGTCCTCGCCGTCGCCCTGGCCGTCCACCTGGCCCTGCGGCGCGGCCCGCTGGCGGTGCCGTCCCGCACGCCCGCCCGGGGCGCCGCGGCCGGCACGCGCGCGTGGACGTGCTGGCTCCTCGGCTACGCCCTGCTCGGCGACGGCCTGCTGCGCGCCGTCCTGGACGGCGGCCCCGACGGCCCGCCGACCGGCGCCGCCCACGGCCCCTGGCCGGTCACCGCCGCCCCCGTCCTCGCGCTCGCCCTGGCCACCGCCCCGGCGGCCTGGAGCACCCACCTCTTCACCACCGGCGCCCGCCGCCGCCTCACCGGCAGCCGTGGCCTGGACGAGTTCACGGCGGCCGCGCGGCCCTTGCTGCTCGGCACGTTCGCCCTCTTCCTCGGCGCCCTCACCGCCCTGCTCGCACTGTGCGGCACCACCCTGGGTGAATCCGCCGGCTATCCGGCGGCGCTCACCCTCGGCGCCCTCCTGCTGGCCGCCCGCCTCCTGGCCGTCCACAACGCCCCACGGGACGCCCGCCGCGCACTCGCCGCCGCCGTCGGCACGGAAGCGGCGGCCGTGTCCCTGGCCCTCGTCGGCAGGCTGCCCGGCTGCGCCGTCCTGGCAGCGCCCGTCGACGCCCTGGCCGGCGCCTGGGGCCCGGGCGGTGTCCAGGCCCTCGGCTGCGGCGCCGCCGCCCTCGCGCTGCTGTGCACGGCCACGCGCACCCTCACCCGGGCCTCGGCCCACGCGGCCCACGCGCCGACGGGAGACCCCGAGTGAGCCACCTCTTCCCGGGCCACGCCGCGCCGTCCCGGCGGCCGGCGCCCGGCGCCTCGCCCGAGGCAACCGCACCCCCAGAAGGAGACCACCAGATGACCATCTCCCGACCCGGACCCGGAGCGTCCGGAACCACCGGAGTCGCCGGAGCGCACACCCCGGGAGCCGCACGATGAGGGTCCTGCTGATCGGAGCCAACGGATACCTCGGCCGCTTCGTCGCCGACCGGCTGCTCGCCGACCCGGCCGTCCAGCTCACCGCGCTGGGCCGCGGCGACGACGCCGACGTCCGGTTCGACCTCGCCACCGGCAGCCCCGGCGCCCTCACCCGCTTCCTCGACGCCGTCCACCCGGGCGTCATCGTGAACTGCGCGGGCGCCACCCGCGGCGGCGCCCGGGAACTCACCCGGCACAACACCGTCGCCGTCGCCACCGTCTGCGAGGCCCTGCGCCGCAGCGGCTGCGGCGCCCGCCTGGTGCAGGTCGGGTGCAGCGCCGAGTACGGCCCGAGCCAGCCCGGCTCCTCCACGGCCGAGGACGCCGTGCCCCGCCCCGGTGGCCCGTACGGCGTCAGCAAACTCGCCGCGACCGAACTGGTCCTCGGCTCCGGACTCGACGCGGTCGTCCTGCGCGTCTTCTCGCCCGCCGGACCCGGCACCCCGGCCGGCTCCCCGCTCGGCAGGCTCGCGGAGGCGATGCGCCGCGCCATGCAGTCCGGCGACGGCGAACTCAAACTCGGCGGCCTCGGCGCCCAGCGCGACTTCGTCGACGTCCGTGACGTCGCCCGCGCCGTCCACGCGGCCTCGCTCTCCGCCGCCCAGGGCGTCATCAACATCGGCTCCGGCCGCGCCGTCCGGCTCCGCGACGCCGCCGGTGTCCTCGCCCGGGTCGCCGGATACGGCGGCGCCCTGCACGAACTCGACGGTCCCCCCGGCCCGCTGCGCGGCGCCATCGGGCACCCCCGCATGGACCCCGACAACGCCGCCCCGGTCGCGTACCCGTACCCGGACGGCTGCGGCAGCTGGCAGCAGGCAGACGTGCGCTGCGCCCGCGACCGGCTCGGCTGGCGGCCCCGCATCAACCTGGAGGAATCCCTCGCGGACATCTGGATGGAGGCGGCATGCCGCATCTGACCAGCACACGGGCGGACGCCGCGACCACCGGCGTCCGCACCGCGGTCGGCGTCCCCGGTTACGCCCACCCCCTCCTCGCGCCCACCCAGTGGGCCGAACTCACCCGCCCCGGCACGCCCCTGCACTGGGTCGTCCTCGACGTGGCGAACGGCCCCGGCAGCCGTCCCGACCCGCACTGCCTGGAAGCGACCGGCCGGCTCCACAACGCGGGCGTCCGCGTCCTCGGCCACCTGGACGCCACCTACGGCGCCCGCCCTCGCGGCGACCTGATCACCGAGGCCCACCGCTTTCGCGACTGGTACCGCGTCGACGGCTTCCTGCTCGACCGCTGCCCCACCGAGCGCGCCGCGCTCCCCGAGGTCCGCCGCACCGTCGCCGCGCTCCGCGACGTCGGCGACGGCCCCCACGTCGTCCTCGGCCACGGCACCCACCCCCACCCGGGCTACGCGGAGAACGCCGACCAGCTCGTGACCTTCGCCGGTCCCTGGCGCGACTACCGCTGGTCGCAGGTGGCCGAGTGGACCGCGGACTACCCGCCCGACCGCTTCTGCCACTTCGTCCACGGTGTCCCCCTCGGCCACCTGGACGAGGCGCTGCGCATCGCCCGCTGGCAGGGCGCCGCCACGATCTACCTCACCGACCGGACCGACCGCGGCGGGCGGGCGGACCCCTGGGAGGCGATGCCCGGCTACTGGGACGAGATCGTCTCGCGGATCGGAACAGGTGTCTCGGAATGAAGAAGGCCGTGGCAGTGTTACAGGGAGAACAACCGTAGTGATTGACCGACCAACGGAGCCCCCGTGTCGCTGCCACCCCTGGTTGAGCCAGCCTCTGAGCTCACCGTAGACGAGGTCCGCAGGTACTCCCGCCACCTGATCATCCCGGACGTCGGGATGGACGGGCAGAAGCGGCTGAAGAACGCCAAGGTGCTCTGTGTGGGCGCCGGCGGCCTGGGCTCGCCGGCGCTGATGTACCTGGCCGCCGCGGGCGTCGGCACCCTCGGCATCGTGGAGTTCGACGAGGTCGACGAGTCGAACCTGCAGCGTCAGATCATCCACAGCCAGTCCGACATCGGTCGTTCCAAGGCCGAGTCCGCCCGTGACTCCGTCCTCGGTATCAACCCGTACGTGAACGTGATCCTTCACGAAGAGCGGCTCGAGGCCGAGAACGTGATGGAGATCTTCAGCCAGTACGACCTGATCGTCGACGGCACGGACAACTTCGCGACCCGCTACCTGGTCAACGACGCCTGCGTGCTGCTGAACAAGCCGTACGTGTGGGGCTCCATCTACCGCTTCGACGGCCAGGCCTCGGTCTTCTGGTCCGAGCACGGCCCCTGCTACCGCTGCCTCTACCCGGAGCCCCCGCCCCCGGGCATGGTCCCCTCCTGCGCCGAGGGCGGCGTCCTGGGCGTGCTGTGCGCGTCCATCGGTTCCATCCAGGTCACCGAGGCCATCAAGGTCCTCACCGGCACCGGTGAGCCCCTCGTCGGCCGTCTGATGATCTACGACGCCCTGGAGATGCAGTACCGCCAGGTCAAGGTCCGCAAGGACCCGGACTGCGCGGTCTGCGGCGAGAACCCGACCGTCACCGAGCTCATCGACTACGAGGCCTTCTGCGGCGTCGTCTCCGAGGAGGCCCAGCAGGCGGCCGCCGGCTCGACGATCACTCCCAAGCAGCTCAAGGAGTGGATCGACGACGGCGAGAACATCGAGATCATCGACGTCCGCGAGCCGAACGAGTACGAGATCGTCTCCATCCCGGGCGCCAAGCTGATCCCGAAGAACGAGTTCCTCATGGGCACCGCCCTGGAGAGCCTGCCGCAGGACAAGAAGATCGTCCTGCACTGCAAGACGGGCGTCCGCAGTGCGGAGGTCCTCGCGGTCCTGAAGTCCGCGGGCTTCTCCGACGCCGTCCACGTGGGCGGCGGCGTGATCGGCTGGGTCAACCAGATCGAGCCGGCGAAGCCCGTCTACTGAGCACGGACTCCGCGACGGGCGGGGGCTCGGGGCACGGCAGGTGCCCCGAGCCCCCGCCTTCGTCATGAGCAGACCGTGCCGTCCTTGGGGACCGTGCCGTCCACGAGATAGGCGTTCACGGTCGCGTCCACGCAGTCGCTGCCACTGCCGTAGGCGCCATGGCCCTCGCCCTTCCAGGTCAGCTCGACACCGACGCCCCTGCCCAGTTCGTCGGCCATCCGCCGGGCGCCCTCGTACGGGGTCGCCGGGTCCCCGGTGTTGCCGACCAGCAGGATCGGGGCCGCGCCCGGTGCGCTCACCTCCGGGGTGTCGTACTGCCCGGCCACCGGCCAGTCGTGGCACCAGCCGGCCGTGTCCCAGCCCAGGTAGTCCCCGAAGACCGGAGAGATCTTCTCGAACTCGGGCAGCAGTTTCCTCGTCTCGGCGAGCGTCGGCCGCTGCCTGTCGTCGAGGCACGATATGACCCGTTGCGCCTGGGTGGTCGCGCCGTAGTGCCCCGCGGAGTCACGGTCGTCGTACTGGTCGGCGAGTGCCAGCAACTGCCCACCGTCCCCCTCCTCGGCCGCCCTGAGCGCGCTGGTCAGGGTCGGCCAGCTGTCCTTGCTGTACAGCGGCAGGACGATGCCGGTCACCGCGAGGGTCTGCGTCAGCTTCCGCCCGGAGGACGTCGGCAGCGGCTTCGCGTCGAGCGCCTTCAACAGGTCCACGATCTTCTGCGAACCCTGCTTCGGGTCCGGGCCGGTCGATGTCAGATAGTCGTCCAGGGCCCGCTGGAAGCCGCGCGTCTGGTTCTTCGCGTGCCCGACCGAGTCCGCGGTCGGGTCGACCACCGCGTCCAGGACCAGGCGCCCCACCTGCCGGGGGAACAGGTGGGCGTAGACACCGCCGAGTTCGGTGCCGTACGAGATGCCGAAGTAGTGCAGCTTCGTGTCGCCGAGCACCTGGCGCATCAGGTCCATGTCGCGGGCGGTGTCGGTGGTCGAGACGTGCGCGATCAGCTTGCCGGCGGCCTTCCGGCAGCCCTTGCCGAAGTCGACGGCGTCCTGGAAGTACGCCTTCTCCTCGGCGGCGGTGTCCGGCGTCGCGTCGACCGATTCGGCGGACTGGACGGCCTTGTCGTCGCGGCACCGGATGCCCTCGCTGGCGCCCACCCCGCGCGGATCCCAGCTCACCAGGTCGTACCGCTCCCGCAGCGCCGAGACGGTGGAGGCGAAGTACGGCATCGTCGAGACGCCGGAGGCGCCCGGTCCGCCGAAGTTGAACAGCAGGGAACCGATCCGCTTGTCCGGCTTTCCGCTCGCCTTCGACCGGATCAGCGCCAGCCCGATGGTCCGCCCGCCCGGCTTCGCCCAGTCCAGCGGCGCCCGGAGCGTCGCACACCGCCACTCGTCCCCCGGTGCCGCGGAGTCCGACGTGCCCGCGCAGCGGGACCAGTCGAGCTTCTGGGAGGTGAGGGAGGCGGGCAGGGCGGCGGAGGCGGACGCCGGCTGCCCGGGCCGCGCATTGCCTTGGTCCCCGTCCCCGCCGGGCGATCCACCGCCGCACCCGGTCAGCATCAGCCCGGCGGCCACGACGGCCGCCCACCGTACAGATCGCGACATGTGCTCACACCCCCCACACAGGCCCTCCGCAGGTTCGTCGCGGAAGGCGGTCAGGCCATGGTAGGCGGAACGCACGACGTCCGAATTCGCCTGTGGATAACCCTCTGACCAGCTGTTTCGCTGCCTGGGCACGCTCAGCCGCGACGGCGCAGCGACCGCCTCACGCACACACGGCCCCTGCCTTCGGCACCGTCCCCTCCAGCAGATAGCCGTTCACCGCCGACTGCACGCACCGGTTCTTGCTGTCGTAGGCCCCGTGCCCCTGCCCCTTGTACGTCAGCTCGACCCCGACCCCCTTGCCGAGCGCCTCGACCATCTTCTTCGCACCCTCGTACGGCGTGGCCGGATCCCCGGTGTTGCCCACGACCAGGATCGGCGCCGATCCGGGCGCGCTCACGTCGGGGTGGTCGGCGGCGCCCGGCACCGCCCAGTCGGTGCAGCTGACCATGCCCCAGGCGAGGTAGTCGCCGAACAGCGGGGAGGCGGCACGGAACTCGGGCAGCTTCTGCTGGACGTAGTCGGCGGTGTACCGGGGCTTCTCGTCGGCGCAGTTGATGGCGATGTTGGCCGCCGTGATGTTGCTGTACTCGCCGTTCTCGCTCCGGCCGTTCATCGAGTCGGACAGCAGCATCAGGACCTTGCCGTCACCGTCGTAGGCGTCCTCCAGGCCTTCGGTGAGGTACTCCCAGAAGTCCTTCGAGTACAGGGACTGGGCGATGCCGTTGGTGGCGGCGGTCTGGGTCAGCATGCGGGGGAGGATGCCGGGGATCGGTTTGCGGTCGAGGTCGGCGAGGAGTCTGGCGATACGGTTCTTCACGTCCTGCGGGGTGTCGCCGATCGGGCACGGGGTCTTCTTCGAGGTGCAGTCCTCGGCGAAGTTGTCGAGCGCGAGCTGGAAGCCCTTGGCCTGCCCGAGCGAGCTCTGTTCCGGGTTCTGGGTGGGGTCGACGACGGCGTCCAGGACGGCGCGGCCGACGTTCTTCGGGAACAGGTGGGCGTAGACACCGCCGAGTTCGGTGCCGTACGAGATGCCGAAGTAGTGCAGCTGCCGGTCACCCAGGACCTGGCGCATGAGGTCCATGTCACGGGCGGCGTCGGTGGTGCTCACGTGCGGCAGGATGGTTGCGGAGTTCTTCTCGCAGGCGGCGTTGAACTGCTGGGTACGTTTGATCAGTTGGGCGCGTTCGGCGCTGGTGTCGGGCGTCGCGTCCTGCTGGAAGTAGTCGTCGAGCTGGGCGTCGTTCTCGCACTCGACGGGGTCGCTGCGGCCGACCCCGCGTGGGTCGAAGCTGACGAGGTCGTAGCGGGTGCGCAGGGCCGCGTAGTCCTCGCCGAACGCCGGCAGGGTGGTCACACCGCTGCCGCCCGGCCCGCCGAAGTTGAAGATCAGGGAGCCGATCCGGCTGCTCGGGTCGCCGCTGGCCCTGGCCCGGATCAGCGCGAGCCCGATGGTGCCGCCCTTCGGCTTCGACCAGTCCAGCGGCGCCTTCATGGTGGCGCACTGCCAGGTGGCGCCGCCCGGCAGCGGAGACGGCGCGCCGCCGCCGCCCTCGGCCTCGTCGGGGGCCGGGCACGCCTTCCAGTCCAGTTTCTGTGCCGTCAGGTCCCCGTCCCCGGATCCGCTGCCGCTGCACCCGGTCGGTGCGAAGGCCAGCACCAGGACGGTGGTCAGGGCGGCGAGACGGATCCGGATGGGCTTCGGCATACCTCCATCCTGGGGTCGCGCCCGACCACGCGCGCGGGGCGCGAGCCGTACGAGGTACGACGCGCGGGGTGCGGACCGTACGGGGCGGCTCCTAGAGCGCGCCCTTGCGCGTGAGCTGGTTGAAGGCCAGCCACCCCGGCAGGACCGGCAGCCACAGGGTCAGCAGCCGGAACAGCAGGACGGCGGGGGCCGCGACCTCCTTGGGGAGGCCGACGGCGATCAGGCCGACGGTCAGCGTCGCCTCGACCGCGCCGACGCCGCCCGGGGTGGGCGCCGCGGAGCCGAGCGCGTTTCCGGCGAGGAAGACCACGGCGACGCTGGCGATGCTCAGTGAGGTCGACTGGTCGCCGAACGCGCGGATGGAGGCGTCCAGGCACATCACGAAGCAGGCGGTCAGCAGCAGCATGCCGCCGATGCCGGTGACGAGCTTCTGCGGCCGCTGGAGCACGTCCAGCATGCGCGGCACGACACCCGCGAACAGCGACCGTACGCGCGTGACGACGAACTTCCGCATGAAGGGCACCGACGTCACCACCAGGACCAGGACCGCGACCGTCAGCAGGCCCGCGATGACGGTGCGGGACGGCGACAGGGAGGGGGTCTTCTCGGTGCCGGTCAGATAGCCGAAGGACAGCAGCATCAGGATGTGGCAGCCGAGCCCGAACAGCTGGGAGGCACCGACGCTCGCCACCGCGCCCCCGGGGCGTACGCCGGCCCGCTGCAGGAAGCGCGTGTTGAGGGCGACGCCGCCGACGGCGGCGGGCGCCACGATCTTCACGAAGGAACCGGCGACCTGCGCCGCCACGGCCCGTACGAACGGCACCCGTTCGGGCACGAACCCGAGCAGGGCCATGGCGGCGGCGACGTAGCTGAGCGCGGAGAACGCCACCGCGGCGATCACCCAGCCCCACTGGGCCTGCGCGAACAGCGTGTTGAACTCGATGTGGGTGAGCTGCGTGAGCAGGTAGTACGCGCCGATCGCACCGGCCATGAAGCTGATCAGGGTGCGCGGCCGCACCCGCTCCAGGCGGGCGGGCTCGACCGGTGCCTGCGGCCTGATCCGCAGCACCTCGTACCGGATCTGGGTGAGCAGGTCCTCCTCGCGGGCCTCCTCCAGCGCGTCGTCCAGCGCCCGCTTCTCGGCCCGCTGCTCGGCGCGCACCGTCTTCTTGTCGGGCTTTTCGGCCTCGTCCGCGCGGGCCTGCTTGGCCTGCCGGGACGCCTCCAGGACCGCGTCGCGCTCCCGCTGGGCGCGCTCCCTGGCCAGTCGGCGCAGCGTCGCGCGCGTGGAGCGGGTGAGCGCGATCGGCTGGAGCATCGGCAGACAGTCGGCCACGGCGTCCGGCCCGAGGACGCCGACCGCCGAGGCCACCGCCCGCTCGGCGCCGACCCGCAGGCCGAGCGTGGTGACCAGCTGGGCGACGTCCATGCGCAGCAACAGGTCACCGGCCGCGATCTCGCCGCCGCGCAGGTCGGTGAGGATCACCTTGCCGGAACGATCCACCAGGATGGCGTCACCCGCGAGCCTGCGGTGCGCGATCCGGCGCGACTGCAGGGCCTGCACCTGATGCCAGGTGTGGCGCAGCAGCTCGTCGGTGATCTCCTCGTCGGCCAGCGAGTCGAGGGTACGGCCGCCGGTGTGCTCGTAGACCAGCATCACGGCGTCCGGGCCGAGCTCCGAGGTGGCGATCAGCTTGGGGGCGTTGGCGCCGGCCGCGATCGCCGCGTACGCCAGCAGGGCCTCCTGTTCCAGGGCCTGGCGCAGCGACTGCAGGCTGGAGCGGGTGGCGAAGCCGCGCAGCGTGATGTTGCGCCACGCGCGGTAGAAGAAGCCCTGGGCCTGCTGTTCCCGGTCGACGACCGTGACGTCCAGCGGCGGGCCGTCCTCCAGGGTGACGAAGTAGCGCCTGCCCCGGTCGCCGTTCTCGGACTCCAGGACCTCCTCGCGGGCCGCGCCGACCGGGTGGAAGCCGACGTGCCGCAGGCCCGCCAGCAGGGTCCGTCCGGTGGGGCGGACGTTGGGCGAGCCGACCGCGTACAGCGTGCCGTAGGCGACGGTCCAGCCGATCAGGACCGTGAGGATGATCGAGAACGGTGTGGTGTAGCCGGTGACCAGCATGGAGAAAGCGTCGAGCAGCAGCACGATCCACAGGACCGAGCGCCATCTCGGCCGCCGGGACATGCCGACGGCCGTCATGTAGGCGATGACGGGCGCGAGGTAGCCGTGCACCGGATCGGTCAGCGCGTGGACGTCACCGGGGGAGGGCTGGGTGAGCGCCTCCTGGATCGAGCCCGGGGCGGCCCGGGCGACCCACAGGTCCGTGGCGAGTGTCACTCCGTGGGCGAGGACCGCCGCGAGCACGCCGTCGGCGATCCGCAGCCCGTCCCGCTTGATCAGCCGCTCGATCGCGAACGCGACCGGCACCAGGAGGATCGCGATGCTGGAGGCCAGCCCCGCGAACCTGATCAGCAGGTCCGGAGCCTGGCCGGTGCCCTTGTTGATGTCCTGTTCGAGCCCGGAGGTGGTGCCGTGCGCGAAGGCGGCGATGCCGAGCAGCACGACGACGGCCAGCACCCCGACCATGAGACGCATGAGGTCGGAGGGGCGGTGCACGCGCGCGGGGAGCAGCGGTTCGTCGCCCTCCACCTCGTCGGCGTGTGTCTCGTCGGGCACGTGTTCCGCCTCGTCGGCGTCGGTGTCGGCGACCGTCTCCGGGCGTGCGGGGGCGGGTTCCCCGGCGTCCGGGCGCACGCCGGCGTCAGGGGTGCCCGCCGCGCCGTCGGGGTGCACGCCCTGCTGCTTGGTCGTCTCTTCTTGATCTCGTATCACCAGTCACCGCCCGCACGATGGTGGCATGCCCCACCGACACACGAAGGCATCAGGGTGCACATGCGGGGGCGCACAGTCTGCCCCAAGCGCCGCCGCGGGGCGAGGCGGAGCCCGGCCGCGGACCGCGCCGGTTGTCGGTGGGGTGCGGCAGGATGGGGCGAATGAGCGAGCAGAGCCTTCCCGAGGCCACCCGAGAGGGGTACGCGGACGAATTGCCCGAGTACGCCGAGCGGGTCCTGGAGGTCGCCGAGCGGATCCCGCCCGGGCACGTGATGACGTACGGCGATGTCGCGGAGTGGCTGGAGGAGGGGGGCCCGCGTCAGGTGGGCCGGGTGATGTCCCTCTACGGCAGCGCCGTCCCGTGGTGGCGCGTGGTGCGCTCCGACGGGGTCCTGCTGCCCGGGCACGAGCTGAGCGCCCTGGACCACTACCGCGACGAAGGCACTCCGCTGAGGGCGGCGAGCAGGGCCGCGGAGGGCCATCTGCCGCGGCTCGACATGAGGCGGGCGCGGTGGGACGGCGGCGCGGACGCGGGGGCTCACACCTGACAGCTTCCGCCATCCGGGGTCCCCGTGGGGAGCCCGTGGCCCGTACGGGGGACATGGGGGACGCGCGTGGCATGACGTACGTTCGTGGGATGCGGGGTACGTGTGCCGCGGGCGACGCCCGGGGCGCACGGGGCCGCCGGGAAGAATCGGAAGCCCTGCTTCCGTCCGGTGCGCCGGCGTAGCGTCGGCTGCGCGTGTCCCGCTCACCCCGCGCCCACCACCGCGCCCGCGCGACCGCGAGCCAACCAGCACACCCACCAGGACCGGCGAACCACGTGAGCTCCTCTTCCTCCACCAGGCGCCTGCCGCACCCCCAGGTGCGCCAGGGGAGCCGTGGCGCTTACCGACTGGTCCGTACCCCGCCGGCCGATGTGCACCCCCCTCGTCTGGACGCCGCACAGCGCGCCGTGGTTGACCACGACTTCGGCCCGTTGCTCGTCCTCGCCGGCCCCGGCACCGGGAAGACCACCACCCTGGTGGAGTCCGTCGCCGCGCGGATCGCCCGCGGCGCGGATCCCGAGCGGATCCTGGTGCTGACGTTCAGCAGGAAGGCCGCCGTCGAACTGCGCGACCGGATGGCCCTGCGCGTGGGCGCGGCCCGCGCGCCCCGGGCGACCACCTTCCACTCGTACTGCTACGCCCTGGTCCGCGCCCACCAGGACAGCGGCCTGTTCGTGAACCCGCTACGGCTGCTGTCCGGCCCCGAACAGGACGTCACCGTCCGCGAGCTGCTGGCCGGCGAGGCCGAACTGGAGCGGCTCGGGCTCGACCCCGTGCGCTGGCCGGACGAGCTGCGCGCGTGCCTGACCACCCGGGGCTTCGCCGACGAGGTCCGCGCGGTCCTCGCCCGCAGCCGTGAACTGGGACTGGACCCGGCCGCCCTGGACGCCTTCGCCCGCCGCATCGGCCGCCCCGACTGGCGGGCCGCGGCCGCCTTCCTCGCCGAGTACCTCGACGTCCTCGACCTCCAGGGCGTCCTCGACTACGCCGAACTCGTCCACCGGGCGGTACTGCTCGCCCACCGCCCGGAGGTGGCCCTGGACCTCGCCGGCCGCTACGACGCCGTGTACGTCGACGAGTACCAGGACACCGACCCGGCCCAGGTGCGCCTGCTGCGGGCCCTGGCCGGCGGCGGACGCACCCTCGTCGCGTTCGGCGACCCGGACCAGTCGATCTACACGTTCCGGGGCGCCGACGTGAACGGCATCCTGGAGTTTCCGCACGTCTTCCCGCGCGTGGACGGCCGCCCAGCGCCGACGGAGGTGCTGCGGACGTCCCGCAGGGCCGGCGCCGGCCTGCTGGCCGCCACCCGGCTGCTCACCCAGCGGATGCCGCTCACCCGGCTGCCCGCCGACAAGGTGCGCGCCCACCGGGAACCGGCCCCCGCGCGCGACGGCGGACACGTCGAGGTCTACACGTACCCGACACCCGGTACCGAACTGGACAACATCGCCGACATCCTCCGGCGGGCGCACCTGGAGGACGGCGTCCGCTGGAGCGACATGGCCGTCCTGGTGCGCGCCGGGTCCAGCACCCTCCCGACGGTCCGCCGCGCCCTCACCGCGGCAGGCGTCCCCCTGGACATCGACGGCGACGACGTCCCGTTGCGCCACGAACCGGCGGTGGCGCCCCTGCTGACGGCGCTGCGAGCGGTGGCCGAGGCGGAGGCGGCCCGCGTCGGGGCCGGCGTGGCCTCGCATTCGGTCGCGGACCCCGCCGCGGAACCTGCCGCTGAACCGGCTGCGGGACGGGCTGGGGGACCGGCTGCGGGGACGGTCGCGGGCCCGGACGGGGACACGGCCGCGGCCCCGGACGCGGTCGTGAGCCCGGACGCGAGCCCGGACGCGGGCTCCGACGCGGACGACGGCGCCGCGGAGACCCCCTGCTGGCTCGGCACCGAGACCGCGCTCACCCTGCTCACCTCACCCCTCGCCGGCATGGACGCGGCAGACCTGCGACGCCTCGGCCGGGCCCTGCGCGACGAGGAACGGGCGTCCGGCAACGCGCTCCCGCCGCCGTCGGACGAACTGCTCGCGCGGGCACTCGCCGAGCCCGAGCGCCTCGCCGTCCACGACCCCGGGTACGCGCGCGGTGCGCAGCGGCTCGGCGGGCTGCTCAGGAAGGCCCGGGAGCGTCTCGCGGGCGGCGGTACGGCCGAGGAGGCGCTGTGGGACCTGTGGAACGGCACGCCCTGGCCCTCGCGCCTGGAGCGCACCGCCCGGCGCGGCGGCGCGGCCGGCCGCAACGCCGACCGTGACCTGGACGCCGTGTGCGCCCTGTTCGCCACCGCCGCCCGCGCGGAGGAGCGCAGCGGCGGCCGGGGCGCGCTGAACTTCCTGGCGGAGATCGAGGCCGAGGACATCGCCGCCGACACCCTGGCCGGCCGCGCGGTACGGCCCGACGCCGTCCGCCTGATGACCGCGCACCGCGCCAAGGGACTGGAATGGCGGCTGGTCGTCGTGGCCGGCGTGCAGGAGGGGCTCTGGCCCGACCTGCGCCGCCGCGGCTCCCTCCTGGAAGCCGACCGCATCGGCCGCGACGGACTCGCCGACCCCCTCACCCCGGGCGCGCTGCTCGCCGAGGAACGCCGGCTGTTCTACGTCGCCGCCACGCGCGCGCGGGAGCGTCTCGTCGTCACCGCCGTGAAAGCACCCGCGGACGACGGCGACCAGCCCTCCCGTTTCCTCACCGAGCTGGGCGTCGAACCCCAGGACGTCACCGGACGGCCGCGCCGCCCGCTCGCCGTGGCCGCCCTGGTCGCCGAACTGCGCGCGACCACGGTCGACCCGCGCGCGTCCGACGCCCTGCGCGAGGCGGCCGCCCACCGCCTGGCCAGGCTGGCCGCGCTCGCCGACGAGGACGGCCGCCCTCTGGTGCCCGCCGCGCACCCCTACCGCTGGTGGGGCATGTTCGAGCCGACCGAGAGCAAGGTGCCGCTGCGCGACCGCGACCAGCCCGTGGTCCTCTCCGGCAGCGCCCTCGACCAGCTCGCCAACACCTGCAGCCTGCAGTGGTTCCTCGGCCGCGAGGTGAAGGCCGACGCGCCCGCCACCACCGCCCAGGGCTTCGGCAACGTCGTGCACGTCCTCGCCGACGAGGTCGCCTCCGGCCGCACCCCCGCGGACCTGGCCGTTCTCATGGAGCGCCTGGAATCGGTGTGGAACGCGCTCGCCTTCGACGCGCCCTGGAAGTCCGCCCAGGAGAAGGACAACGCACGCGTGGCGCTCGAACGCTTCCTGAAGTGGCACGTCCTGGACCGCGCCGGACGCACCCCGGTCGCCAGCGAGCAGGACTTCGACGTCACCCTGGCCGCGGGCGACTACCAGGTGCGCATCCGCGGCCAGATGGACCGCGTGGAGACGGACGGCGAGGGCCGCGCCTACGTCGTCGACTTCAAGACGGGCAAGCAGGCGCCCAGCTCGGCCGAGGTGGCCCGGCACCCCCAGCTCGCCGTCTACCAGCTCGCGGTCCGCGAGGGAGCCGTCGACGAGGCCTTCGACGGCGCCCGGCCCGAGCCGGGCGGCGCCGAACTGGTCCACCTCCGGCAGGGTGCCGCCCGGCGCGACGGCGGTGAGACGCTGCCCAAGGTGCAGGCACAGGACCCGCTGGAGGGGGAGTGGGTCGGCGAACTGCTGGCCACCGCGGCGGGCAAGGTCCTCGACGAACGGTTCACCCCGACCACCGGCCAGCACTGCACCCACTGCGCCTTCCGGGCCTCGTGCAGCGCCCGGCCCGAGGGGCGCCACGTGGTGGAGTGAGCACTCCGTCCCGTTTGTCAGTGGCCGCCGCTAGCCTCTTTCCTTGTGCCCGCACGTATCACCGACCCCGAGCAGCTCAAAGAGCTCCTCGGCATCCCCTTCACCCCGGAGCAGACGGCCTGCATCACCGCGCCGCCCGCCCCGCAGGTGATCGTCGCGGGAGCCGGGTCGGGCAAGACGACGGTGATGGCGGCCCGCGTCGTCTGGCTGGTCGGCACCGGCCAGGTCGCCCCCGAACAGGTCCTCGGCCTCACCTTCACCAACAAGGCGGCCGGCGAACTCGCCGAACGCGTCCGCAAGGCACTCGTCCGGGCCGGGGTCACCGACCCCGACGTCATCGACCCGGACAACCCGCCCGGCGAGCCGGTCATCTCGACGTACCACGCCTTCGCGGGCCGCCTGCTGACCGACCACGGTCTGCGCATCGGCCTCGAACCCACCTCGCGGCTGCTCGCCGACGCCACCCGCTACCAGCTCGCCGCGCGGGTACTGCGCGAGGCCCCGGGCCCCTACCCGGCCCTCACCCGCTCCTTCGCCGACCTGGTCAGCGACCTGCTCACCCTCGACTCCGAACTCTCCGAACACCTCGTGGACCCCGAGGCCCTGCGCACCTGGGACGCCGGACTCCTGCACACCCTGACCGGGGTCAAACTCGGCAACGCCGACCTGCGCAAGGTGCCCGAGGCGGCCGCCGCGCGCCGTGAGCTGGCCGGACTCGTCCTGCGGTACCGGGCCGCCAAGCGCGAGCGTGACCTGCTCGACTTCGGCGACCAGATCGCGCTGTCCGCCTCGCTCGCCCGGATCCCCGAGGTGGGCCGGCTGCTGCGCGACGAGTTCCGGGTCGTCCTCCTCGACGAGTACCAGGACACCTCGGTCGCCCAGCGCGTCCTGCTGGCAGGACTGTTCGGCGGCGGCACCGGCCATCCCGTGACCGCGGTCGGCGACCCCTGCCAGGCCATCTACGGCTGGCGCGGCGCCTCCGTCGCCAACCTGGACGACTTCCCCGAGCATTTCGCGCACGCCGACGGCCGTCCCGCCACCCGCCAGGCGCTCAGCGAGAACCGCCGCAGCGGCGGCCGTCTCCTGGACCTCGCCAACGGCCTCGCCGAACCCCTGCGCGCCCTGCACACGGGCGTGGAGGCCCTGCGCCCGGCCCCCGGCGCCGAACGCGACGGTTCGGTCCGCTGCGCCCTGCTGCGCACCCACGCCGAGGAGATGGACTGGATCGCCGACTCGGTCGCCCATCTCGTCCGCACGGGCACCGCGCCCGGCGAGATCGCGGTGCTGTGCCGTACGGCGACCGACTTCGCCCAGATCCAGGGCGCCCTCGTGGCGCGCGACGTCCCCGTCGAGGTGGTCGGCCTCTCCGGACTGCTGCACCTGCCCGAGGTGGCCGACCTGGTCGCCGTCTGCGAAGTGCTCCAGGACCCCGGGGCCAACGCCTCCCTGGTCCGCCTGCTGACCGGCCCGCGCTGGCGCATCGGGCCCCGCGACCTCGCCCTCCTCGGCCGCCGCGCCCGGCTGCTGGTGGCGCACGCGCGCGTGGGCGACGCGGACGACCCGGACCGCCGGCTCGCCGAGGCGGTCGAAGGGGTCGACCCCGCCGAGGTGATATCGCTCGCGGACGCCCTGGACACCTTCCTTGAGCTGCCGATCGACACCGGGCGGACGGGGCAGGAGGACGACGGGCTGCCGTTCTCGCCGGACGCGCGCGTGCGCTTCGCCCGGCTCGCCGCGGAACTGCGCGAGCTGCGCCGCGCCCTGTCCGATCCGCTGATGGACGTCCTGCACCGCGTCCTGGCGGTCACCGGCCTGGAGGTCGAGCTGTCCGCGTCACCGCACGCGCTCGCCGCCCGCCGCCGCGAGACCCTGTCCAACTTCCTGGACGTCGCCGCCTCCTTCGCGGCCGGCGACCAGGAGGCGACCCTGCTCGCCTTCCTCGGCTTCCTGCGCACCGCCGCCCAGTACGAGAAGGGCCTGGACAACGCCCTGCCCGGCGGTGAGAACACCGTCAAGGTGCTCACCGCGCACAAGTCCAAAGGCCTGGAGTGGGACGTCGTCGCCGTCCCCGGACTGGTGCAGGGCACCTTCCCGAGCAGTCAGGGCCGGGAGAAGTGGACCGCCCAGGCCAAGGTGCTCCCGCACGCCCTGCGCGGCGACCGCGCCACCCTGCCCGACGTGGAGAGCTGGGACTCGCGGGGCATGAAGGCCTTCCACGAGGCCATGAAGGATCACCAGCACACCGAGGAACTCCGCCTCGGCTACGTCACCTTCACCCGCCCCCGCTCCCTGCTCATCGGCTCCGGCCACTGGTGGGGCCCCAGCCAGAAGAAACCGCGCGGCCCCTCCGGCTTCCTCCAGGCCCTGTACGACCACTGCGCCGCCGGGTACGGCGAGACCGAGGCCTGGGCGGACGAGCCCGAGGAGGACGAGGAGAACCCGGCGCTGCACACGCAGAGCGCCGACCAGGTGTGGCCGCTGCCCCTGGACGAGGGTGCCCTGGCCCGCCGCCGCGCGGCCGCCGAGACCGTGCTCGCCCACCTGGACACCCTCACGACGGCCGGAACCGACGGCGGCCGGCCCGCCGGCCACGACCCCGCCACCCACGAGGACCCCGACTGGCCCCCACCTCCTGAGGACGACGAGCCGCACCCCTACGAGGACCTGCCGGACCCCTACGAGGACCTGCCGGACCCCTACGAGGACGAACCTGACCTCTACGACGGCGAGCCCGCCCCCTATGACGGCGAGCCGGACCCCTACGAGGACTTCCCGGGCGGTGCCTCGCCCGGCCCCGAGAGGACCTCCGCCGACGGGGACTCCCTGAGCACCGACCGCCCCACGGTCCCCCACCAGGCCACCTCCGCCGAGCAGGCACCCCCGCGCGCCCCCGAGCCCGGCCGTACCCCCCTCACCCGCCTCACCCCCGAGGAGGCCCGCGCCGTCGCCTCCTGGGACCGTGACCTCGACGCGCTCGCCGGTGAGCTGCTGCGCGCCCGCCGGAGCGTCACCGACGTGCCCCTGCCTGCCGCGCTCTCCGCCACCCAGCTGATGCGGCTGGCCGAGGACCCGGACGGGCTCGCACAGGAACTCGCGCGCCCCATGCCACGCCCTCCGCAACCGGCCGCACGCCGGGGCACCCGGTTCCACGCCTGGGTCGAGGCGCGTTTCGAAGAGCTCACGCTGCCCATGCTGGAGCCCGACGAACTGCCCGGCGGCGACGCCGAGATCGCCGACGAACGCGACCTCGAAGCCCTGAAGGAGGCCTTCGAACGCACCGAGTACGCCCACCGCACGCCCTACCGGGTGGAAGCCCCCTTCCAGCTCGCCCTCGCAGGCCGGGTCGTACGGGGCCGGATCGACGCCGTCTACCGGACCGGCAGCGGCGACCAGGTGTCGTACGAGATCGTGGACTGGAAGACGAGCCGCACCCGGCCCGCCGACCCGTTGCAGCTGGCGATCTACCGCATCGGGTGGGCGGAGCAGCAAGGTGTGCCGCCCGAGTCGGTGGCGGTCGCGTTCGTGCACGTGCGCACCGGCGAGGTCGAACGGCCGCAGGAGCTGCCGGACCGCGCCGCCCTGGAAAAGCTGATCGTCGGACAGGCTGAGTGTGACGAACAGCCCGCCGAGGATGTCCGTCCGGGCCGATAGGCTCGTGACCATGAGCCAGACCCCGGACAGCGCCGTCCGTACGTACATCGAGCAGCACCGCGCCGCCTTCCTCGACGACCTCGCAGAATGGCTGCGCATCCCCTCCGTGTCGGCCCAGCCCGAACACGGCCCCGATGTGCGTCGCAGTGCCGACTGGCTCGCCGCCAAACTGACGGAGACCGGCTTCCCGACCGCCGAGGTATGGCCGACACCGGGCGCCCCCGCCGTCTTCGCCGAGTGGCCCGCGGGCGACCCCGAAGCGCCCACCGTCCTCGTCTACGGCCATCACGACGTACAGCCCGCGGCCCGCGAGGACGGCTGGGACAGCGAGCCCTTCGAGCCGGTCGTCCGGGAGAACCGCCTCTACGCGCGCGGGGCGGCCGACGACAAGGGCCAGGTGTTCTTCCACACACTCGGCGTCCGTGCCCACCTCGCCGCCACCGGCCGCACCGCCCCCGCGGTCAACCTCAAACTCCTGATCGAGGGCGAGGAGGAATCCGGCTCCCCGCACTTCCGCGCCCTCGTCGAGGAGCACGCGGAGCGGCTCGCGGCCGACGCCGTGATCGTCTCCGACACCGGCATGTGGTCCGAGGACACCCCCACGGTGTGCACCGGCATGCGCGGCCTCGCCGAGTGCCAGATCGTCCTGCACGGCCCCGACCAGGACATCCACTCCGGAGCCTTCGGCGGCGCCGTGCCCAACCCGGCCACCGTCGCCGCCCGCCTGGTCGCCGCCCTGCACGACGAGCACGCGCGGGTGGCGATCCCCGGCTTCTACGACGGCGTCGTGGAGCTGAGCGACCGCGAGCGGCAGTTGTGGGCCGAGCTCCCCTTCGACGAGCAGAGCTGGCTGCGCGAGGCGCACTCGTACGCCACCGAGGGCGAGGCCGGCTACACCACCCTGGAGCGCGTCTGGGCCCGCCCCACCGCCGAGGTCAACGGCATCGGCGGTGGCTACCAGGGCGCCGGGAGCAAGACGATCGTGCCGTCCTCAGCCCTGCTGAAGCTGTCGTTCCGGCTGGTCGCGGGACAGGACCCGGACCACATCGAGAAGATCGTCCGCGCCTGGGTCGAGGAGCGGATCCCTGCCGGTGTCCGGGCCGAGACCACCTTCCTGCCGGCCACCCGCCCCTGTCTGACCCCCCTCGACCACCCCGGGCTCCAGTCACTGGCCCGAGCCATGGAAAGGGCCTTCGAGGGACCGGTCCGGTTCACCCGTTCGGGTGGCTCGGGGCCGGCGGCGGACCTCCAGGACGTCCTCGGCGCGCCCGTTCTCTTCCTGGGCATCTCCGTCCCCTCCGACGGCTGGCACGCCCCGAACGAGAAGGTCGAGCTGGACCTCCTCCTCAAGGGCGTCGAGACCAGCGCCTACCTCTGGGACGACCTCGCGGAGAACTGGCGCCGTGACCCCTGAGCCGCCGACGCCGGCCGGGGCGGCACCACGCGCGGGGCACACTGGAAGGGCCGCCCCGCCCGGCCCCGCCCGATCCGGTTCGCTCCCGCCCTTCGTACCGCTGAACCACCCGCTGAGACATCCGTTGCACTGGGGGAGTTGGAAGCACCCGTGACCACCTGGACCGACCACACCGCCGACCGACCCATCTCGCTCACCGCCCCGAGCGGCATCGACCGCGCCGCCCACCACCGGCTCGACGAGGCCTGGCTCGCGGCGGCGTGGAGCCACCCCGACACCCGCTGCTTCGTGGTCTCCGGCGGTCAGGTCCTCATCGACGAGACGCCCGACGGCCGCACCGAACTCGTCATGACCCCCTCCTTCGAAGCACCCCTCACCGAGGCCCACCGCTACTTCCTGGGCACCGACGAGGACGGCGTCAGCTACTTCGCCCTGCAGAAGGACGCGCTGCCCGGCCGCATCGACCAGTCCGCGCGCCCCGCGGGACTGCGCGAGGCCGGGCTGCTGCTCTCGCCGCGCGACACGGGCCTGATGGTGCACGCGGTCGGCCTGGAGAACTGGCAGCGCACCCACCGCTTCTGCTCCCGCTGCGGCGAGCGCACGGCCATCGCCGCCGCCGGCCACATCCGCCGCTGCCCCGCCTGCGGCGCCGAGCACTACCCGCGCACCGACCCCGCCGTGATCATGGCAGTCACCGACGAGGACGACCGCCTCCTGCTCGGCCGCCAGGTCCACTGGCCCGAGGGCCGCTTCTCCACGCTCGCCGGTTTCGTCGAGCCCGGCGAGTCCATCGAGCAGGCGGTGCGCCGTGAGGTCTTCGAGGAGGTCGGGGTCACCGTCGGCCCGGTCGAGTACGTCGCCAGCCAGCCCTGGCCGTTCCCGTCCAGCCTCATGCTCGGCTTCATGGCCCGCGCCACCTCCACTCAGATCGACGTGGACGGTGACGAGATCCATGAGGCCCGCTGGTTCTCCCGCGACGAACTGGGCGCCGCCTTCGACTCCGGCGAGGTCCTGCCGCCCTACGGCATCTCCATCGCGGCCCGCCTGATCGAGATGTGGTACGGCAAGCCACTGCCGACGAGGAGCTTCGTCTGAGCCGGCGGACGCGATGACGACCGACACGATCACGACCGACACCTACTGGGACCACAACGTCCACTACCACCCCGTGGTGCTGGACGCGGTACCGGCCGGCTGCCGCACCGCCCTGGACGTCGGCTGCGGCGACGGTCTGCTGGCCGCCCGACTGGCGAGCAGGGTGGAGTCGGTGACCGGCGTGGACCGGTCGGCGGAGATGATCCGGCTGGCCGGCAAGCGGGAGGCCCGGAACGTCACCTTCCTGGAGGGCGACTACCGCGACGGCTCCCTCCTCGACGAGGGCGGCTACGACTTCGTCAGCGCGGTCGCCGTCATCCACCACGACCCCTTCGACGACGCGATCGACCGGCTGGTGCGGCTGCTCGCCCCCGGCGGCCGACTGGTCGTCGTGGGACTGGCGCACGACCGCACCCTCCTGGACCGGCTGATCAGCGCATGCGCGGTCCCCGTGAACCTGCTGGCCGCGCGTCGGCACGGCGGTCAGCGGAGCCCGGCCGGCCTGCCCGTCGCAGATCCGATCATGAACTGGCGGGAGGTCCGGCGGGCCACCGCCCACCTGCTGCCGGGCCGCCGGTACCGGCGCCGGCTGCTGTGGCGCTACACCCTGACATGGGACAAGCCGACCTGAACACGCGAAGGCGGCCCCTGACCGGGTCAGGGGCCGCCTTGCCGGAAGAGCTACGCGCCGATCTTCTGCTTCACCTGGGCCAGCGAAGGGTTCGTCAGCGTGGAACCGTCGCCGAAGAGCACGGTCGGCACCGTCTGGTTTCCGCCATTCGCCTTCTCGACGAACGCGGCCGACTCCGGGTCCTGCTCGATGTTGATCTCGGTGTACGCGATGCCCTCGCGGTCCATCTGGCTCTTCAGCCGACGGCAGTAACCGCACCACGTCGTGCTGTACATCGTCACAGTGCCCTGCATCTCGCTCGCGCTCCTTCTGGCAGCTCGGGAAGGTCGTCCAGAGAAGGAACGTACGCGACCCACCCGCCATTCCCTTCCCCCCGTCCCTTCCACCCGCCATTTCCTTCCCGCAGCACCGGCCCGGCACGGCGCCCGTCGCATCAGTACGACTGCGGGTGGCTGCCTGTGGACAACCGGCACGGCCGTCTCGGGGGACCTGGCAGCATGGCTGTGTGACAGCAGCAACGCACTCCTCCCTCTTCCCGCCGGTACCGGACTCTGCCGACGCGGTGCTCGAAGGGCTCGACCCCGAGCAGCGCGAGGTCGCGACCGCCCTGCACGGTCCGGTGTGCGTGCTGGCCGGAGCCGGCACCGGCAAGACGCGGGCGATCACCCACCGGATCGCCTACGGGGTGCGGGCCGGCATCCTCCAGCCGTCCAGCGTGCTCGCCGTCACCTTCACCAACCGCGCCGCCGGGGAGATGCGCGGCCGGCTGCGCCAGCTCGGCGCGCAGGGGGTGCAGGCCCGCACCTTCCACTCCGCCGCGCTGCGCCAGCTCCAGTTCTTCTGGCCGAAAGCGATCGGTGGCTCGCTGCCCCGGCTCGTCGACCGCAAGGTCCAGCTCGTCGCCGACGCGGCCGCCGCCTGCCGCATCCGACTCGACCGGGGCGAGCTGCGCGACGTGACCGCCGAGATCGAGTGGTCCAAGGTCACCCAGACCGTCCCCGCCGACTACCCGCTCGCCGCCCAGAAGGCCGGCCGGGAGACCCCGCGCGACCCGGCCGAGATCGCCCAGCTCTACTCCGTCTACGAGGACCTCAAGCGCGACCGCGCGGTCATCGACTTCGAGGACGTGCTGCTGCTGACGGTCGGCATCCTGCAGGACCGGCAGGACATCGCGGAGCAGGTGCGCGCCCAGTACCAGCACTTCGTCGTCGACGAGTACCAGGACGTCAGCCCCCTCCAGCAGCGCCTGCTGGAGCTGTGGCTGGGTGAGCGCGAGAGCCTGTGCGTCGTCGGCGACGCCAGCCAGACCATCTACTCGTTCACAGGAGCAACCCCCGACCATCTGCTCGACTTCCGCACCCGCCACCCCGGGGCCACCGTCGTCAAGCTGGTCCGCGACTACCGCTCCACCCCTCAGGTGGTCCACCTCGCCAACGGTCTGCTGGCCCAGGCCAGTGGCCGGGCCGCCGACCACCGGCTGGAGCTGGTCTCCCAGCGCCCCGCGGGACCCGAGCCCGTCTACACCGAGTACGCCGACGAACCCGCCGAGGCGGAGGGCACGGCCCGCCGCATCAGGGAGCTCATGGCCGCCGGCGTCCCGGCCGCCGAGATCGCCGTCCTGTTCCGGACGAACTCCCAGTCCGAGATCTACGAGCAGGCCCTCGCCGACGCCGGGGTGTCCTACCAGCTGCGCGGTGCCGAGCGGTTCTTCGACCGGCCCGAGGTGCGCAAGGCGGGTGCCGCCCTGCGCGCCGCGGCCCGTTTCGGCGGCAACGACGCGCTGCTCGACGCCGCCGTGGACCTGCCCTCCCAGGTGCGGGCGGTCCTCTCCGGCGAGGGCTGGACCACCGAGCCGCCGGCCGGCTCCGGCGCCGTCAGGGAGCGCTGGGAGTCGCTGGCCGCCCTGGTCAACCTCGCCCACGACGTCACCGCCGCCCGGCCCGCCGCCACCCTCGCCGACTTCGTGGCCGAACTCGACGAGCGTGCGGGCGCCCAGCACGCCCCGACCGTCCAGGGCGTCACGCTCGCCTCCCTGCACTCGGCGAAGGGCCTGGAGTGGGACGTCGTCTTCCTGGTCGGTGTCGCCGAGGGCATGATGCCGATCACCTATGCGAAGACCGACGAGCAGATCGAGGAGGAACGCCGTCTCCTCTACGTCGGCGTGACCCGAGCCAGGGAACGGCTCCATCTCTCCTGGTCCCTCTCCCGCACCCCCGGCGGGAGACCCAACCGCAGGCCCAGCCACTTCCTCGACGGCCTGCGTCCGGGCTCCACCGCCACCGTCGGCCGCGGCACGGGCACCGGCGGCGGGGGAGTCGAACGCGGCTTCGGCGGCGGCCCCGTCGCCGCACCCCGGCGTAGCCGGCGCACCCCGGCCCGCTGCCGGGTCTGCGGACGCACGCTGACCGACGCGGGCGAGATGAAACTGATGCGCTGCGACGACTGCCCGTCCGACATGGACGAGGGCCTCTACGAACGGCTCCGTGACTGGCGCGCGGACCAGGCGCGGCTCAGCGGCCAGCCCGCGTTCTGCGTCTTCACCGACCGGACGCTGATGGCCATCGCGGAGAGCGCTCCCGAGGACGATCGCGAACTGGCGCGCATCCCGGGCGTCGGCACGCGCAAGCTCCACCGTTACGGTGCCGATGTTCTGGCCATCTGCGCAGGTCGGCAGCCTGGCGGAGCGGACGGCGACGACTGACGCGAACTCGTCGAAAAAATAGTTTGCGCATGCGCCAGCAATCCCCATAGGTTCTAAGCACGGAAGCGGCGGCCTTCTCGAAGGCCCGGTTCCGTGTTGTACTTGCATATCCGAGTGGGCTGGTTCACCCCAGTCCCCTAGACGCCGAGAGGAGGCGAGTCCAGTGATCAGCATCAAGACCACCATCAGCGCGGCCAAAATGACCGATCTCTCGGCCGTCTCCGTGTGCATGCTCGGCGTCTCGAACCTGGGCACCGGTCTGTCCGGCATCTCCGCCGTGCGTCCGGCGTCCTCTGTTGTCTCTCTCGCGGGTCTTCCCGTCCGTGAGGGCAACGAGCGACCGACCGAGGCACTGGAAGCAGTAGTGGCACGGGCCAAGGCCTATGCCTTTACGGCAGCCGGTGCCGAAGACCGGAAGCAGACGACGCAGCACCACCTGATGTGGGCCTTCCGTGGGCCAGAACCCTGGAGTGATCCAGCCTGATCGATCAGGCCGGCGCCTTCAGGGCCGCGGAACCCCATCCGGGATCCGCGGCCCTTCTGTTTTCCCCGAACGGGGAGAGCGGGGCGAAGGGGCCTCGGGGCTAGAGCAGAACCCGGTACCAGCCGCCAACCGGTCCACCGACCGGAACGACCAGACGAGGAAGAACATCCGTGCAACTCGAAGCGCACGCCCCGTCCGTACCGCCTTCCGAAACGATCCCCCCGCCCGGCCTCACGGAGGACTCCACCTTGATCCCCCTCACTGCGCTCACCGCGCTCGACGACGCCATCGAGAACCTCGGCGTGCCCGTCCCCTGCCGCTCCTACGACCCGGAGGTCTTCTTCGCCGAGTCGCCGGCGGACGTCGAGTACGCCAAGTCCCTCTGCCGCACCTGCCCGCTGATCGAGGCCTGCCTCGCCGGTGCCAAGGAGCGGCGTGAGCCCTGGGGCGTCTGGGGTGGAGAGCTGTTCGTCCAGGGTGTCGTCGTCGCCCGCAAGCGGCCGCGTGGCCGCCCGCGCAAGAACCCGGTCACGGCATGAACATCCTCGGAACGATCGATCGCCCCCTCACGCACGACCCCAAGAAGCAGGCCCCGATGAAGCCGTCCACCAGCGAGCCCGCAGGCTCCGCGACCCCAGACTTCACCACTGCCGGTGCTGCCACCGGCTCGCGTCAGAACAGGACCCGAGAGATGCAACTCATCCCAGAAGCCTTGGCTCGTGCGCATATGCGCGAGCGACTGCAGGAGGCCGAGCGGGAACGCCAGGCCGTGCGCCTGGCGACCGCTCGCCGGATGCAGCGCAGGGCGGAGCGCGCCTCGCGGCGTGCCCGGCGTGCGCTCGCCATCGCCGTGATGCAGTGATCCCGAACACCTGAAGCGGTGGCTCCCCGGCCGAGGGGGCGAAAGCTTTCCCGCGGGGGCCGGTCCGGCCGAACGGACCGGCCCCCGCAGTGCGTTGCCCGGTGCGTTACCCAGGGATCGGCGCACGGCGGGGTTATCGTCGCCGGGTGACAAGTCTTCGCGGAGGCAGTGATCACGGCGGCTCCACCGTGGAGCGCCACCCACCCGGGTGCGCCCGCTGCGGCATCCCGGTCGCCGACGGCCTCCAGCCCACCACCTGGACCTGTTCCGTGGAGGACGGCGTCCGCCGGTTCTTCTGCGACACCTGCTCCAGGGAGAACCTCGCAGCGATCGAGGGCCGGCTCGACTCGTCCTGGTGGTGACCACCGGCTACCCGGCCCGGAACGGACCCCCTCCTGGCTACGCCTCGGCTTCCTCGACCGCCTCGGTCTCCTCGGGCACGAACCCCGGCAGCCAGGCCTCCAGTTCGTCCCGCAGCCGTACCGTCGCGCCGAGCTGGCACAGTACGCCGATGGTGCTCAGCGTCACCCGGTGGATCAGGAGGTAGGCAGGCGGCAGATTGAGCTGTTTGCCCAGCTGGTAGGCGGGGTTGCGGGGGTCGGCGATACGGGCGGCCTGGCTGCGCATCCAGGTGCGGGTGAACGTGAACTCGTCGACCTGGGCCGGTTCGATGATCGGCAGCAGGTAGTCCAGGACGGCATCCGGGTCCAGCTCTATGGACTCCCTGACGAACCCCTCCCTGCGCAGCAGCTCGTAGACCGCCTCGGCGTCACCGTCCAGCGTCATCCGCAGGGAGTCGCCGATCGGGGTGGGCAGCCCGCCCACGAGGCGGTCGACCGTGCCGAAGTCCAGCACTCCGAGGCGCCACTCCTCCTCGTCCCCCGGCCCACCCGGCAGCAGGCGGAAGTTGCCCGGGTGCGGGTCGGCGTGCAGCAGGCCGGTGCGGGCCGGGCCCGAGAACAGGAAGCGGGCCAGCAGCTGACCGGCCCGGTCACGCTGCTCCTGGGTGCCGCCGGAGATGACCTCGGAGAGCGGTGTCCCGTCGATCCACTCCGTGACCAGCACCTGGTCGCACTGGTGCACCACCGCGGGGACGACCACGTCGGGATCGTCCTCGAACTCCTCGGCGTGTGCCGCCTGGGCCTGTGCCTCCAGGGCGTAGTCCAGCTCCTCGGAGACCCGGTCGCGCAGCTCGGCGATCAGCGGCTTGATGTCCATGCCGGGGATCAGGGGACCCAGGAGCCGGGCGAAACGACTCAGTTGCCCCAGGTCGGACAGGAGGGCCTCACCGGCTCCCGGGTACTGCACCTTCACCGCGACCACCCGGCCGTCGTGCCACACCGCCCGGTGCACCTGGCCGATCGAGGCAGCCGCCGCGGGCTTGTCCTCGAACTCCAGGAACAGCTCCCGCCAGTCCTCCCCGAGCCGCTCGGCGAGCACCGAGTGCACGGTGCGGGTCGGCATCGGGGGCGCGGCGTCCTGGAGTTTGGTGAGGGCCGCCCGGTAGGGGCCCGCGACCTCCTCCGGCAGGGCGGACTCGAAGACGGACAGGGCCTGTCCGAACTTCATCGCCCCGCCCTTCAACTCTCCCAGCACCTTGAAGAGTTGCTCCGCCGTGCGCTGTTGCAGCTCGCGGCCGACGATCTCCGCCGACTCGCCGACGATGCGCTTGCCCAGACCCCAGGTCGCGCGGCCGGCGAAGCCGAGCGGGAGCGCGGCGAGCTTGGCGGTCCGGGTGACCGCCTTGCGGGGAAGATCAGACATGCGCCCTCCAAGTCCCAGTCGGCCGCGCCGCGTCTGCCGCTTGTCGTCGCTCCGCCGACGGCCGTTGCACCCCCATTGTCTCGTGCCCGGTGCCGTTGGTTGAGGGGTGTTCCCCCTCAGCTTTCTCCGCCGCTCCGCACGGGCACGAGGGGTGCGGCCACACGGGCCGCGCGTGCCAGTGCAGAGCCGGCAAGGACGCCTCCCAGCGCACCCCAGTACCGGACGGCGACTCGCCGTCGAGGAAGGCCAGGGCGTGCGCGGCGGCCAGCCCGGCCACGGCCGCCGCCAGTGTCAGATCACAGGCCCCCACCCGTCTGGCCTGCCCGGAACCCCACTGGGCGACCAGCCGAGGCCAGGCCGGGTCCCGGTCCGTGCGGTGCTCGTGCAGACAACGGGCGCAGCCGGTCCCGCCGGGCAGGACGAGCGGGCCGACGCTGCCCGTCCCCTCCGCCACACCGGTGTAGAGGTGGGGCGTCCCCGAGGCCATCAGCGGCTCGGCGGCGCGGGCGCAGGGGGCGTGCACCAGGACGTCGTCGCGCGGGGCGATGATCACCAGTGCCAGCCCGGGCTCCTCCGCGCCCGGACCCCGGCGGCGCGGCGGCCGGTCCGGGGCCGCCCGGCGCACCACTGCGCGGGCGGCCTCGGTGCGCCGGTCACCGACCGAGTCCGCGGGCAGCCCGCCGGGCGCCACGTCCCACGGCTGGACGCGGCCCACGTCCCGCACGTCGACCTCGCCGACGCCCGCGCCCGACAGCAGCGCGGCCAGCGTGACACCCACCCGGCCCGCGCCACGGACCTGTACCCGCAGCGCCCGCCGGGCCGCCAGCCTGCCGATCGCGCCGCCCGGCTCCGCGGTGGTCAGGGAGAGCGACGCCAGATCCGGACCCAGCCGGTCCAGCACCTCCTTCTTCTCCCGCAGCGCCTGCGCCGCGGGCCCGCCCCCGCGCGCGTCGTCGACGAGTCCGGCCCGCGACAGCCGCTCCACCAGTGCGTCGACATGTCCGTCCGGCAGGTCCATGCGACGCGCTTCCGCGCGCAGCAGGGCGAGGCCCCGGGCCCCGTCGAGCAGGTCCAGGAAGCTCCCGGTCGCCAGGTCCATCGGCCCGAGGGTCATGGCGTGCGCCGGAGTCATTCCGAACTGCACGGTGTTGAGGTCGCGCCAGCCGCGCCGGAGCGCGGGCTTCACCAACGGATGCATGACAGGCCCCCGTAGCTGCCGAATGGTCGTCGCATGGTCATGGAACATCCCCGTCCGTCGGCACAGCCGGTCACGCTCCGCCGACGAGTGCCAGCATGCCCGGCCCGCCCGGCGGGCGCCGAAAGTTGTCCACAGGCGGTGGGTATTCGTCGTACAAATCAGACGCATGGTGGGGGATCGGAGCCGAACCGTCCCGGACCCGGGACTTCCCGCGTGTGCAGCGGGTAACGTCGGGGCGTGCCCGCCGACCCACTGCACCGCGCCGGAAAGCCACAGCGCAGCACGACGAGCCAGCCGCCCGGCGGCCCGGGGGTGAGCGCGATCGAGGTGCGCAGGAGTGCCCGGCGCCGCCGGACCGTTTCCGCGTACCGCGAGGGCGATCGCACCGTCGTGCTGATCCCCGCCCGGATGTCCGAGGCGGAGGAGAAGCGCTGGGTGACCGTCATGCTCAACAAACTCGCCGCCCAGGAGAGCAGGCGGGTGCTGGGCGACGCCGAACTGGCCGAGCGCGCCCAGCGGCTGTCGGACCAGTACTTCGACGGCCGGGCCCGTCCCGCGTCGGTGCGCTGGGTCACCAACCAGAACACCCGCTGGGGTTCCTGCACCCCGGCCGAGGGCAGTATCCGCCTCTCGCACCGGCTCCAGGGCATGCCCGAGTACGTCGTCGACTACGTGCTCTGCCATGAGCTGGCACATCTGCTGGTGCCCGGGCACGGCCCCCGCTTCTGGCGGCTCCTCGAGGCGTACCCGCGCACCGAGCGGGCCCGGGGCTACCTCGAAGGGGTGGTCGCCGCCGACCGGCTGCCGCCGGTGCCCGGCGTGCGTGACGAGTGACGCGCCCCGGCGGTGCCCCCCGGGCCGCCGAGCGCGGTTGTGTACCGGGTCTGTACCGACTTCGTCCGATGTCCGAGTTAGCCGTTAGCCTGGCGCGACGCACTCGCATTCGGGATGGGGGACGGTCGTAACGCATGGCCAGGGAATTCCAACGCGGCCACAAGGCCAGGATCAGTGACCTCACGGCCGGCACGGACCTGTACGTAGGGGTGCAGATCTCCGGGCCCGGTCTGACGTTCGACATCAGCTGCTTCGGCCTCGACGCCGACGAACGGCTCTCGGACGACCGCTACTTCGTCTTCTTCAACCAGCCGAAGTCCCCCGAGGAGTCCATCCAGCTGCTCGGCGCGCAGGCGGGCGACACGGAGTCCTTCCGGATCACCCTGGACAGGATCCCGCAGCAGATCCAGAAGCTGTCGTTCACGGCGACCATCGACGGCGCCGGGCAGATGTCGCAGATCGCCCCCGGGTACCTCCGTATCGTCGCGGGCGGTGAGGAGGTGGCCAGGTACTCCTTCACCGGCTCGGAGTTCTCCACCGAACGCGCCGTGATGCTCGGTGACTTCTACCTGAAGGACGTGTGGCGCTTCGCCGCCGTCGGCCAGGGGTTCGACGGCGGTCTCGAGGCGTTGCTGAAGAACTTCGGCGGCGAGGTGCTGGAGGAGGAGGCGCCCGCCGCGCCGACGCCGCAGCAGCCGCAGGCGTCCGCGCCGGGCTTCGCGCCGCCCGCGTTCGCCGCCCCGCCCGCCCCCGCATCCCCGGCCCCCACCCCGGCCCCCGCGCCCCAGGGCTTCACCCCGCCCCCGGCCCCCGCCCCCGCGTCCGCCCCGAACGTGCACGCCGCGCCCACCCTCATCGCGCCGATGACCCCGCCCGGCACCGTGCCGCCCCCCTCCCCGGCACCGTCGCCCTACGGCCAGCCGCCCGCCCCGGGCGCGCCCGTGCCACCGCCCGGCTACGGCCAGCCCCCGGCACCCCCGCAGGCACCCGCCCCGCCGCCCGGCTACGGTCAGGCCCCGCCCCCGCCGCCCGGCTACGGTCAGCAGCCGCCGTTCGGGCAGGTCCCCGGGCAACAGGCCTACGGGGTCCCGCAGGGCTCTCCCCAGGGCGGTGCCGGGGTGGGCGCCGCACTCCAGAAGTTCAAGGAGACGCCCACCGGGCAGCGCTGGACCCCGCAGAACAGCAAGCTCATCCGCGCCGACCTCGGCATGGGCGGCCAGCCGGTGCTGGCCCGGCAGGGCAGCATGGTCCTGTACCAGGGCAAGGTCGACTTCAGCTACAAGGGCGCCGGATTCGCCGGCCGGATCGTGGGCAACGCCACCGGCCAGGAGATGCAGCTGATGCGCTGCACCGGCCAGGGACAGGTGTTCTTCGCCGAGAACTCCGCCCATCTGCACCCGATCGAGCTCCAGGGCGACGCGATCTGCGTCTCCGCCGAGAGCGTCCTCGCCTTCGACGAGAGCCTCCAGTACGAGGTCCGCCGCATCGAGGGACACGGCATTCCCGGCGGCGCGCTGTTCACGATGCAGTTCCAGGGCACCGGCACGATCGTCGTCAAGACCCACGGCACGCCCGTCGTGCTGCCGGTGACCCCGACGACGTTCGCCGACTGCAACGCGGTGGTCGCCTGGTCGGCGGCCTCCCAGGTGATCGTCTCCAGCCAGGTCCGGATGCGCCGCAACGCCTACCCGGGCGACACCGGTGAGAGCGTCAACCTGCAGTTCCGGGGTGCGCCCGGCAACTTCATCGTCGTCCAGCCGTACGAGGTCTGAGGGAGCCCGTCATGAACCAGCCGCTCGCGGGCTACGCCCCCGCACCCGTCACCGCCCGTATGGAGAACCACGGCGACCACATGCTCAAGGTCGCCATGCAGACCGGGAACGACCTCCTCGCGCGCGTGGGGTCGATGGTCGCCTACGAGGGCTTCGTCCAGTACGAGCCCAACCCGCCGGCCGTGCGCCAGATCGCCCGTGACTGGGTCACCGGCGAGGGCGCCCCGCTGATGAAGTGTTCCGGGGACGGCCTGCTCTACCTCGCCGACTACGGCGCGAACGTCGTCGTCATCAACCTCAACGGCGACGGCATCTCCGTCAACGCCACCAACCTGCTCGCGTTCGACGCCCACCTCACCTGGGGCGTGGAGCGGGTGAAGGGGCTGGCGAAGTTCGCCGGGCAGGGCCTGTGGAACACCAGGATCTCCGGACAGGGCTGGGTCGCGCTGACCTCCCGGGGCAAGCCCGTCGTCGTCGACTGCGGCGGCGGCGAGGACGAGACGTACGTCGACCCGGACGCCCTGGTCGCCTGGTCCCCGAACCTCAAGGTGAAGGGCAAGCGCAGCTTCAAGGCGCAATCGCTGATCGGCCGGGGCAGCGGCGAGGCCTTCCAGATGGCCTTCTCCGGCCAGGGCATCGTCGTCGTCCAGCCCAGCGAGGACAGCACCGACCGCCTCCGGTTCCGGGGCTGAGGGGGAGTCAGGAAACCATGCAGAGCCCGCTTTTCGCCTTCAACGACTCCCAGGCCCGGGACCGCTACAGCCTGCAGAACAAGCAGATGCTGCGGGTCGTCCTGGAGGGCCACGACGACGTCCTCGCCCGCAAGGGCACGATGGTCGCCTACCAGGGACTCGTCGAGTTCGACGCCGAGTACACGAACAACCAGCAGGCACGCGCGCGTGCGTACACCGGCGAGGGCCTGGACCTGATGCGCTGCCACGGGCAGGGCACGGTCTACTTCGCCAACCTCGCCCAGCACGTCCACGTCCTGGACGTCGAGCCGGACGGACTGACCGTGGACAGCGGCTACGTCCTCGCCATGGACTCCTCGCTGCACCACGAGGTCGTCGCCGTCGACAGCCTCTACGGCATCTCCGGGTCCGGGAAGTACCAGCTGAACATCACCGGGCGCGGCAAGGTCGCCCTGATGACCTCAGGTGCCCCGCTGCTGATGCAGGTCACGCCCGACAAGTACGTCAACTGCGACGCCGACGCCATCGTGGCCTGGTCCACCGGACTGCGGGTCCAGATGCAGGCCCAGACGCATTCCTCGGGCGTCTGGCGGCGCCGCGGCAGCACCGGCGAGGGCTGGGAGCTGAGCTTCATGGGAAGTGGCTTCGCGTTGGTCCAGCCGAGTGAGCTGCTGCCGCCGCAGAACGCCCAGATCGGCCAGGGACTCGCCGCCCAGTTCGGTATGGGCCAGCAGGGAGCGCGCGGGATGAACCAGGGCAACGTCTGGAGCTGACCCCCGTCGGCATGCCGAAGTAAGGGGCGCCCGCCATCGCGAGCGCCCCTTACCCGTCAGCGCCCCTTGCCCGTCAGAGCCGCGCGCGGGTTCCTGCCAGCAGCTGCACGACCGAGTCGTCGGCGACCTCCGGAACCTCGGCATAGGCGAACCAGCGCAGGTCGAGGGACTCGTCGCTGATCGCGTGGGCCGCGCCGCGCGGAGCGAGGGCCGCGTACTGGACGTCGAAGTGCCAGTGGCACGGCGCGGGGATCGGGTGCCGGTCCAGCCGCACCGGTCCGCCCGGCAGCAGTGTCAGGCCGGAGATCCCGGACTCCTCCGCCGCCTCCCGCAGGGCCGCCTCCGCGAGCGTGGCGTCGCCGGGCTCGCAGTGGCCGCCCATCTGCAGCCACATCCCCAGCTTCCTGTGCAGGGTCAGCAGCACCCGGCCGTGCTCGGGGTCGATCACCAGCGCGCTCGCCGTCACATGGCCCGCGTGACAGGCCTTCCACAGGCCGTCCGGATGGGCGGCGAGATGATCCAGATAGCTCTGGCGCAGCTCTTCCTGGCCCTCGTACCCCTTGAGCACGAGGACCGCGTCGTCGTACAGGCTCACTCGGTGTCGTCGCCCTCTGCCCGGTCGTCCTTCTTGCGCAGGTCGGGCTTCTCCGCCGCCTCGCCGAGCATCTTGTCCAGCTCCGAGAAGTCCAGCTGCTCGCGGTGCACGAAGCCGTCCGGGTCGTCCAGGTCGGACGCCGTCGGCAGCATGTCCGGGTGCGCCCACAGCGCGTCCCGCCCGTCGACACCGCGGGCGTCCGTGAGCGAGGCCCACAGCCGGGAGGCGTCGCGCAGCCGGCGCGGGCGCAGCTCCAGGCCGATCAGCGTGGCGAAGGTCTGCTCGGCGGGACCGCCCGTGGCACGGCGCCGGCGCAGCGTCTCGCGCAGCGCGTCCGCGGACGACAGGCGCGGCTTCGCGGCCGCGTGGACCACCGCGTCGACCCAGCCCTCGACGAGCGCCAGAGCCGTCTCCAGACGGGCCAGGGCGGCCTTCTGCTCGGGGGTGTCCTCCGGCTGGAACATGCCCTGCTGAAGGGCGTCCTGCAGCTGCTCCGGGTTCTGCGGGTCGAACTGGCCGACCACGTCCTCCAGCTTGGCCGTGTCGACCTTGATCCCGCGCGCGTAACCGTCGACTGCGCCGAACAGGTGCGAGCGCAGCCACGGCACATGCGCGAACAGGCGCTGGTGGGCCGCCTCGCGCAGCGCGAGGTACAGCCGCACCTCCTCCTTGGGCACACCGAGGTCCTTGCCGAACGCCTCGATGTTCACCGGCAGCAGGGCGGCCTTGCCCGGCGGGTTCAGCGGCAGGCCGATGTCGGTCGACCCTACGACCTCACCCGCGAGCACCCCGACGGCCTGCCCGATCTGGGTGCCGAACATCGCGCCGCCCATCGAACGCATCATGCCGATCAGCGGGCCCGCCATGGCCTGCATCTCCTCCGGCAGGACGTCGCCCATCGCGGCGCCGACCCGCTCGGCGACCGGGTCGACCAGCTCCTGCCAGGCGGGCAGCGTCGCCTCGACCCACTCCGCGCGTGACCACGCCACCGCCGAGCCCGACCCGGACGGCAGCGACGTCGCGTCGTCCAGCCACAGGTCGGCCAGCCGCACGGCCTCCGCCACGGCGGTGCGGTCGGCGGGACCGACGCTCGCGTCCTTGACGCCGTCCGACGTCCCCTGGGAGACCGTCTGGCGGGCGATCTGCTTGGCCATGTCCCAGTTCACCGGGCCGCCCTCGTAGGAGAGCATCTGGCCCAGCTGCTGGAAGGCCGCGCCCAGGTCGGTGGGGTTCAGCGAGCCGAACATGGCAGCGAACGGATTGTCGGCGCCGGGGCCGCCGAAGCCGCCGGCGCCGGGCGTACCGAAACCGAACGGGTTGGCCGGTCCCTGCCCACCACCGCTCTGCTGGTCCTTCTTCTTGCCCTCGTCGCCGTCTTCCGGCTCCTCCGGCGGAAGGCCGAAACCGAATGGGGTGTCACTCACGGGAATCCTCGGCTGGTAAGGCCACCGGTTCTCTCCGGCGGCGCGGCTGCCCGACAACACCACCCAGCGTAGACACCCCGGCCCGATCGGGCCTCGGTGCTTCGCCGACAGTCGGCCTGCGGCAGGATGGATGCCACCTGGTACGTACGCGTCACTCGCGCCCGTACTGAAGACAACCGCTGGAGACGCCCGGTGAGTTCCCCAGATCCGCAGGTTCGCGCAGCGCGAAACCCGTCAACCCCTCCCGTCATGCGCGGGCCCGTCGTCGCCGTCACCGGTGCCGCGACCGGGGTCGGCGCGCTGCTCACCGAGCTGCTGGCCGCGTCCGAGGAGATCAAGCAGGTCATCGCCATCGACGAGCGGCGCGGGGAGTGCGCGGACGCCCAGTGGCACATCCTCGACGTGCGGGATCCGGCCATCGCGGACAAGCTGCGCGGGGCCGACGTGGTGGTGCACCTCGCGCTCGACCTGGATCTGGAGACGGACCCGGCGGCGCGTACGGCCTACAACGTGCGCGGCACGCAGACCGTGCTGACGGCGGCGGCCGCGGCCGGGGTGCACCGTGTGGTGCTGTGCACCTCCGCGATGGTCTACGGAGCGCTTCCGGAGAACGAGTTGCCGTTGTCCGAGGACGCGGAGCTGCGGGCGACCGCCGAGGCCACGGGCGTGGGCGACCTGCTGGAGATCGAGCGGCTCGCGCGCCGGGCGCCGCGCGCGCATCCCGGCCTCAATGTCACCGTGGTACGCCCCGCGGTGCTCGTCGGTGGCACCGACACGGCTCTGACCAGGTATTTCGAGTCGCCGCGCCTCCTTGTCGTCGCCGGTTCCCGGCCCGCCTGGCAGTTCTGCCACGTCGAGGATCTGTGCAGCGCCCTGGAGTACGCCGTCCTGGAGAAGGTCGACGGGGAACTCGCCGTCGGCTGCGACGGGTGGCTGGAGCAGGAGGAGGTCGAGGAGCTGAGCGGGATCCGGCGGATGGAACTGCCGTCGGCGGTCGCGCTCGGCGCCGCGGCCCGGCTGCACCGGATCGGGCTGACGCCGTCACCGGCCGGGGACCTCGCCTACACGATGTATCCGTGGGTGGTCAGCGGGAGCCGGCTGCACGACGCCGGGTGGCGTCCCGGGTGGACGAACGAGGAGGTGCTCGCCGAGCTGCTGGAGGAGGTGGCCGGGCGGCACACCGTCGTCGGGCGGCGGCTCGGGCGCAAGGACGCGACGGCCGCCGGTGCCGCGGGTGCCACGGTCGCGTTGCTGGGTGCGGCGGCCGTGGTGCGGCGCGCCCGGAAGGCCCGGCGGCGCATCTGACGCCCTCCGTCCCCGCGCCGGGAGGGCAGCCGGCGGAAAATACGGTGCTACCGGGAGAGCGGTGCTGTAGAAGTCTCCGAACGGCCACGCGCCCGTGACGGGTGTTGATCGTATTCCGTGCGCTCGCGGGCGTGCGGCACCATGGAGGCATGGCTGCTGTGAATGATCATCCCGGTGAGCTGGGTGGCGACGATCCCGTCCGGCTGATCGCGATCCGCGAGAGCGCGCTCTCCGTGGACGAGGTCTTCGCGGCCCTCGGGGACGACGCGGCCGGCGGGGTCGCGCTGTTCGTGGGGACCGTGCGGAACCACGACGGGGGCGCCGACGTCGACGCGCTCGGGTATTCGTGCCACCCCAGCGCCGAGAGCGAGATGCGGCGGATCGCCGAGAAGGTCGTCGCCGAGTATCCGGTGCGGGCGCTGGCCGCCGTGCACCGGGTGGGGGACCTGCGGGTGGGTGATCTCGCCGTGGTCGTCGGTGTGTCGTGTCCGCACCGGGGGGAGGCATTCGAAGCCTGCCGGAAGCTGATCGACGACCTCAAGCACGAGGTGCCCATCTGGAAGCACCAGAAGTTCTCCGACGGGACGGAGGAATGGGTCGGGGCCTGCTGAAGGACCCACGCCGACACTCCGGTTGCGTAACCGTACCCCTCGCGTGAGCGTTGTCAGTGCGGGTGATTAATCTGTTGATCAGTCAGTCGCGGACGGTCGTGGGGTAGGAGGTCGGCATGGCGGCGCTCGTCTGGTTGCTGATTCCGCTGGTGGCGGCGGTCGGTGCCGCGCTGTGGGGCGGCTGGGCCAACCGGACGAGAAAGGTGCGCAGCGACGGCCCCGAGCTCGACGGGTACGCCCGGTTCCGCGAGGCCATGGAGCGGTCCCACTCCGGCCGCTGAGACCCCGCCGGGGCGTGTGCGACGGACGGCCCTGACGGTGCGCTGACAGACGCGTCCCGTACTGTCTTTCCATGCCACGCCGCACCGCGACGATGCTCGCCTCCACCCTGATGCTGATCGCGCTCCTGTGCGCGGGAGTGCTCATCAACGTGCCCTACTCGGAGATGTCCCCCGGCCCGACCGTGAACACGCTCGGGGACCACGACGGCGAGCCGGTGCTGCAGGTCTCCGGGCACAAGACCTATCCCACCTCCGGGCACCTGAACATGACCACGGTCCGGGTCACCAGCGCCGACTACAAGATGAACCTGGTCGAGGCGGTCTACGGCTGGCTCTCGCACGACAGCAAGGTCGTGCCCCACGACACGCTCTACCCGGACGGCAAGACGGAACAGCAGTCCACCCAGGAGAACGCCGAGGAGTTCAGCCAGTCCCAGGAGAGCGCCAAGGTCGCCGCCCTGAAGGAGCTCGGCATCCCGGTGCGGTCCTGGGTGATCGTCTCCACGGTCCTCAAGGGCTCTCCGGCCGAGGGCAGGCTGCACGCCGGTGATGTGATCAAGGCCGTCGACGGCACCGCGGTCAAGCAGCCCTCCGACGTCGCCAAGCTGGTCACCCGGCACAAGCCCGGCCAGGACGTCGTCTTCACCGTCGTACCGGCCAAGGAGCAGGCCGCCGCCGAGAAGGCGAACAAGACGGCCACCACCACCGAGAAGGTCACCGTCACCACGACCACCTCCGACGACACCGGTCAGAAGCGCGCCATCGTCGGGATCTCCGCGGGGACCGACCACACCTTCCCGTTCTCCATCGACATCAAGCTCGCCGACGTCGGCGGCCCCAGCGCCGGACTCATGTTCTCGCTCGGCATCTACGACAAGCTGACCCCGGGCAGCCTCACCGGCGGCAAGTTCGTCGCCGGCACCGGCACGATCGACGACGACGGCACGGTCGGCCCGATCGGCGGCATCTCCATGAAGACCATCGGGGCCCGCAGCAAGGGCGCGCAGTACTTCCTGACCCCGGCCGACAACTGCGCCGAGGCCGCCAAGGACACCCCGAGCGGGCTCACCCTGGTCAAGGTCAAGACCATGGACGACGCCCTCGGCGCCCTCAAGGACATCCGCGACGGAGACACCGGCGCCCTGCCGAAGTGCACCACCAAGGGCTGAGAGACACGGCTGCCCGCGGTGCCCTCCGGAAGGGGGCACCGCGGGCAGCCGCGGGCGAGGGCCTCAGTCCTCGAACGTCGCCTTCAGAGCTTCCGCCAGGCCTGGGATCAGGTCGGGGCCGGTGAGGACCTCCGTCGGCGAGTCCTTCTCGCGCAGCCGCACGGCCGATTCCCGGCTGCCGTCGCGCAGGACGGCGACGGTCATCCGGACCTCCTGACGGTCGGGGTGGTTCGCCACCCACTGGGTCAGCTTGGCCCCGCTCATGCCCTCCGGCACCTGGGACTCGGCGGACGGCGGCAGCATCAGGCGCTCCACGGTGAGCGCGCAGCCGACCACCGCGTCCGGCCAGGCGATGGTGCCCAGGAACTCGTCCAGTGCCTTGTCCGTTGGCACTTCGTCCTGCTCGATCGGGGTGAGACCGGCGGTCGCCGACTCGTCCTCCAGACCGAGCTGGGCGGCGAGTGCCGGTTCCTGCGAGCGCAGCCGGACGGTGTCGACGAGGGCGAAGAGGCGGGCGGGCTGGTCCCAGCCGAGGCCGGAGGCGTACTCGTCGATCTCGAGTACGGCCCGGGTGAGCGGGTTCCCTGCCATGGGAGTGTTGGACATGGTCACAATCCTGCCTCGTTCATGGCCGGAATCGGGAACCGAGTAAACCGTGAGTAAGTTGCATAGGTGTGGCCTCGCGATCACGGGGGACCACGGAAGGCCCACGAACCCCAGGGCCTGACGGCAAGAAGCAGACTCAACAGCGACTTCGAGGTGCGCACCTTGGCTTTCCAGATGCCGGACCGCGGCGGAGGCCCGACGGGGCCACGGATCAGAGCGGCGGGACGTCCGTCCCGGCGCGTCCGGACCCTGCTCCTGACCCTGGGCGTCCTCGCCGTGCTCGGCATGGCGTTCAGCATGTTCGCGGGCTTCTGGACGAACTGGCTCTGGTACCGGTCGGTGCACTACTCCTCGGTGTTCACCACCACCCTGTGGACCAAGATCGGGCTGTTCTTCGTCTTCGGTCTCCTGATGGCCGCCGCGGTGGGCTTCAACGTCTGGCTCGCGCACCGGCTGCGGCCGCCGCTGAGCGCCATGTCGACGGAGCAGCAGAGCCTCGACCGCTACCGGATGGGCATCGCGCCGTACAAGAGGTGGCTGCTGCTGGCGGTCACCGCGCTGGTCGGGCTGATCGCCGGCGCGTCCGCGGCCGGGCAGTGGCGCACCTGGCTGATGTGGGTCAACGGCGTGCCCTTCCACCAGAGCGACCCGCAGTTCCACCTCGACGTCTCCTTCTACGCCTTCGACCTGCCCTGGTACCGGTTCCTGCTGGGCTTCGGCTTCGCCACCGCGATCCTCTCCCTGATCGCCGCCGCGCTCACCCACTACCTGTACGGCGGGCTGCGCGTCACCAGCCCCGGCGCCCGCGCCACCGGTGCCGCGACCGGTCACCTCTCGGTGCTGCTCGGCATCTTCGTCGCGCTCAAGGCGGTCGCGTACTGGCTGGACCGGTACGGACTGGCCGTCAAGTCCAGCGACTTCAAGGCCACCGGCAACTGGACGGGCCTCAGGTACGTCGACGCGAACGCCTACCTGCCGGCCAAGACCATCCTGTTCTGCATCGCCGTGATCTGCGCGCTGCTGTTCTTCGCCACGCTGTGGCGGCGGACCTGGCAGCTGCCCGTGATCGGCTTCGGTCTGATGGTCCTGTCCGCGATCCTCATCGGCGGCCTCTACCCGGCGATCGTCCAGAAGTTCCAGGTCCAGCCCAACGAGCAGGCCAAGGAAGCCCCGTACGTCCAGAAGAACCTCAAGGCGACCCGCGAGGCCTACGGCATCGACGACACGAAGGTCACCGAGTACACGGGCAAGAGCACCACCACGGACAAGACCAGGCTCCGGGACGACGTCGACTCGACGGCGAGCATCCGGATCATGGACCCGAACATCGTCTCGCCGACGTTCCAGCAGGCCCAGCAGATGTGGAACTACTACGCGTTCCCCACCAATCTGGACGTGGACCGCTACACCAAGGACGGGAAGGTCCAGGACACCGTCATCGGTCTGCGCGAGCTGAACCTCGACGGCATTCCCAAGAACAACTGGATCAACGACCACTTCCGCTACACCCACGGCTACGGAGTGGTCGCCGCCAAGGGCACCGAGGCCGACGGCCAGGGGCAGCCGGTCTTCACCGAGTCCGACCTGCCGTCCACCGGCGACCTCGGCACGTACCAGCAGCGGATCTACTACGGCGAGAAGACGACCACGTACTCGATCGTCGGCGGTCCCCAGAAGGAGATCGACTACTCCGACGACAGCGGTGAGAAGACCACCAGCTACGCGGGCAGGAGCGGGGTCAGTCTCTCCAGCCCCATCAACCGGGCCGCTTACGCGGTGGCGTTCAACGAGCCGCAGATCCTCTACTCCGGTGCGATCGGGGAGGGTTCGCGGATCCTGTACAACCGCACGCCCAAGGAGCGTGTCGAGGCGGTCGCGCCCTGGCTGACCATCGACGGCGACGCCTATCCGGCCGTCGTGGACCACCGCATCCAGTGGATCGTCGACGCCTACACCACGTCGAACGGCTACCCGTACGCCTCCCGTACGACGCTCGGTGACACCACCGCCGACTCGCTGACCGCGGCCAACAACTCGCGCGCGGTGGTCGCCCAGCAGAACCAGGTCAACTACATCCGCAACTCGGTGAAGGCGACCGTCGACGCGTACACCGGCGCGGTCAAGCTCTACCAGTGGGACACCGCGGACCCGGTGCTGAAGACCTGGATGAAGGCCTTCCCCGGCACGGTGCAGCCGAAGAGCGCCATCTCGAAGGACCTGCTGGACCATCTCCGGTACCCGCAGGACCTGTTCAAGGTCCAGCGCGAACTGCTCACCCGCTACCACGTGACGGACGCCCAGACCTTCCTGACCGGCAGCGAGGTGTGGCAGGTGCCCGACGACCCGACCAACAAGTCGGGCAACGCGGTGCCGCCGTACTACCTGAGCATGAAGATGCCGGACCAGAGCGGGCAGGCGTTCTCCCTGTCGACGACGTTCACCCCCAACGGGCGGAACAACCTCAGCGCCTTCATGTCGGTCGACTCCGAGGCCGGCTCGCAGGACTACGGCAAGATCAGAATCCTGAAACTGCCGACCGGTACGACCGTCGACGGACCCAAACAGGTCCAGAGCAAGTTCAACTCCGAACAGGACATCGCCGCCGCGATCAAACTCCTCAAGGGCGGCGACTCCGAGGTCGAGTACGGCAATCTGCTGACCGTGCCACTGGACGGCGGGCTGCTGTACGCGGAGCCGGTCTACGTACGCGGCGCCGGCGTCAAGTACCCGTTGCTGCGGAAGGTGTTGGTCACCTTCGAGGGCCGGACCGCCTTCGAGGACACCCTGGACGAGGCGCTCAACAAGGTGTTCGGCTCGGACGGTTCGGGCACGGGTTCCTCGGACACCGGGACGACCACACCGCCGACGTCCGGGAACCCGACGGTCCAAGCCGCGCTCGACGACGCCCAGAAGGCCTTCGAGGCGGGCCAGGAGGCCCTGAAGAAGGGCGACTGGACCGCGTACGGCAAGGCCCAGGACGATCTGCGCGACGCGCTGAAGCGGGCCGAGGACGCGCAGACGAAGGCGAACGGCAAGGGCGGTGGCACCACCCCGAGCAGCAGCCCGAGCCCCGCCGCGAGTCCGAGCGGCAGCCCCGGTTCCGGCAGCAGTCCCGGCAGCAGTCCGAGTGGATGATCAAGTCCGCCCCGCGCCGTGGTACTGTTGACAGGCAACGGCGCGGGGTGGAGCAGCTCGGTAGCTCGCTGGGCTCATAACCCAGAGGTCGCAGGTTCAAATCCTGTCCCCGCTACTGCAATCGAAGGCCCGGATCCTCTTGGGATCCGGGCCTTCGTGGTGTCCGGCCGGCGACGAACGCATGTACAGGTCGATGAGACGCCGTGCCGCCGTGGGGAGTTGGGTGAGATGTGTTTGACTTGTCGTTCTGTGGGCATGTCGACAAAACGCTGAAGTGACCTCACGGTCTGCGGTATACGTGGTGTACCCAGGTTGCAGGTGGTGCGACGATGGACGTTATGGGGGACAAGGCAACTCTGTTCGAGACAGGGCGATTTGTGCAGCCTTCGGGCGAGGAGCCGACCCGCGACGAGGCCGCCGAGGCCGCTGAGGAGGCACGCCGCCGACTCCAGGCCGAGGGCGGTGACGTCGAGGCGATGAGCGTCCTCGGCGCCATGCTGCTGCGCCGCGGCGACCTCGACGGAGCCGAGCCCCAACTGCGTGCCGCCACCGCCGCGGGCGACCGCGCCGCCGCCAACAATCTCGGGGTCCTGCTGCACCAGCGCGGTTACCCGGACGAGGCGGCCGGCTGGTGGCGGATCGCCGCCGTCGCCGGATCCGCGGCCGCCGCCCACGCGCTGGGCCGCCACCACCGTGAGCGCGGGGACGAACCCGCCGCCGAGTACTGGCTGCGCCAGTCCGCCGAGCAGGGGCACGCGCTCGGCGCCTACGCACTCGCGGACCTGCTGGAGCACCGGGGGGACGCGGCCGCCGGGAGGTGGATGCGGGCCGCCGCCGAGCGCGGGCACCGGGAGGCGGCGTACCGGCTGGCGCGGGCGCTCGACCGCAGGACGGCGGTGGACGAGGACGGCCCTGGGGGCGACAACGGTGTCGGCCCGCAGGCCGCGGCCGGTGCCGAGGAGGCCGCGGAGGCCGAGCAGTGGTACCGCCAGGCCGCCGCGCGCGGGCACCGGCGGGCCGCGCTGCACCTCGGCGCGATCCTGGAGAAGCGCGGCGAGCTCAAGGAGGCCGGACGCTGGTACCTGACCGCCGCCAAGGACGGCGAGGCGCGGGCCGCCTGTGCGCTGGGCTTCCTGCTGCGGGACGCCGGGGACACCGAGAACGCGGCCATCTGGTGGCTGCGGGCCGCCCAGGACGGCGACGGCAACGCGGCGAACGCGCTCGGCGCGCTGCACGCCGAGCGCGGCGAGACCCAGACCGCCGAGCGCTGGTACCGGGCGGCGATGGACGCCGGTGACGACAACGGGGCGTACAACCTCGGGCTGCTCTGCGCCGAGCAGGGGCGGACCGCGCAGGCCGAGCAGTGGTACCGGCGGGCCGCGTACGCCGGGCACCGCGAGGCCGCGAACGCGCTCGCCATCCTGCTGCTCCAGGGCGGCGACACCTCCGGCGCCCTGCCGTGGTTCTCCAAGGCCGCGGAGGCGGGCAGTGTGGACGCCGCCTTCAACCTCGGCATCCTGTACGCCGGGCGGGGCGAGGACCGGGTCGCGCTGCGCTGCTACGAGCAGGCGGCCGCCGCCGGGCACACCGAGGCGGCCCTCCAGGTGGGCATCGCCCGGCTCCGCGAGGGCGACGAGGCCGCCGCCGAACGGCACCTGCGGTGTGCGGCGGGCGGCGGCAGCGCCGAGGCCGCCTACCGGCTGGCCGCGGTACTCGACGCGCGCCGCCCGGCGGTGTCCGAGCACGAGCTCGGGGAGTCGTCGCTGCACGTGAAGACGGAGTGCGAGGAGTGGTACGAGCGGGCCGCCTCGCAGGGGCACCGGCGGGCCCAGGTACGGGTCGGCATGCTGGCCGCGGCGCGCGGGGACGTGGTGGAGGCGGCGCGGTGGTACCGGACGGCGGCCGAGGCCGGTTCCCGGAACGGGGCGTTCAACCTGGGCCTGCTGCTGGCCCGCGAGGGCAGCGAGCCGGAGGCCGCGGTGTGGTGGGAGCGGGCCGCGGACGCCGGTCACGGACGGGCGGCGCTGCGGCTGGCCCTGGTCTACGCGCGTCGGGGCGAGCTGGCCGAGGGGCAGCGCTGGGCCGACCGCGCGGTGGCGCTGGGGCCGGCCGAGGTGAGCGAACGGGCGGGGCGGCTGCGGGACGCCCTGCGGGAGGAGCTGTCCGCGTGAGCCAGCCCTTTTCGCAGGTCAGCCGGGCTTGCGGGAATGGATTTGCTTCTTCCCGTCTCCCTCACGTAGTGTTCCATTCATCGACGCGGGGTGGAGCAGCTCGGTAGCTCGCTGGGCTCATAACCCAGAGGTCGCAGGTTCAAATCCTGTCCCCGCTACTGAAGGCCGAGGGCCGGAATCCGGAAACGGATTCCGGCCCTCGGTTTTTCTCCGGTTCAGGATCCCCGTGTACCGGTGCGACGCGAAGGCCCCGGTGCTCGTGGTGAGCGGCCGGGGCCTTCGGGGGGCGTGGTGTCAGGCGGCTGTCGCGCAGTCCGGGCAGAGTCCGCGGTAGGTCACCTCGACGTCGGAGACCGTGAAGCCGAACCGCTCCGAGCTGGGGAGGTCGGCCAGCGGGTCGCCGGTCGGGTGGACGTCGCGGATCGAGCCGCACCGGGAGCACACCAGGTGGTGGTGCGGCCGGTGCGCGTTCGGGTCGTACCGCTTGGCGCGCTTGTCCGTCGAGACCTCGGTGACCTCGCCGAGCGAGACCAGCTCGCCCAGCGTGTTGTAGACGGTCGCCCGGGAGATCTCGGGAAGTTTGGCGACGGCCCTGGAATGGACCTCGTCGGCCGTCAGGTGGACGTGGTCGCCGTCGAGAACCTCGGCCACGACGCGTCGCTGCGCGGTCATCCGCCACCCGCGTCCACGCAGCCGTTCCAGAAGGTCACTCATGGAAACCAGCCTAACAGTCGACCGACCATTCTCCGAATAGGTGTGACTTTGGACCAGATTCGGAATTGGATCGAGTCCAATTCATCGTTTCCGGTTCGGGCCGGGCCTAGACGGGCTGCGGCGCGCGGGTGCCGGCCCAGCAGCGGATGATGTCGCGGACCGAGACGATCCCGGCCGGCTCGGCACCGTCGAGGACGATCAGATGGCGGAAGCCGCCGTCCGCCATCGCCCGGGCCGCCTCCTCCAGGGACCAGGTCGGGGTGGCGAACACGACGTCGTTGGTGGTGTGGGCGTGGATGGGCTCCCGGTCCGGGTCCTGGCCGAGGCCGACGGAGTTGAGGATGTCGCGCTCGGTGAGGATCCCGATGCCGCCGGCGTCCGGGTCGTGGACGATCGCCGCGCCCACGCGGCGCGCGGACATCAGGACGGCTGCCTGGCGGAGGGTGTGGGCTGGGCCGACGGTGAGAACCACCGTGCTCATGGCGTCACGGACGAGCATGAAGGGTGCCACCTCCTAGGGAACCGCCGACAGTTCGGCGATTCACAAGTTCACAAGTGGGGGTGCTCTCAGGGTGGCAGGTAAAGCCGGAGTCAACAAGGGGGTGCGCGTAGTCAATTGAGGGCGTGTGCGCTCATATGTGAGGGGGAGGGTCGCTCCCTTCTGCCTCAGGTTCTCCCGTCACGCCCCACAGGACCGTTTCAGTAACGCTCCGAGAGGTAGGACAGCAGCTCGTCGTGGAGCAGCCCGTTGGAGGCCGCCGCGTTGCCGCTGTGCGGGCCGGGGCGGCCGTCCAGGCCGGTGAAGGTGCCGCCGGCCTCCGTCACGACGATCGCGTTGGCGGCCATGTCCCACAGGGACAGCTCCGGCTCCGCGCAGATGTCCACGGACCCCTCGGCGACCATCATGTACGGCCAGAAGTCGCCGTACGCGCGCGTGCGCCACACCTCGCGGGTCAGGTCCAGGAAGCCGTTCAGCCGGCCCCGCTCCTCCCAGCCGCTCAGCGAGGAGTACGCGAAGGAGGCGTCGGACAGTTTCGAGACCCTGGAGACGTGCAGCCGGGTCGCCGAGGACAGGCTCCGGCCGGTGAAGGCGCCGTGGCCCTTCGCGGCCCACCAGCGGCGGCCCAGCGCGGGCGCGGACACCACGCCGACGACCGGCTGGTAGCCGCCCTCGGCCGCCTCCGTCAGGGAGATCAGGGTCGCCCAGACGGGCACCCCGCGGACGTAGTTCTTGGTGCCGTCGATCGGGTCGACGACCCAGCGGCGGGGACCGGTGCCCTCGACGCCGTACTCCTCGCCGAGGATCGCGTCGCGCGGGCGGGCGCGCTGCAACTGGCCGCGGATCAGCTCCTCAGCGGCCTTGTCGGCCTCGCTCACCGGGGTCATGTCCGGCTTGGTCTCGACCTTGAGGTCGAGAGCCTTGAAGCGGTCCATGGTGGCGGCGTCGGCCGCGTCCGCGAGTACATGGGCGAGGCGCAGGTCATCGAGGTAGTCCGGCATGCGACGAACGCTATCGGCCGGGGCGGGCGCGGGGCTACCAGGGGGATGCCCGAGGATCTCGGGGGCCGCCGTGGCGCCGCCGCTCAGCGGCCGGGTGAGCAGCGTGCGGTGATCGGACGGGGGACCCCGGTGCGCCCGCGCGTGTTGGCCGAAGGGCGCCCCCCCGGTGCCCCCGCGAACCCTTGACAGTGGATTCGTCCGCGTCAAATCTGGGCCCAGAGTCGCTCGCCCCAGGGAGGCGATGATGCCTGCAGCCCGGGAATCCCTTCTGGACGCCGCGTACGCCGCGCTGACGCGCCGGCCGTGGACCGCCGTTCGGATGGTCGACGTGGCCGCGGCGGCCGGGGTGTCCCGCCAGACGCTGTACAACGAGTTCGGCAGCAAGGAAGGCCTGGCCAGAGCGCTGGTGCGCAGGGAGGCCGACGGATATCTCGCGGGGGTCGAGCGGGCGCTGGGCAGCCATACCGGGATGCCGGAGCGCCTGACGGCGACGGCCGAGTGGACGGCGGTGGCGGCCCGGGAGAGCGTGCTGGTGCGGGCGATGCTCACGGGGTGCTGGAGCGAGCGGTTGCCGGTGCCCACGCTCTCCGCGGTGCCGTCGTCGTCCGCGGTGCCGGCGCAGCGGCGCGCGGACGGGCCGCTGCCGTCACCCGGGGAGTTCGTGCGGATCGTGCGGGACCGGGCGGTGGCGGTGCTCGCCGGGCCGGCGGCGGAGCAGGGAGACCGGGAGCTGGCGCGGTCGTGCGAGCTCGTCGTCCGGCTCGCGTTGTCGTGTGTGGCCGCGCCGCCCGGGGACGGCGGGGTGGCGGAGCTGGTGCGAGGGGTGCTGGTGCGGCAGGCGGTCTGAGGGACGGGGTACGGGCCGGGCGCTTCAGTGCGCGGAGCCCGACAGCTGGAGGCCGATGACGCCCGCGATCACCAGGCTGATCGAGACGATCTTCAGGACCGAGACCAGGTCGCCCAGGAAGACCATGCCGTAGATGGCGGTGCCCGCCGCGCCGATGCCCGTCCAGACCGCGTACGCCGGGCCCACGTCCAGCTTCTTCAGGGAGAGGGTCAGCAGGCCGAAACTGCCGAGGGCGAAGGACGCGAAGGCGATCGTCGGCCACAGCCGGGTGAAACCGTGGGAGAGCTTGAGGCACACGGCGAAGCCGGTCTCCAGGACTCCGGCGACGATCACCAGCAGCCACGCCATGTGCTGTCCTCCCGTACGTCCGGCTCGGTGCGATTATGCACTTACCGAACTCGGGTCAGGACAAACACCCCGGTGGTCAGTCGCCCTCCGTGCGCTCCCGCGTGGCCAGCAGCCGGCGCAGCGAGTAGAGGCGGGCGGGGTCCGCGTGGCCCTCGGCCACCCACTCGTCCAGCGCGCAGTCCGGCTCGTCGTGACTGCACGCGCGCGGGCAGTCGACCGTGCCGGGCTCCAGGTCGGGGAACGCGTGGATCACCCGGGACGGGTCGATGTGCGCGAGCCCGAAGGACCGGACGCCCGGGGTGTCGATGACCCAGCCCCCGTCGTCGGCCAGGGGCAGTGCCAGCGCGGACGTCGTGGTGTGACGGCCGCGGCCCGTCACCGCGTTCACATGTCCCGTCGTACGCCGGCGGTCCACCGGGACCAGCGCGTTGACCAGGGTCGTCTTGCCGACGCCCGAATGTCCGACGAACGCCGTGATCTTGCCGTCGAGGTGTTCCTGGACCCGCTGGGCCGCGTCTCCCGTCTCCAGCTCCCGGCGGCTCGTGACCACGTACGGGATCTCCAGGTCGCCGTACAGCTCCAGGAGCTTGTCCGGCGGGGCCAGGTCCGACTTGGTCATGACCAGCAGGGGGGTGAGACCGCCGTCGTAGGCCGCGACCAGGCAGCGGTCGATGAGCCGGGGGCGGGGCTCCGGGTCGGCCAGGGCGGTGACGATCGCCAGCTGGTCGGCGTTGGCGACGACCACCCGCTCGAACGGGTCGTCGTCGTCGGCGGTCCGGCGCAGCACGGAGGAGCGGTCCTCGATGCGCACGATCCGGGCCAGCGTGTCCTTCCTGCCGGACAGGTCGCCGACCAGCGCCACCCGGTCGCCGACCACCGCGGCCTTGCGGCCCAGCTCACGGGCCTTCATCGCCAGGATCGTACGGTCCTCGACCAGGCAGGTCAGCCGGCCCCGGTCGACGGTGAGGACCATGCCCTCGGCCGCGTCCTCGTGCTTGGGACGGATGTTGGTCCGCGGCCGGTTGCCCTTGCGGTTGGGACGGGAGCGGATGTCGTCCTCGTCGGTGTGCTTGCCGTAGCGGCGCATGGTCGTACGCCCCTACGCCCCACCGCTCCCGAGCATCCCGGCCCACAGGTCGGGGAAGTCCGGCAGGGTCTTCGCGGTCGTCGCCACGTTCTCGATCTCCACGCCGTCCACGGCCAGGCCGATGATCGCACCGGCGGTGGCCATGCGGTGGTCCTCGTAGGTGTGGAAGGTCCCGCCGTGCAGCGGGCGCGGACGGATGTGCAGGCCGTCGGCGGTCTCGGTGACGTCGCCGCCCAGCTCGTTGATCTCCTTGGTGAGTGCCGCCAGCCGGTCCGTCTCGTGCATCCGGAGGTGGGCGACCCCGCGCAGCGTGGACGGCGAGTCCGCGAGGGCGGCGACCGCCGCGATGCCGGGGGTGAGCTCGCCGACGTCGCCCAGGTCGACGTCGATGCCGTGGATCCGGCCCGAGCCGGTGAACTCCAGGCCGTACTCGGTCAGTTCGCAGGAACCACCCATCTCGGTGAAGATCTCCCGCAGCCGGTCGCCCGGCTGGGTCGTCCGGGACGGCCAGTCCGGGATCAGCACCCTGCCGCCCGTCACCAGGGCGGCGGCCAGGAACGGCTGGGCGTTGGAGAGGTCCGGCTCGACGGTCAGGTCACGGCCGAGCAGGGCGCCCGGCGTGACCCGCCAGACGTTCGGCTCGCCCCCCGACTCCGGGGTGTCCACCTGGGCGCCGACCGCGCGCAGCATGTCGACGGTCATCCGGATGTGGGGGAGGGAGGGCAGGCTCGCACCGGTGTGGCGGACCTCCACGCCCTGGTTGAAACACGGTCCCGAGAGCAGCAGGGCCGACACGAACTGGGAGGAGGACGAGGCGTCGACCGACACCGGACCACCGTCCAGGGCGCCGCTGCCGTGCACGGTCAGCGGGAGCGCGCCACGGCCGTCGTCGTCGATCCGGGCGCCGAGGGCGCGCAGGGCGTCGATCACGCCGTGCAGGGGACGCTCGTAGGAGCGCGGGTCGCCGTCGAAGCGGATGTCGCCGGTGGCGAGGGTGGCGACGGGCGGCAGGAAGCGCATCACCGTGCCCGCGTTGCCGACGTCGACGGTGGCGGGGCCGCGCAGCCCCGCGGGGATCACGCGCCAGGCCTCACCGGAGCCGTCCGGGCCCACGCCCTCCTCGATGCCGACGCCCATCGCGCGCAGCGCGCCGGCCATCAGCAGGGTGTCGCGGGACCGGAGCGGACGGCGCAGCCAGCCGGGTTCGGAGGCGAGGGCGGCGAGGACGAGGGCGCGGTTGGTGACCGACTTGGACCCCGGCACGTGAACCGTCGCGTCGACGGCTCCGCGCGCGTGGGGGGCGGGCCAGAGGGCGGTTGGTGCGGTGGGGTTTGCGGCCATGGGGTCACTTTAGTGTGCGGCCGCCCGTGGAGCCCTCGGGTGCGGCGCCGTGCGGGCCGGTCAGAGGTGCAGCAGCCACCTGCCGCCGCCGATCAGTGAGCACAGCGACACCGTGTGGAACAGGAACAGCCAGACGGCCGCCGGGAGATGGGTGAGGCGGGACAACTGGTCCGCGTCCGAGTCGCCCGCCCCGCCCCGGGAGCGCTTCGACTGGAGTTCGAACGCCGGACGCACGCCCCCGAGGAGCAGGAACCACACCACCGCGTACGCGAACGCCGCCTGCACCTGGGGGCCCGCCAGCCAGGACACCAGCAGGAAGGTGCCGCCGGTCAGGAACACCGTGAGGACGCCGTAGGCGTTGCGGATCATCACCAGCATGACGAGGAGCAGGGCCGTGGCGGCCCAGAGGAGCAGCGTGATGCGGCCTGAGCCCAGCAGGGCCGCGCCGCCCAGCCCCAGGAGCGGGGGCGCGGTGTAGCCCGCGGCCGCCGTGAGGATCATGCCGATGCCGTGCGGCTTGCCCCGGCTGAGCGTGAGTCCGCTGGTGTCGGAGTGCAGTCTGATGCCGGTGAGCTGGCGGCCGGTGAGCAGGGCGACCAGGCCGTGCCCGCCCTCGTGGGCGATGGTGACGGCGTTGCGGGATATCCGCCACAGGGTGTGCGGGACGACCACCGCGAGCGCGGCGACCAGTGTCGCGAGCACCACCCACAGGTCGGGGTCGGACTGGGTGCCCGTGAGACGGTCCCAGAGGTCGGGCAGCGCGAGGGCGGCGGAGCTCTCCATGGTCGGGTGGTTACTCCCTACGGGCAGGTGAAGTCTGGCAGTGTTGCACGTATGTGCGGACGGTATGCATCCAGTCGTGGGCCCGAGGATCTCGCAGGAATCTTTGAAGTCGAGAAGTGGGAGCCCGAGGAGACCCTGGAGCCCGACTACAACGTGGCGCCGACCAAGGAGGTCTACGCCGTCCTCGACCGTCCGTTGAAAGACGCCGACGACCGCCGCCCGGTTCGACAGCTGCGCAGGCTCAAGTGGGGGCTCGTGCCGTCCTGGGCCAAGTCCCCCGAGGGCGCCGCCCGGATGATCAACGCGCGGGCCGAGACCGTGCACGAGAAGCCGTCGTACCGCCGCGCCTTCGCCGCCCGCCGCTGCATCGTGCCCGCCGACGGCTACTACGAGTGGGTCACCGCCAAAGAGGAGCGCGACCTGGAGGTCGAGGGGAAGAAGAAGCGGCCGCGCAAGCAGCCGTACTTCGTGCTCCCGGCCGACGGGTCCGTGTTCGCCATGGCGGGCCTGTACGAGTTCTGGCGCGACCGGACGCTGCCCGACGACCATCCGCTGGCCTGGTGGGCGACGTGCTCGGTGATCACGACGGAGGCGGAGACCGCGCCGCTCGCGGTGGCCCCGGCGGAAGGCCCCCGGGCGCTGGCGGACATCCACCCCCGGATGCCGCTGATGCTGACGCCGGACCGGTGGGACGCCTGGCTCGACCCGGCGCGCACCGACGTCGACGACCTGCGGCCGCTGCTGGCCCCGCCACCGGAGGGCCTGATGCGGGCCTACCCGGTCGCCACGGCCGTCAGCAACGTCCGCAACAACGGACCGGAACTGCTGAAGGAACTGGCGGGCCCCGAAGAGGGCACCCTCTTCTAGCCACCTGCCTCTAGCCTTTCTGCCGTGACCACATCGAAGATCGTCGCTACGGAGGCGGGGGACGCCCGCCTCACCTGGTACGAGGCGGAGCGGGCGCGCCTCGTGCTGGCCGTCGGCCACGGGGCCGGCGGTGGCATCGAGGCCCGGGACCTGCGGGCGATCGCCGCCGCGCTCCCGGCGCACGGCGTGACGGTGGCGCTGGTCGAGCAGCCCTGGCGGGTCGCCGGCCGGAAGGTCGCGCCCGCGCCGAAGACGCTCGACACGGGCTGGCGGGGCGTGTGGCCCGCGCTCGCGGCACCCGGGCTGCCGGTGGTCTCCGGCGGCCGCAGCGCGGGCGCCCGGGTCGCCTGCCGTACGGCCACGGAGCTGGGCGCGGCCGGAGTCCTCGCCCTGAGCTTCCCGCTGCACCCGCCAGGCCGGCCGGAGAAGTCACGCGCCGCGGAACTGCTGGGGGCCGGGGTGCCCACGCTCGTCGTCCAGGGCGGCAACGACCCGTTCGGCAAGCCGGCCGAGTTCCCCGAGGGGGACTACGAACTGGTCGAGGTGCCGGGCGCCGACCACGGCTTCGCGGTGCCCAAGAGGGCGGACATCGGGCAGGACAGGGCAGTGACCATCATCACGGACGCGGTCGCCGCATGGATCCCGGCCCTCGGGTGACGGCCGGGAATGTTGCGTGACGGAGCACTGTTGTGGCGGACAGAAGTGCTGGGACACCAGTGCCGATGCCGAAGGAGAGGAAGTCCGCCGCATGGGTTCGACCATCTGCCCGCGCCGTGAGCGCAGCGCTGACCTGGACTGGACGGTGCTGCACGCGGCCAAGACCGCTCCTATTCGAGCGGCGGCAGGCACGGGTCGTGTTCTATCCTCCGAGTCGAGTGGGATCGGTTTTGGTCCTGCCCGGGAACTTGAGGAGGTGGGTCCGGTCACCGGTACCGACGCAGGGACCGACAACGGCCAGGCGGAGCTGCCCGAGGGCCGGGGCGTGGGCGCGGAGTCGACCGCGGAGCGCACCGCGCGCTTCGAACGGGACGCGCTCGAATTCCTCGACCAGATGTATTCCGCCGCGCTGCGCATGACGCGCAACCCGGCCGACGCCGAGGACCTGGTGCAGGAGACCTACGCCAAGGCGTACGCGTCCTTCCACCAGTTCCGTGAGGGCACCAACCTCAAGGCGTGGCTGTACCGCATTCTGACCAACACGTTCATCAACTCGTACCGCAAGAAGCAGCGCGAACCCCAGCGCTCCGCGGCCGAGGAGATCGAGGACTGGCAGCTCGCCCGTGCCGAGTCGCACATGTCGACGGGCTTGCGCTCCGCGGAGTCGCAGGCGCTCGACCACCTGCCCGACTCGGACGTGAAGGAAGCGCTGCAGGCGATCCCCGAGGAATTCCGCATCGCCGTCTATCTCGCCGACGTCGAGGGCTTTGCGTACAAGGAGATCGCCGACATCATGGGGACACCCATCGGTACGGTGATGTCCCGGCTGCACCGGGGCCGCCGTCAACTGCGCGGCATGCTGGAGGACTACGCGCGTGAGCGCGGGCTCGTCCCGGCGGGCGCCGGAGAGTCGAACGAAGCGAAAGGCTCGGGCTCATGAGCTGCGGAGAGCCGCACGAGACGGACTGCAGTGAGGTACTCGATCATCTCTACGAGTTCCTCGACAGTGAGATGCCGGACGTCGATCGCGTCAAGTTCAAGCAGCACTTCGACGAGTGCTCGCCCTGCCTGGAGAAGTACGGGCTGGAGCAGGCCGTGAAGAAGCTGGTCAAGCGGTGCTGCGGACATGACGACGTGCCGAGCGACCTGCGGGCCAAGGTGCTGGGGCGGCTGGACCTGATCCGTTCGGGCCAGACCGTCCCGGAGAGCGACGTGGCGGTCGCCCCCGCCACCCCTCAGGAGAGCTGAGCGTTCTCCCCGGGTGGTTTGTCACCCGAATGTGCTAATCCTCCGGTCATGACCTCCCGTACCCTCCGGCCGTCGCCCTAGGCTCCGAAGCCTGGGCAGGCACGGTCGGGGAGGGGCGTGATGGGTACACCCTGCTGGGCTGTCGTCCTGCTGGCCGTGCTGTACACGGCCTGCGAACGCCTCGTACGACAGCGGCTCGGCGGGACCTTCTACCCCGTGCTGCTCGCCGGAGCCTTCCTGCTGCCCCCGCCGGCCGCCGCCCTCGTGCCGCTGCCCGGGGCGCTGCTCTCGCCGGCCGCGCACCGGCCGCAGGCGCTGCGCCGGATCTGGCGGGCCGCCGAACTGGCGCTCGCCGTGTGGGCCGCCGGGCTGGTGCACCGGGTGCTGGGCGGCGGGGACACGGTGGCGGGCTGCGACTTCCCGTACGCGCTGCTGCCGTGCGCCGCGGCGGTCCTGGCGTTCTGCGGGGTGCTCGCGCTCCTCGACGGCGGTCTCCGCGCGCTCGCGGACAGGGTTCCCGCCCGCCGGGCCTGGCGCGGCCTGTTCTCCCGCTCCCTCGCGCCGATCGGGGTGCACGGGCTGGCCGGGCTGATGATGGCCGTGCTGTGGCGCAGTCCGTACGGCCCGGTCGCCGCGCTGCTCGTGCTGCTGCCGATGTGCGTGTCCTGGTGGGTGTTCGCCCAGTACGACCGGGAGCGGGCCGCCCATCAGGCCACCATCCGCGCGCTCGTGCAGGCCGTCGACATCAAGGACGGGTACACCCGCGGGCACAGCGAGCGGGTCGGCGAGGCCTCCGTGATGATCGCCCGCGAACTGGGCATGCCGGAGGAGCGGGTGGAGGTGCTGCGCTTCGCCGGGATCCTGCACGACGTCGGGAAGCTCGGCGTCCCCACGCGGCTGCTCCGCAAGGACGGACCGCTGACGCCGGAGGAGCGGCGGATCATCGAGCTCCACCCCGAGTACGGCCACGAGATGGTGCGCGGCATCTCCTTCCTGGGCGAGGCCCGCGCGGCGATCCTGCACCACCACGAGCGCATCGACGGCAGCGGCTACCCCTACGGGCTGGCCGGCGGGCAGATCCCCGAGTGCGCGCGGGTGGTGGCGGTGGCCGACGCGTTCGACGCGATGACCTCCACCCGGTCCTACAGCCGGGCCCGGCCGGTGCCGGTCGCGGTGGCGGAGTTACGGCGGTGCGCCGGCCGCCACTTCGACGCACGCGTGGTCGACGCCCTGACGCGGGCGCTGGCCAGGGACGGCTGGCATCCCACGGTGACCGCCGGCCCGCTCCCGCCCGGGATCCCCCTCCCCACCCCACCGAGCACCGACCGCCAGGAAGCCGGGCGGCCCACCCCATGACCCCCACCGACCCACCCCCCGACATCCCGACCCCCCACCACGCCCGGCCCCCGGCCACTTCGCCGTGTGATCGGGCCGCAGACCGGGCCGCCGTCGGTTCGGTGCGTGGGCGGGCCGGGGGGCGGTCGAAGCGGTGCGTGTGCAGGGCGGGGCTCCGGTCCGCCGCCGTGCTGTGGTCCTTCCGGTCGGCCGCGCTGGCGCTCGGGCTCGGCTGTGTCGCCGGCACGCTGTGGGAGGGGCTCGACGACCGTGTCGCCGCCCTCGCCTTCGGCCTGCTCGTCGTCGTCGGGGAGACGGCCCGCCGGTCCGGCGCCGACGTACGGGAGGCGGCCCCCCTCGGGGCGGCCGGCGGGCTCGCCTACGCGCTGCTCGGCGCCCACGACGGCGCCCTCCAGGCCGTCGCCGTCGTGGGCACGGCCGCCCTGCTCGGCAACGTGCCCCACATCGCCAGCGGCCGCCGCCCCACCCCCGACCACCTCACCCGGCGCGTCCTCACCGTCGGCTTCGCCGCCGTCTGCTTCCAACCCCTCGACACCAGGGGCGGGTTGGAGCAGTGGGGCGGACCGGTGTACGCCCTGCTGCTGGTCGCGCTGCTCGTGCTCACCGCCCTGTGCGACGCCGTGCTCGCCGCCGCGCAGGCGCACTCCCGCACCGGGTGGCCGTTCGGCCCGCTGCTGCGGGACGAACTGCGCGGCCTGCTCGGCATCGGGTCCGCCGTCTGCGCCACCGGCGCCGTGATGGCGCTCGCCGTGGCGGTGGTGGGGCTGTGGGCGCTGCCCGTCTTCTGCCTGCCCCTGGTTCTCACCCAGCTGTCCCTGCGCCGCTACGAGGCCGTCCGGGCCACCTACCGGCAGACCATCGCCTCCCTCGCCCGCGCCACCGAGGTCGCTGGGTACACCCCGGCCGGGCACGCCCGCCGGGTCGCCGCGCTCAGCGAGGCCGTCGGGCGGGACCTGGGGCTGTCCCGAGCGGAGCTCACCGTGCTGGAGTACGCGGCCCTGATGCACGACATCGGTCAGCTGAGTCTCGTCGACCCGGTCCCGGCCGGGGCCACCGCCGTGCTGCCGGCGGCGGAGCAGCGGCGGATAGCCCTGCTCGGCGGCGCGGTCGTCCGGCAGACCGGGGTGGCCGCGGCCGTCGCCGTGGTCGTGGAGCGGCAGGCCGACCCCTCCCGGGAGCAGCCGCTCGCGGCGCGGATCGTGCGGGTCGTCAACGCGTACGAGGAGAAGTCCCGGGATTCCGGGCCCGGCGGGCAGCTGACCGCGCTGGAGGAGTTACGCCTGGCCACCGCGGGGGACTACGCTCCCGAGGTCGTGGAAGCCCTGGCCCGCGTGCTCGCCCGAGACTGTCTGACCCTGCGCGCGGCTGGGTAACCCATGGGTAATGAGCGGCTCTCCCGTCGTACGTGGTTGGATGCGAGGGAGAGGGTGATGTCCGGGGGCACAAGCCAGCCCACTGTGCGGAACTGGAACTGGCAGGCGGGAATCGTGAGGATCTTCGGCAAGGGACGGCACCGGCCCTCCGCCTCCTGGCGGCAGGCCACCGACCGCGCGTTCACGCTGATCGGCGACGGCCGGTACGAGGACGCGGGCGAGCTGCTGACACGCGCCGCCGACCTGGAACCCTGGCTGTCCGAGTCCTGGTTCAACCTCGCCCTGCTGCACAAGTTCCGGCACGACTGGGAACAGGCACGGGCGGCCGGCCTGCGGGCGGTGGCGCTGCTGGACCGCGAGGCGGGGGCGCCGGACTGGTGGAACGTGGGCATCGCGGCGACCGCGCTGCAGGACTGGCCGCTGGCGCGGCGGGCCTGGCAGGCGTACGGGCTGCGGGTGCCGGGAGGCGCCACCGCGTCCGGTGAGCCGTCCGGGATGGACCTGGGCAGTGCCGCGGTACGGCTGTCCCCGGAAGGGGAGGCCGAGGTGGTGTGGGGACGGCGACTGGACCCCGCCCGGATCGAGGTGCAGTCCATTCCGCTTCCCTCGTCCGGGCGGCGCTGGGGCGAGGTCGTCCTGCACGACGGGGTGCCGCACGGGGAACGGACCACGGCCACGGGGCACGCGTACCCCGTGTTCGACGAGATCGAGCTGTGGGCGCCGTCACCGGTGCCGACGTGGGTGGTGCTGCTGGAGGCGGCGACGGAGGCCGACCGGGACGCGCTGGAGCAACTGGCGGGGGACGCCGGGTTCGCGGCGGAGGACTGGTCCTCGTCCGTGCGGCTGCTGTGCCGGATGTGCTCCGAGTCGCGGATGCCGTCGGACGAGGGCGACGGGGTGCACCTCGATCCCCACGACCACAGCGAGCCGGGGCACCCCGGGCCGCTGGGGCACCGGACGGACGGGCAGTTGTGGGTGCCGGAGCGGGAGTGCGGGGTGGCCGCGCCGGCCGCGCTGGTGCGGGGGCTGCTGGACGGGTGGGTCGCGGACAGCCCTGACTCGAGGGACTGGCGGGATTTGGAAGAGGTGTGCTGAGGCCCGTGGGGCGCTGCGGGGAGTGAGGGTTGCTCGCGCAGTTCCCCGCGCCCCTGACGGGGCGCCTCCACGTACCCTGTATCAGCTACACCACCCCCGTTTTACCTAGGAAGGCTTACGTCCGTCATGGCGCAGCAGGACACCGATCACCAGCACGTGGGTGTGCTCCCGGTGGACGACGACGGGTTCGTCGTCGACACCGAGGGGACCGAGGAGCGCGAGAACGCCTGGCGTGCGCGGGGGACCTCGCGGCCCATCACCGTCGTCGGGAACCCGGTGCTGCACAAGGAGTGCAAGGACGTCACCGAGTTCGGCGAGGAGCTGGACCAGCTGGTCGCCGACATGTTCGCGAGCCAGCGGACCGCGGAGGGCGTGGGTCTCGCCGCCAACCAGATCGGCGTCGACCTGAAGGTCTTCGTCTACGACTGCCAGGACGACGAGGGCGTCCGGCACGTCGGCGTGGTGTGCAACCCGAAGCTCGTCGACCTCCCGGCCGAGAAGCGGCGGCTCGACGACAGCAACGAGGGCTGCCTGTCGGTGCCCACCGCGTACGCGCCGCTCGCCCGGCCCGACTACGCCGAGGTCACCGGGCAGGACGAGAAGGGCAACCCGATCAAGGTGCGCGGCACCGGCTACTTCGCACGGTGTTTGCAGCACGAGACCGACCACCTGTACGGATACCTGTACATCGACCGGCTCTCCAAGCGAGAGCGCAAGGACGCGCTGCGGCAGATGGCCGAGAACGAGCCACGCTACCCCGTGGTCGCCAACGACTGAGACCGCAGGTGTGGTGGTGACGCCTGGTCGGGACTGTTCCGACCAGGCGTTCGTCATGTCCGGTCGGACTCGCTCGGCCATCCTTGGCAGCTTCGATCCTTTGTGCGTGTCTAGCGAACCCTATTCAGTCACACAAGGGGAGATTCTCGGCACCGGGGGGTAGTGAGTGAAGCAAATCCGTTCCCAGAGCGGTCAGTTGTGGTGCTGAATGGAAGTGCGGGGATACGCAACGGCGCACGCCTGGCACAGCGGGAGGGGCGTGCGCTCCTGGCTCGGCTGAGAGGGGTTTGTTCGTGCACGCTTTCCCACGCAGCACCACATCGACGCCGACGGTGGTCGCGGTTCCACCCCAACTCGCCCTCCCGGTGATCGAGGCCGAGTTTCCCCGGCAACTGCATCCGTATTGGCCGCGGCTCCAGGAGAAGACCCGCCTCTGGCTGCTGGAAAAACGGCTGATGCCGGCGGACAAGGTGCAGGAATATGCCGACGGCCTTTGCTACACCGACCTCATGGCGGGGTACTACCTGGGCGCGTCCGAGGAGGTCATCCAGGCGATATGCGACTACAGCGCCTGGTTCTTCGTCTGGGACGACCGGCACGACCGTGACGTGGTGCACGGCCGGTCGCACGACTGGCGGCGGCTGCGGTTCCGGCTGCACGCGGCCCTCGACGCCCCACTGCACCATCTGCACCATCCGGACACCCTGGTCGCCGGGTTTGCGGACAGCGTCGCGCGGCTCTACTCGTTTCTGTCCACCAGCTGGAACGAGCGGTTCGCCCGGCACTTCCACGACGTGATCGAGGCCTACGACCGCGAGTTCCGCAACCGCACCACGGGTCACGTCCCCGGGGTCGAGGAATACCTCGCGCTACGGCGCCACACCTTCGCCCACTGGATATGGACGGACCTGCTGGAGCCGAGCGCGGGACTCGAACTCCCGGACGCCGTGCGCAAAAACCCGGCATACCGTCGGCCGGCGCTGCTGAGCCAGGAATTCGCCGCCTGGTACAACGACCTCTGCTCGCTGCCGAAGGAAATGGCGGGCGCGGAGGTGCACAATCTCGGAATCAGCCTCGTCACCCATGAGGAAATGACTCTGGAGCAGGCGATCGAAGAAGTCAGGCGACGCGTGGAGGAATGCGTTCGCGAATTTCTGACCGCCGAGCGGGACGCACTGCGTTTCGCCGGACAGCTCGACGACGGCACCGTCCACGGAAAGGAGCTCGGTGCCGCGGTCCTGGCCTGTGTCGCCAATATGCGGAACTGGTTCAGCGCCGTCTACTGGTTCCACCACGAGTCCGGCCGTTACACGGTCGACAGCTGGGACGACCGGTCCACGCCCCCGTACGTCAGCAACGAAGCGGCAGGTGAGAAATGACCGTCGAGTCCGTGAAGCCCGCGACCCCCGGGGCCCCGGAAGCGAGTGAACTGCGTGAACCGCCCCTGGCCGGCGGCGGTGTGCCGTTGCTCGGACACGGCTGGAAGCTGGTCCGCGACCCGCTGGCCTTCATGTCCCGGCTGCGCGAGCACGGCGACATGGTGCGCCTGAGGCTGGGCCCCAAGGAGGTGTACGCCGTCACCACCCCGGCGCTCACCGGCGCCCTGGCCCTCAGCTCCGACTTCATCATCGCCGGGCCCCTGTGGGAGTCCCTGGAGGGACTCCTCGGCAAGGAGGGTGTGGCCACCGCCAACGGACCCCGCCACCGGCGCCAGCGGCGCACGATCCAGCCCGCGTTCAACCTCTCCGCGATCCCGCACTACGGGCCGGTCATGGAGGAGGAGGCGCACGCCCTGACCGAGCGCTGGCGGCCCGGCGACACCGTCGACTGCACCTCGGAGTCGTTCCGGGTCGCCGTCCGCATCGCCGCCCGCTGCCTGCTGCGCGGCGAGTACATGGACGAGCGCGCCGAGCGCCTCAGCGTCGACCTCGCGAGCGTCTTCCGCGGTATGTACCGGCGGATGGTCGTCCCGCTCGGCCCGCTGTACCGGTTGCCGCTGCCTGCCAACCGGGAATTCAACCGGGCCCTGGCCGATTTGCATCTCCTCGTCGACGAGATCGTCACCGAGCGCCGGGCATCTGGTCAAAAGCCGGACGATTTGCTGACGGCACTGCTCGAAGCGAAGGACGAGAATGGCGAGCCCATCGGGGAACAGGAGATCCACGACCAGGTCGTCGCGATACTCACTCCCGGAAGTGAAACGGTCGCCTCCACGATCATGTGGCTGCTCCAGGTGCTCGCCGAACACCCGGAACACGCCGAGAAGGTCCGGGCCGAGGTGCAATCCGTGACGGGCGGTCAACCGGTCGGTTTTGCGCATGTCCGCCGGCTCACCCACACCAACAATGTCGTCGTCGAGGCCATGCGTTTGCGGCCCGCCGTATGGATATTGACGCGGCGGGCCACGACCGACACCGAGCTCGGCGGCTATCGCATTCCGGCCGGGGCCGACATCGTCTACAGCCCCTACGCCGTCCAGCGCGACGCGCACTCGTACCCCGCGCACCTCGACTTCGACCCGGACCGCTGGCTGCCGGAGCGGGCCAAGGAGGTGCCGAAGTACGCCATGAGCCCCTTCAGCGTCGGCAACCGCAAGTGCCCGAGCGACCACTTCTCCATGGCCCAACTGACGCTGATCACGGCGGCGTTGTGCGCGAAGTACCGCTTCGAACAGGTGCCCGGGTCGGACGACGCCACCCGGGTGGGCATCACCCTGCGTCCCCAGCGCCTGCTGCTCACGCCGGTGCCCTGGTGACCCGCCGGCTCCCGGCCGGCTCCTGATACCGGCGCGCCCCCGGGCGGGCGCCGGTATCAGGCGGCGGCCTCCGGGCCCCGGAAGGCGCGCCGGTAGGCGTTCGGAGTGGTGCCCAGCGACTTCACGAACTGGTGGCGCAGCGCGGCCGCGGTACCGAAGCCGGTGCGGCCCGCGATGGCGTCCATCGTCTCGTCCGTGCCTTCCAGCAACTCCTGTGCCAGCAGCACCCGTTGCCGCAGGATCCAGCGGTACGGCGTGGTGCCGGTCTCCTGCTGGAAGCGGCGGGCGAAGGTCCGCGGGGCCATCAGGGCGCGGGCGGCGAGCTGTTCGACGGTGACCTCCTCGTCGAGGTGCTCCGTCATCCAGGCCAGCACTCCGCCGACCGTGTCACACGGGCCCTGCGGCAGCGGGCGCTCGATGAACTGGGCCTGCCCGCCGTCCCGGTGCGGCGGCACCACCATCCGCCGGGCGATCTTCCCGGCGATCTCGGGACCCTGCTCCTTGCGGACGAGGTGCAGACAGGCGTCGATGCCGGCGGCCGTACCCGCCGAGGTGATCACCGGGTCCTCGTCGACGTACAGCACGTCCGGCTCGACCCGGGTGCGCGGATACCGGCGGCCCAGCAGCTCCGCGTGCCGCCAGTGCACGGCGCACCGGCGCCCGTCCAGCAGCCCGGCGGCGCCCAGCACGAAGACACCCGAGCAGACGCTGAGCACCCGGGCACCCCGGTCCACCGCCCGGCGCAGCGCGTCGAGCAGCTCGGGCGGGTAGTCCCGGGTGACGTTGGTGTCGGAGGCCGGGACCGCGATCAGATCGGCCTCCTCCAGCCGGTCCAGGCCGTACGGCGTGCTGACGGTGAGACCGGGGACATGGGTGCCGAGCGCCGGGCCCTCGGCGGAGACCACCGCGAAGTCGTACACCGGCAGTCCCTCGTCGGAGCGGTCGAGGCCGAAGACCTCGCAGACCACCCCGAGCTCGAAGGGATGCACGCCGTCCAGGAGCACCGCCGCCACGTTCCTCAGCATGCTGCCAGTGTGCCGGGCCGCTGGCAGTAATTCGAGGGTGCCTGGCAGTGCTGCCACTCACGGTAAGGAGTGTCCGGCGCGACAGTGGTGTCCATGAACGGAAACCAGATCGAAGGTCTCGTCGGAATGCTCCTGGTCCTCGGCATCCTGGTCCTCATGGCCCTCCCGTCCGTGCTCGGCGTCCTGCGCGACAGGCGCGTCGACCGGCAGATCAGGGAGGCCCACGAGGACCGCGGGGCGCGGCGGCCTCAGAAGTCCTCGTCCAGGTCGACGGTGCCCTCCACCGCCACCTGGTACGCGGACGGACGCCGCTCGAAGAAGTTCGTCAGCTCCTGAACGCCCTGCAGCTCCATGAAGGAGAACGGGTTCTCCGACCCGTACACCGGGGCGAAGCCGAGGCGGCCGAGGCGCTGGTCGGCGACGCACTCCAGGTACTGGCGCATCGAGTCGGTGTTCATGCCCGGCAGGCCGTCACCGCACAGGTCACGCGCGAACTGCAGCTCCGCCTCGACGGCCTCCCGCAGCATGTCGGTGACCTGCTGCCGCAGTTCGTCGTCGAAGAGCTCCGGCTCCTCCTTGCGGACCGTGTCGACCACGTCGAACGCGAAGCTCATGTGCATCGTCTCGTCGCGGAACACCCAGTTGGTGCCCGTGGCGAGACCGTGCAGCAGGCCCCGGCTGCGGAACCAGTAGACGTACGCGAAGGCGCCGTAGAAGAACAGGCCCTCGATGCACGCGGCGAAGCAGATCAGGTTGAGCAGGAAGCGCCGGCGGTCGGCCTGGGACTCCAGCCGGTCCAGGTTCTCCACCGAGTCCATCCACCGGAAGCAGAACTCCGCCTTCTCCCGGATCGAGGGGATGTTCTCGACCGCCGCGAAGGCCGCCGCGCGGTCCTCCGGATCGGGCAGGTAGGTGTCGAGGAGCGTCAGGTAGAACTGGACGTGCACGGCCTCCTCGAACAGCTGCCGGCTCAGGTAGAGCCGCGCCTCGGGGGAGTTGATGTGCTTGTACAGCGTCAGCACCAGGTTGTTCGCCACGATCGAGTCGCCGGTCGCGAAGAAGGCGACCAGCCGGCCGATGAGGTGCTGCTCGGACGGGCTGAGCTTCGCGAGGTCGGCGACGTCCGAGTGGAGGTCGACCTCCTCCACCGTCCAGGTGTTCTTGATGGCGTCCCGGTAGCGCTCGTAGAAGTCCGGGTAGCGCATCGGGCGGAGCGTGAGCTCGAAGCCGGGGTCGAGAAGGTTCTTGCTGGACATCACTGGCAGGCCTCGCAGGACTCGGGGTTTTCCAGGGAGCAGGCGACGGCGTCTTCGGGGGCCGCCTGCTGGACGGGCACGGCGGCCCGGGCGGCGCGGGCGATCCGGGTCGCCGGGCGCGACCGCAGGTAGTACGTCGTCTTCAGCCCGGACTTCCAGGCGTACGCGTACATCGAGGAGAGCTTGCCGATGGTCGGCGTCTCCAGGAACAGGTTCAGGGACTGGGCCTGGTCCAGGTACGGGGTGCGGGCGGCGGCCATGTCGATCAGGCCGCGCTGCGGGATCTCCCACGCCGTGCGGTACAGGCGTCGTACCTCCTCGGGGATCCAGGCGAAGCCCTGCACCGAGCCGTTCGCCTCGCGCAGCGCCTCCCGGGTCCGGGCGTCCCAGACACCCAGGTCCTTCAGCTCCCGCACCAGGTACGAGTTGACCTGGAGGAACTCACCGGACAGCGTCTCGCGCTTGAACAGGTTCGAGACCTGCGGCTCGATGCATTCGTAGACCCCCGCGATCGAGGCGATGGTCGCGGTGGGCGCGATGGCCAGGAGCAGGCTGTTGCGCATCCCGGTCTCGGCGATCCGCGCGCGCAGCGCCGCCCAGCGCTCCGGCCAGGTGAACTCGACGCCGTAGTGGTCGGGGTGCAGCACGCCCCGCGCGGTGCGGGTCTTCTCCCAGGCGGGCAGCGGTCCGTTGCGCTCGGCCAGGTCGGCGGAGGCCTCGTACGCGGCGAGCATGATCCGCTCGGCGATCCGGGTGGACAGGGCCTTGGCCTCGGGGGAGTCGAAGGGCAGCCGCAGCTTGAAGAAGACGTCCTGGAGACCCATGGCGCCCAGGCCCACCGGCCGCCACCGGGCGTTGGACCGGCCCGCCTGCTCGGTCGGGTAGAAGTTGATGTCGACGACCCGGTCCAGGAAGGTCACCGCGGTGCGGACCGTCCCGTCCAGCCGCTCCCAGTCGATGTCACCGGTCGCCGGGTCGACGAACGCCCCGAGGTTCACGGACCCCAGGTTGCAGACCGCCGTCTCGCCGTCGTCCGTGACCTCCAGGATCTCCGTGCAGAGGTTGGAGGAGTGCACGACGTGGCCGGGGGTCGCCGTCTGGTTGGCGGTGCGGTTGGCCGCGTCCTTGAAGGTCATCCAGCCGTTGCCGGTCTGCGCGAGGGTGCGCATCATCCGGCCGTACAGGTCACGGGCCGGGATGGTCCGCTGCGCGAGTCCGGCGGCCTCGGCCCTGCGGTAGGCGGCGTCGAACTCCGCGCCCCACAGGTCCACCAGCTCCGGCACGTCGGCGGGGGAGAACAGGGACCACGGCTCGTCGGCGTTCACCCGGCGCATGAACTCGTCCGGGACCCAGTGGGCGAGGTTGAGGTTGTGCGTACGGCGGGCGTCCTCACCGGTGTTGTCCCGCAGTTCCAGGAACTCCTCGATGTCGGAGTGCCAGGTCTCCAGGTAGACCGCGGCCGCGCCCTTGCGCCGGCCGCCCTGGTTCACGGCGGCGACCGAGGCGTCCAGGGTCTTCAGGAACGGCACGATGCCGTTGGAGTGCCCGTTGGTGCCGCGGATCAGCGAACCGCGGCTGCGGATGCGGGAGTACGACAGCCCGATGCCGCCGGCGTGCTTGGAGAGCCGGGCGACCTGGTGGTAGCGGTCGTAGATGGAGTCCAGCTCGTCCTTGGGGGAGTCGAGGAGGTAGCAGGACGACATCTGGGGGTGCCGGGTGCCGGAGTTGAAGAGGGTGGGGGAGGACGGGAGGTAGTCGAGGCGGCTCATGAGCCCGTAGAGCGCGGCGACCTCGTCCAGGGCGCGGGAGGTGTTGTCCTCAGCCAGTCCCGCGGCGACCCGGAGCATGAAGTGCTGGGGGGTCTCGATGACCTTGCGCGTGATCGGGTGCCGGAGCAGGTAGCGGCTGTGCAGGGTGCGCAGGCCGAAGTACCCGAAGCGGTCGTCGGCGGCGGGGTCCACCAGCGCGTCCAGCCGCGCCGCGTGCAGCCGCGCGAACTCCGCGGTGCGGTCGGCGATGAGGCCCTCGCGGTGCCCCACCGCGACGGACTCGGTGAAGGACGTCACGCCCTGCGAGGCGGCCTCGGCCCGGATGGAGACGGTGAGCAGTCGGGCCGCCAGCCGCGAGTAGGCGGGATCCTCGGAGATCAGACCGGCGGCGGCCTCGGTGGCCAGCTCGCGCAACTCCGACTCGTCGGCCCGCGCGGACCGGCCGCGCAGCGCGGCGGCGGCGACCCGGCCCGGGTCGGTGTCCGGCAGGTCGGCGGTCAGCTCGGTCAGGATCCGCAGCAGGGCCGTTCCGGGACCGTCGGTCTCCGGGACGGTCGTGGTCGCTGAAGCCGGTTCGGCTGGCGCGATGGTCACGTGGGGCTCTCCCTCGCTCGGCACGGGGCCTGGCGGAGGGCAGCGGGCAGCGCGAGCGCGCGCGGGCGCGCGTCGGAGACCCTGGCCCACTCCACGAGGCCCGGACGTCGAAACGCCCTGACCGGGTTGGCCGGGCGTGCTGTCGGCAGGTCCTCGGACTGACTCTCGTGCGCGGATGCGCACAAGTACACCGTTGCGGGACAGTTCCGGATTCGCACCGGATTCCCCTGCGGCGACAGCGAGCATGAGCATACATCTAGTGCCGGGTCGTCACGGCACCCCCAGATGTTGTGTCGCGTCGGTGTCAGAGCGTCAACTCGTAGGTGAGGAGAGTGACGTCGTCCAGGTGCGGCACGGGATTCCAGTCCCGGTCCGGTGTCCGGACGAAGCCGAGGCGTTCGTAGAGCCGGTGGGCGGTGTGCATGCTCCGCTGGCTCGACAGGACGACGGCCGTGCAGCCCTCCGTGGCCCGCGCCCGCTCCAGGCAGGCGCGGACGAGGGCCTCGCCGGCGCCCTGGCCGCGGGCTTCGTGCGCGACCGCGAGCGCCCTGATCTCGGTCTCGCCGGGGCGGGCGAGGTCGGCGACCGGCCCGGGCCCGGGGACGAAGGTGACGCCGCCGAGAAGGCGCTCGCCCCGCACGGCGACCAGCACCTCCGCGGCCGCGGCCCGCCCGGCCACGTCCTTCAGCACGGGCAGGTACGGGTCGTCCTCGCCGTAGTCGAGGAGACCGTCCCGGAGATAGGCCCGGGCGGTGATGTCGCCGAGGGGTTCGTGTTCGGTGGGTAGCGCTTGCCGGATGACGAGGTCCATGCGGGGGAGTATGGACGACAGCGGGCCGCCGGGGTGGTGCCCTCGGCGGCCCGCTGCGGGCTGTACGCGCGGCGCTCTAGTGGGCGCTTCCCGCGACGGCCGGGGGGAGTTCGACCTCCACGCCCGGGTCGCCCGCGTCCGCCGTGTAGTCCTCCGCCTTCGTCTCGTCGATGCCCTCCGGGGCCTTCAGGGCCCGCAGGGCGAAGGTCAGGACCACCGTCACCACCACGTTCAGCACGAACGCCGTGAGGCCGATGTAGCCGATCTCGCCGATGCCCGGGATCTCCTTGGCCGAGCCGCCGAAGTGCTTCTGGGTGGGGGAGGCGACACCGTACGCCGCGGCGGTGCCGTAGACCATGCCGACCGCCCAGCCCGCGAGCAGGGCCCAGCGGTGGAACCAGCGGGTGAACAGGCCGCCCACCAGCGCCGGGAAGGTCTGCAGGATCCAGATGCCGCCCAGCAGCTGGAAGTTGATGGCGACCGTCTTGTCCATGGTGAGGACGAAGACCAGCGCGCCCACCTTCACCAGCAGGGACACCAGCTTGGAGACCTGGGCCTCCTGCTTCGGCGTGGCGTCCGGCTTGATGAAGTCCCGGTAGATGTTGCGCGTGAACAGGTTCGCGGCCGCGATGGACATGATGGCCGCCGGGACCAGGGCGCCGATGCCGATCGCCGCGAAGGCCACGCCCGCGAACCAGTCCGGGAACATGTCCTCGAACAGCTGCGGGATCGCCAGCTGGCCGTTGGTGACCTTGACGCCGGCCGCGACGGCCATGAAGCCGAGCAGCGCCAGCAGGCCCAGCATCAGGGAGTACAGCGGCAGGATCGTGGTGTTGCGGCGGATCACGTCACGGCTCTTGGAGGAGAGCGTCGCGGTGATCGAGTGCGGGTACATGAACAGGGCGAGCGCGGAGCCCAACGCCAGCGTGGCGTACGTCCACTGGCCCGCCTCCGGCGGTGCCAGCACGCCGCGCGGCTTGCCGGTCGCCGGGTTGGTCTGGGCGAACGCGTGGCCCGCCTTGGCGAAGATGTCGTCGAAGCCGCCCAGCTTGATCGGGATGTAGATGATCGCCACCGCGATGACGAGGTAGATCAGCCCGTCCTTCACGAACGCGATGAGCGCGGGGGCGCGCAGGCCGGAGGAGTAGGTGTAGGCCGCCAGCACACCGAAGGCGATGAGCAACGGCAGGTCCTTGACGAACCAGTTGGTGCCGTCGCTGCCGCCGACGCCCATCACGTCGAGCACCGCCTGGATGCCGACGAGCTGCAGCGCGATGTACGGCATCGTCGCCAGGATGCCGGTCAGCGCGACGGCCAGCGAGAGGCCCTTGGAGCCGAACCGGCCGCGCACGAAGTCCGAGGTCGTCACGTACCCGTGCTTGTGGGAGACCGACCACAGGCGCGGCAGGAACGTGAAGATCAGCGGGTAGACCAGGATCGTGTACGGCACGGCGAAGAAGCCGGCCGCGCCCGCCGCGTAGACCGCCGCGGGTACGGCGACGAAGGTGTACGCCGTGTAGAGGTCGCCGCCCAGCAGGAACCAGGTGACCCAGGTCCCGAACGAGCGGCCGCCCAGGCCCCATTCGTCGAGACTGTGCTCGTTCTCGGCCTTGCGCCAGCGCGCGGCCAGGAATCCCATGGCCGTGACGGCCAGGAAGAAGAAGACGAAGACGCCGAGCGCGACGCCGTTCACACCGTCCTTCACCGCTGTGCACCCCCGCTCGTGTGGCCGGCCGTGCGGGCGCGCTGGTCACGCTGCCACAGCTGGTACGCGGTCATGGTGAGCGCGGTGGAGATCAGCACCCACAGCATCTGGTACCAGTAGAAGAACGGGATCCCGATGAACGTCGGGTCTGTCCTGGCATAGGAGCCCACCCACAGCATCGCCACGAAGGGCGCGACGAGACAGACGGCGATGACCACGCGTACAGGTGTCACCACCGGCTGCCTCACTTCAGGTACATCCGACATACCGCGGCTCCGTCCCCTCACCGTTCGCCTGTGTAATGCGCAGGCAATCTAGGTCACGGCGTCACCGGAGCGGAAGTAGCCGTCCGGCCTCCGGGTATGTCGATTCCGTGAAGGGTCGTGGCGGCCGGTCCGGTGAAGGGGGGGCGCCGGTCAGTCCTGCGGGCGCTTGAGGCGGGCCACGAACTTGTAGCGGTCGCCGCGGTAGACCGACCGCACCCACTCCACCGGCTGGCCCTCGCGGTCGAGGGAGTGCCGGGAGAGCATCAGCATCGGCAGGCCGACGTCCGTGCCGAGCAGGCCTGCCTCGCGCGGGGTAGCCAGCGAGGTCTCGATGGTCTCCTCGGCCTCCGCGAGACGGACGTCGTACACCTCGGCGAGGGCGGTGTACAGGGACGTGTACTTGACGAGGGAGCGGCGCAGGGCCGGGAAGCGCTTCGCGCTCAGATGCGTGGTCTCGATCGCCATCGGCTCGCCGTTGGCCATGCGCAGCCGCTCGATGCGCAGCACCCGGCCGCCCGCGCTTATGTCGAGCAGGCCGGCCAGCCGGTCGTCGGCCGTGATGTAGCCGATGTCCAGCAGCTGCGAGGTCGGTTCCAGACCCTGGGCGCGCATGTCCTCGGTGTACGAGGTGAGCTGGAGCGCCTGGGAGACCTTCGGCTTGGCGACGAAGGTGCCCTTGCCCTGGATGCGTTCGAGGCGGCCCTCGACGACCAGCTCCTGGAGGGCCTGGCGGACGGTGGTGCGGGAGGTGTCGAACTCGGCGGCCAGGGTGCGCTCGGGCGGGACCGGGGTGCCGGGTGCCTGGGTCTCGGTGATGTCGAGGAGGTGCTTCTTCAGGCGGTAGTACTTGGGCACGCGCGCGGTACGGACGGCTGTCCCGCTCTCGTTCTCCGCACTGCTGACGTCGGTGCTCATGCTCCGCCTTCCCGGCTCCTGATGCGGCTCGCCTCGTGGCACGGCAGCGTACCGGGATTCGCCCTGCACGCTGCGTGATCCCCTCTGTATACCGTCGCGGGCCCTTCTGGTCTAGTCCACCACCCGAGTGGTCTACCGGAATTGTCTCGTCCGCGCCGCGGATTTTCGAGGCTTCTTACTTAAAGGTTCTTGCATATGTAGGTCGCATAACGGCTGGTGGGAGCCCATTCGACCACCCTTGACAGGCCTGGTGGTCTGGGCCAAGCTTCCCGCACTGGTCTACACCATTGGTCCAGGTCCCGGCCCAACGCTCGCGCGGGGAGGCAGGGGGGTTTGTGGCATCCCTGAGGAGGGTGGCGTGAAGCGCAAGCTGATAGCCGCGATGGGTATCGCGGGCATGGTCTTCTCCGTAGCGGCGTGTGGCAGTGACAACAAGGGCGACGACAAGTCCCAGGGCTCGGACGCCAAGGAACTGACCGTCTGGCTCACGGTGGACGCGCAGAACAACTGGCCGGAGCTGGTGAAGGCCGCCGACGCCGCCGTACAGAAGAAGCACCCCGGCATCAAGATCAAGCACGAGTACTACGGCTGGCCCGACAAGAACACCAAGCTGGACGCCGTCCTCGCCACGGACAAGGCCCCCGACGTGGTCGAGATGGGCAACACCGAGATGCTCGGCTACATGGTCAAGGGCGCCTTCGCCCCCGTCGACACCGCCCAGTTCAGCAACTCCGGCCAGTGGCTGGACGGCCTCAAGGCCTCGGTGACCTACGACGGCAAGACCTACGGCGTGCCCTACTACGCCGGTGGCCGGGTCGCCAACTGGCGCAAGGACATCGCCGCCTCGGCCGGCGTCAAGACCACCCCGAAGACCTACGCCGAACTGACCTCCGACCTGGACAAGATCCAGCAGAAGGAGGGCGACAAGTTCAGCGCCTGGTACCAGCCCACCCGCGACTGGTACGCGGCCATGTCCTTCGTCTACGACGCGGGCGGCTCCATCGCCGTGCAGTCCGGCGGCCAGTGGAAGGGCAACCTCTCCTCCCCGGAGTCCCTCAAGGGCCTCGGCGAGTTCAAGAACGTCATCGACAAGTACATGCACGGTGACAAGACCAAGGACGAGTCCGACCGGTACATCGTCTACGGCCAGGGCAAGTCGGCGATGATCTTCGGCGCGGCCTGGGAGGGCGCCACCGCTGCCGACCCGAAGAACGACAAGACCGGCGGCAAGCTGAAGAACAACCTCGTCAACTTCGTGATGCCCGGCCCGTCCGGCAAGAACATGCCGGTCTTCCTGGGCGGCTCCGACCTCGCCATCCCGGTGAAGTCCAAGGCCCAGGGCGTGGCCGCTGAGTGGATCAACGCGTTCACCGGTCCCGCCGGCCAGAAGGGCCTGATGGCCAAGGGCAACCTGCCCAACAACAAGACCGACCTCGCGACGCTGAAGAACGACCCGGCGACCGCGGTGCCCGCCGAGGCGGCCGCGTCCAACTGGTTCGTGCCGATGGCGCCGGGCTGGGGACAGGTCGAGAAGGCCCAGGTCCTGCAGAACATGCTGCAGAACATCGGGACCGGCAAGCAGTCGGTGGAGGCCGCCGCCAAGGCCGCGGACGCCGCGATCGACAAGGTCATCAACACCAAGTAGGTGACGCGGCCGGGCCTGGGCGACGGGGGGCCAGGTCCGGCCCGGCAGGTGACACCAGGAAGTGCCGCGACGGGTCGACGGGTCGGTGCCGGTGCGTCGTGGCTGGTCGCGCAGTTCCCCGCGCCCCTTGGGGGCGTGTTGCTGCGGGCCTCTCTCGAAACTGCTTGAGGAGCGCGCGATGAGTGCGGCTGATACGACCACCCCTGCCACAGTGCCGCAGCGGCGGCAGGCGCCACCGCCCAGTACCCCGGTCAGACCCGGCGCGAACCGGCGTTCCGGCGGGCCCGCCGTCCCCTGGCTGCTGCTGGCGCCCTGTCTCGCCATTCTCGCGCTCGTCCTCGGCTACCCCTTCTACCGGCTGGTCACGCTCTCCTTCCAGGAGTTCGGACAGTCCCAGCTGTGGGGGTTCAAGCCCGCCGAGTGGGTCGGCTTCGGGAACTTCTCCGAGGTCCTCGGCGACACCGAGTTCTGGCAGGTCGTGCTGCGCACGATCGTCTTCGCGGTCGGCTGCGTGGTGTTCACCATGGTCGTCGGCATGCTCATCGCCCTGCTGCTGCAAAAGGTCTCCGGCTGGGTGAAGACCCTGGTCAACATCGTGCTCGTCGCCAGCTGGGGGATGCCGGTCATCGTCGCCACCACGCTCTTCAAGTGGCTCTTCGACTCGGACTACGGCATCCTCAACGCCCTGCTCAGCAAGCTGCCGGGCGTGCAGATGATCGGCCACAACTGGTTCGCCAGCGGTCCCCAGGGACTGGCCGTGATCATGCTGCTGGTCGTCTGGGGCGCGGTGCCCTTCGTGGTCATCACGCTGAGCGCCGGCCTCACCCAGGTCCCCAAGGAACTGGAGGAGGCGGCCCGCCTCGACGGCGCCGGCGCCTGGGGCGTCTTCCGCTACGTCACCCTGCCCGTCCTCAAACCGATCATCGTGATGCTCACGACGCTCTCGGTCATCTGGGACATGGGCGTCTTCCCGCAGGTGTTCGTGATGCGCGGCGGCCACCCCGAACCCGAGTTCCAGCTGCTGACGACCTATTCCTACGACCGCGCCTTCGTGGTCAACGACTACGGACAGGGCTCCGCGATCGCCCTGCTCACCGTGCTCCTCCTGCTCGGTGTCGTCGCCGTGTACATGCGCCAGATGCTGAAGATCGGAGAGGTCGAATGAGCACCGTCGCCACGCCCCGCAAGGGGTCCCGCTGGGGCTGGAACATCCTCGGCCTCCTCGTCTTCGTCGCCGCCGGCTTCCCCGTCTACTGGATGCTCAACACGGCGTTCAAACCCGCGAAGGACGCCATCGACCCGGACCCGAGCCTGCTGCCCACCGGCATCACCCTGGCCAACTTCCGCCGCGCGCTGGACATCGCCGACTTCTGGGGACCGGTGGGCCGCAGCCTCGTCGTCTCGCTCTCCGTCGTCGCGATCGGCATGGTCATCGGCCTGCTCGCCGCCCTCGCCATCTCCCGGTTCGCCTTCCGCGGCCGCAAGGTCGTGATCGTCGGCATCCTCGCGGTCCAGATGGTCCCGCTGGTCGCCATGATCATCCCGGTCTTCCTGCTCCTCAACGACCTGGACCAGTACGACAAGCTCAGCGGCCTGATCATCACCTACCTGACCTTCATCCTGCCGTTCACGGTGTGGACCCTGCGCGGCTTCATCGTCAACATCCCGAAGGAGCTGGAGGAGGCCGCCATGGTCGACGGCTGCTCCCGCACCGGCGCCTTCGTCCGCGTGGTCTTCCCTCTCCTCGCCCCCGGCATGGTCGCCACCTCGGTCTACGCCTTCATCCAGGCCTGGAACGAGTACCTGTACGCCCTGATGCTGCTCAGCCAGGAGCACCAGACCGCGACCGTCTGGCTCGCCAACTTCACCACCAAGCACGGCACCGAATACGCCCCGATGATGGCCGGCTCCACCATGATGGCCGTGCCGATCGTCGTCCTCTTCCTCCTCGTCCAGCGCAAGATGGCCGCGGGCCTCACCGCGGGCGCCGTGAAGGGATAACCCCATCCGATGACGACTTTCGCCAGCGGTACGGCTGCGTCCAACTCGAAGGACGGCGTCACCCGCGACGCGCTGACCGTCCTGCAGCCCGGCTTCACCGGCACCACCGCCCCCGACTGGCTGCTGCGCCGGCTCGGCGAGGGCCTCGCCTCCGTGGGCCTGTTCGGGCGCAACATCGTGTCGGCCGAACAGCTCACCGCGCTCACCGCCCGGTTGCGGGCCGAACGGGACGACGTCCTGGTGGCCATCGACGAGGAGGCCGGTGACGTCACCCGCCTGGAGGTGCACACCGGCTCCTCCTTCCCCGGCAACCACGCCCTGGGCGCCGTCGACGACCCGGAGCTGACCCGCCAGGTCGCCCTCGAACTGGGCCGCCGCCTGGCCGCCTGCGGGGTGAACCTCGACTGGGCCCCGTCCGCCGACGTCAACTCCGACCCGGCCAACCCCGTGATCGGCGTCCGCTCCTTCGGCGCCGACCAGGACCTGGTCGCCCGCCACACGGCCGCCTACGTCACCGGCCTCCAGGCGGCCGGGGTCGCGGCCTGCACCAAGCACTTCCCGGGCCACGGCGACACCGCCGTCGACTCCCACCACGCCATGCCCCGCATCGACGCGACCGCCGACGTCCTCGACGCCCGCGAACTGGTCCCGTTCCGCGCGGCCATCGCGGCCGGCACCCGTGCCGTGATGAGCGCGCACATCCTGGTCCCCGCCCTGGACCCGGCCCGCCCGGCGACGCTGTCCCGCACCATCCTCACCGACCTGCTGCGCGGCGAACTCGGCTACGAGGGCCTGATCGTCACCGACGGCATGGAGATGCAGGCCATCTCCGCGACCTACGGCATCGAACACGGCAGCGTCCTGGCCATCGCCGCGGGCGCCGACGCGATCTGCGTGGGCGGCGGCCTCTCGGACGAGGCGACGGTGCGCAGGCTGTGTGACGCCCTGGTCGCCGCGGTCCGCTCCGGGGAACTGCCCGAGGAACGCCTGGCCGACGCGGCGCGGCGGGTCCGGTCCCTGGCCCACTGGACGGCGACGACGAAACCGGCGCCCGCGGACCCCGCGCTCACCGACATCGGCCTCGTCGCGGCCCGCCGCGCGCTGCAGGTGACGCGCGTCGACTCCGGCACCCCGCTGACCGCGGCCCCCTTCGTCGCCTCCTTCGCCCCGGTGGCGAACATCGCGGTGGGCACGGAGACCCCCTGGGGCGTGGCCGCCGAACTGACCCGCCTGCTGCCCGGCACCGAGACCGGCGCCTTCACCGGCGAGGACGCGGGCGAGCAGGCCCTGGCGGCGGCGGGGGACCGCCGGATCGTCGCCGTGGTCCGCGACGAACACCGCCACCCGTGGATGGGCCGCGCCCTGGACGTCCTGCTCAGCGCCCGCCCGGACACGATCGTGGTGGAGATGGGCGTCCCCCAGGCCCCCCCGAGGGGCGCCCTCCACATAGCCACCCACGGAGCGGCAAGAGTCTGCGGCACAGCGGCAGCGGAGGCGATAGCGCCCCTTTAGGGGCGCGGGGCTGTATCGATGTGCGGCTCCGCCGCGTGGCGCGCCCAGCCCCCACGCCCCCGCACATGACGCACGACCGCTAGATCCCCTGCCACGACGGCTTGTTGTCAAAGGTGTACCGGAAGTAGTCCGCGTGCTTCAGCTTGGACGCGGCGCCCTCGTCGACCACGACGGTGGCATGCGGATGCAGCTGCAGCGCCGACGCGGGACACACCGCGGCCAGCGGCCCCTCCACGGTCGCCGCGACCGCGTCGGCCTTGCCCTCTCCGACGGCGAGCAGCACCAGGTGCCGTGCCTCCAGGATCGTCCCGATGCCCTGGGTGATCACGTGGTGCGGCACCTGCTCGACGTCCCCGTCGAAGAACCGGGCGTTGTCGAGGCGGGTCTGCTCGGTGAGCGTCTTGATCCGGGTGCGGGAGGCCAGCGAGGAGCACGGCTCGTTGAACCCGATGTGCCCGTCGGTGCCGATCCCGAGGAGCTGCAGGTCCACCCCGCCGGCCTGCGCCAGCGCCGCGTCGTACGCCGCGCAGGCGGCCCGCACGTCCGCGGCGGTGCCGTCGGGCCCCAGGAACGCCTCCATCGGGATCCCGAGCGGCTCCAGCACCTCACGCCGCAGCACCGAGCGGTACGACTCCGGGTGATCGGCCGGCAGCCCCACGTACTCGTCGAGCTGGGCTATCCGCGCCCGGGACGTGTCGACCGCACCGGCCCGCACCTTCGCCGTGAGGGCCTGGTAGACGGGCAGCGGCGTCGAGCCGGTGGCCACCCCGAGCAACGCGTCGGGCCTGCGCCGCAGCAACTGCGCCATGGCCTCGGCGATCAGCTCGCCACCCGCCGCGGCGTCCGGAACGATGACAACTTCCACGCTGGCCTGCCGTTCTGAAAGGGTCCTGAGGGGTCTCCACGTCTCTGTGGTTTAGACCAATCTAATGGGACTAATCTTACAGAACCAGCCCCTGTCGCAGCGGGTCGGACGCCCACGGGAAAACTTGTCCCGGCCATCCGTCCCCACGACCGACTCCGGCGGGCTAGGCTGCGGTCGGATCAACTGTGAACAGTCTCCAACGCATGGACACACGGGGTGGTCTAGTCCACAATTGCGTACGAGGGCTGGACGTGCGGCGCGTCGACGCGGTCGCAGCGCACAGCCACACCGCTTCCGTCTTCCCCGCACAGGAGGACGGACCGAGGAACCGGCGCTCTCTGCCCTGACTGCCCCGGCTCCTCACCTTCGGCCGACCGGGACCGCACACCCCACGGCCGTTGCTGCTCCGGGCTGCGGTGCCGGGAGGGTTGAGGGTCCCTCTCAGGCGCCGCGGCCCGCGGGTGTTTTTAGGCCACGAACAGACCGGCGGGTACGCTCGCAGACGTGCCCTCCATGAACGAACTGGTCCGCCAGCACACCGCCCTCGGCGACTCCGACCTCGAGTGGCTCCACCTGCTGGTCTCGGAGTGGCAGCTGCTCTCCGACCTCTCCTTCGCCGACCTGGTCCTCTGGGTGCCCACCCGGGACGGCACCCGTTACGTCTCGGTGGCGCAGATGCGCCCCAACACCGGCCCCACCTCCTACCAGGACGACATGGTCGGCCACTTGGTCCCGCGTGGCCGGCGGCCCATGCTGGACATCGCCCTGGACGAGGGGCGCATCGTCCGCGAGGGCGATCCGGAGTGGCGTGAAGAGGTCCCCGTACGGGTCGAGTCCATCCCGGTGCGGCGCGAGGGCCGGGTGCTCGGGGTGATCGCCCGCAACACCAACCTGCTGACCGTGCGCACCCCGAGCCGCCTGGAGCTGACCTACCTCCAGAGCGCCTCGGACCTGGCGCAGATGATCGCTGCCGGATCGTTTCCCTTCGCCAACCAGCAGGTCGACATGGACGCCTCCCCGCGCGTCGGCGACGGCCTGATCCGGGTGGACGCGGACGGGGTCGTCCAGTACGCCTCCCCGAACGCGCTCTCCGCCTACCACCGCCTCGGCCTCGCCTCCGACCTGCTCGGCCACCACCTGGGCCAGACCACGGCCGAACTCGCCCCGACCAAGGGGCCGGTGGACGAGGCGCTCGCCAAGGTCGCCAGCGGCTGGGCACCGCGCGAGTTCGAGATCGAGTCCGACGACGGGGTGATCCAGTTCCGGGCGATCCCCCTCAAGCCCAAGGGCACCCGCATCGGTTCACTGGTGCTGCTCCGGGACGTCACGGAACTGCGGCGCCGCGAACGGGAACTGATCACCAAGGACGCCACCATCCGGGAGATCCACCACCGGGTGAAGAACAACCTCCAGACGGTCGCCGCCCTGCTGCGCCTCCAGGCCCGGCGCATCGAGTCGGAGCGCGGCCGGGAGGCCCTGGAGGAGGCCGTGCGGCGGGTCGGCTCGATCGCCATCGTGCATGAGACGCTGTCTCAGAACCTGGATGAGCGGGTGGAGTTCGACGAGATCGCCGACCGGGTGCTGGCGATGGTCGCCGAGATCTCGCCGGGCAAGGTCACCGGCCGTCGCACCGGCCGCTTCGGGATACTCGACGCCGAGGTCGCCACCCCGCTGTCGATGGTTCTCACCGAAATCCTGCAGAACGCCCTGGAACACGGCTTCCGCGAGGGCGACACCGGCACGGTCGAGGTGACGGCGGTGCGCGGCGGCACCACCAAGGAGGCCCGTCTGCTGGTCACCGTCCAGGACGACGGCGTCGGCCTGCCCGAGGGCTTCGACCCGCACCGCTCGGGCAACCTCGGCCTGCAGATCGTCCGCACGCTGGTGGAGGGCGAGTTGGGCGGCACCTTCGACATGGTGCCGGCGCCGGAGCGGGGGACCCGTGTGATTCTGGACGTGCCGGTGCGGGCGCAGAAGTAGGCCGGTTCGGGGTGGACAGCAAAGAGCCCCGGATCTGGTGGATCCGGGGCTGTTCGCTCGTTGCTGCTCTTGAGCGCATCGGGGGTACTGCGCGCTGCGGCTCGGGGGCGGGAGATGCGTACTCGCTGTACGCGCCGCCAAGCTCAGGCTAGCGGGGTGGGTAGGGTCAGGCGGAGGCCTGACGGGCCCGGTTGCGGGCGGCACGGCGCTTCATCGCGCGACGCTCGTCCTCGCTGAGACCACCCCAGACGCCGGAGTCCTGGCCGGACTCGAGCGCCCACTGCAGACACTGGTCCATCACAGGACAGCGACGGCAGACGGCCTTGGCTTCCTCGATCTGCAGCAGCGCAGGACCAGTGTTGCCGATGGGGAAGAAGAGCTCGGGGTCTTCCTCGCGGCAAACGGCGTTGTGACGCCAGTCCATGGCTGCTACCTCTCCTTGGTATTACATGCACGTTGCTTGTGAATGTGAACGCTTTCACGAATCCCTCAACAAGTGAAGGGCCGACCGCCAGGTTCCCTGGCAGGGGGTCCTGTGAGTTGAAGGGGGATTCCGGTGATCAGTGGACGCCGGTGTTGCGGGCCGTCCCGACCGCCACGTAGAGCCTCGCAAACCTCAGCGGCGGATACAACCCCTTCCGGAAAGTTTTTTTTGATTCCTCGGTGTCGACTGGGTCACAGCCGTACTTCCATGGGGTGGACCCTGGCCTAAACGTTCGAGTGAAAGGACTTTGGCCCGTTCCGCTCACACAATCACACGCAGTGCGCGGCGTACGCCTGTGAACGTCACGCTGGTACGCAGTCCTAGGTGGTCGCCGTCCATCTGGAGGGGGAGGGGGACCTTCGAATGCAAGGTGAACTGGTCCAGATCGTGCAGCGACACCGCATGCCTGCCCTGGGGTCCGCGCTCGGGGGACGAAGTGAGCAACTGTGTGCCATACCGGACGGCCGCGGCCGACGACAGGCGGGTGAGACCGAGGACGTCGATGCCTTTATCGAACGAGGCCTTAGGTGACGTGTACATCGGGCGATTGCCGAGATACGTCCAGGGCGAGGTGTTCGAGACTATCGCCACGACCAGATCCCTGACCGGGTCCGTCCCGGGCCTCTCCAGCGTGATCGGACCGTGCCGGCGGTGCTGCTCGCCGAGGAACTGGCGGACCACCTGCCGTACGTACAGCGCGTGCGTCGACTTCTTGCCGCGTTCGCGCTGCTGCTCGACCCGGCCGACCACGCCGGCGTCGAAGCCCAGCCCCGCGTTGAAGGTGAACCAGCGGGCCGGGACCGCCTCGTCCTCGGTGCCCGGGGTGCCGGCGGTCAGTCCCAGGCCGACCAGGCGCTCACGCTTCTCGCGGAGCGCGTCCAGCAGGTCGCCGGTGGCCTCGACCGGGTCGTTGGGCAGACCCAGGGCGCGGGCGAAGACGTTGGTGGAGCCGCCGGGAACCACGGCGAGACCGGGCAGCCGGTCCGGGTCGGGGCCGCCGTGCAGCAGGCCGTTGACCACCTCGTTGACCGTGCCGTCGCCGCCGAGTGCCACGACGAGGTCGATGTCGTCGCTGTCCGCCGCCTGCCGGGCCAGGTCACGGGCGTGACCGCGGTACTCGGTGGTGACCGCCTCCAGCTTCACCTCGCTCGCCAGCGCGTGGATCAGGACATCGCGCCTACGTGCGCTTGTGGTGGTTGCTGCCGGATTGACCACGAGAAGTGCACGCATGGATTGCAGCGTACCTACTGGAAAGTACCGGGCCCAGACCGAGTTGAGGATCGGGTAAGAGAAAGGCGCGTGAGCCTCGACACTCGGGCCTGTCCGGACCGCGGGCTACCCTTCTGGGGTGAGCGATGCGTCTACGGCCGTGAAGGCCGACGGAACCGACGGCCCCCGTCCGCGGCGGCTGACGTACGCCGCTGCGCTGGCAGGGCTCGAAGGGCTCGCGCTGGTGGCCGGCGGGGTGTGGATGCTCGTGCTCGGGGTAACCGGATCACCGGACGACCGGGGCCAGGCGGTCACCGGAGGTGTCACCGTCATCGTGCTGGCGCTGCTGCCGTTGCTGGCCGCGCGCGGGCTGTTGCTGCGCAAAAGCTGGAGCCGGGGCCCGGCGGTGATCACGCAGATCATGGCGCTGCCGGTGGCCTACAACCTGCTGCAGGCCGACAGCGTGGCGATTCCGGTGGGGATCGCCCTGGCCGTGGTGGCCGTGGCCGCCCTGGTGCTGCTGGTGAACTCCGCCACCACCCAGGCCCTCGGCATCAAGGGACCCGGGCGCAGTAGCTGAACCGGGCGCCACGGGGGCGGCGCGGCCTACTCCTCCACCAGCAGCTTCTCCCGCAGCTGGGCCAGGGTCCGCGCCAGCAGCCGGGAGACGTGCATCTGGGAGATGCCGACCTCCTGGGCGATCTGTGACTGGGTCATGTTGCCGAAGAAGCGGAGGAGAAGGATCCGCTTCTCCCGCGGCGGGAGGTCTTCCAGGAGGGGCTTGAGCGACTCCCGGTACTCGACGCCCTCCAGCGCCTCGTCCTCCGCGCCGAGGGTGTCGGCGACCGCCGGGGACTCGTCGTCGGTGTCGGGGACGTCCAGGGAGAGTGTGGAGTAGGCGTTGGCCGACTCCAGGCCCTCCAGGACCTCCTCCTCCGAGATCGCCAGCTTCTCGGCCAGCTCGTGGACCGTGGGGGAGCGGCCGTGCTGCTGGGACAGCTCCGCTGTGGCGGTCGTGAGCGCGAGGCGCAGCTCCTGGAGACGGCGCGGTACCCGGACCGCCCAGCCCTTGTCGCGGAAGTGGCGCTTGATCTCGCCGACCACGGTCGGGGTGGCGTACGTGGAGAACTCCACACCCCGGTCCGGGTCGAACCGGTCGACCGACTTGATCAGACCGATGGTGGCGACCTGGGTCAGGTCGTCCAGCGGCTCGCCGCGGTTGCGGAACCGGCGCGCCAGGTGCTCCACGAGCGGCAGGTGCATCCGGACCAGCTGGTTGCGCAGCTCCGCGTACTCGGCGCTGCCCTCCTTGAGCGCGCGCAGCTCGACGAACTTGGCGCGGGCACCGCTGCGGTCCTGAGGTTCGTGCGGGGATGCCTGCACCACCTCCGCGGCCAGCGCCTCGTCGTCGGCGTTTCGCTCGTGCTCGCTCATCGTCCCGCCCGTCGCCCTTCCGCGAGCCTTCGCCCCGGCCCGGTCCGGGGCCGCGACCCCGTTCCGCCCTTCCGGGGGCGCGCTCTGCACGGCACCGTCCGGACCGGGCCGCACGGAGGGGTCCTCCGGATGCGGCCTGGCCTGCTCAGGGATGCCGTCGATGCCGTCAGCCATGCGGCGGGAAGCGGCCTCGGGGCCTTCGCCCCCGGCCGACAGCCCCCGTGTGCCGCGCTCTTCGTCCCGCACCGGCCCGTCCCCGTTCCTCACGCCGGCCCGGGTCCCGCGCCGCGCTGTTTGTAGAGGCTGATCGACACGGTCTTGTCCTCGTCGACGGCCGACGAGACCTTGCCCGCCAGGGCCGAGAGCACGGTCCAGGCGAAAGTGTCGCGCGAAGGGGCGTGCCCGTCCGTGGTCGGGGCGGAGACCGTGACCTCCAGCGAGTCGTCGACGAGGCGGAAGACACAGCTGAGCACCGAGCCGGGAACGGCCTGCTGGAGCAGGATCGCGCAGGCCTCGTCCACCGCGATGCGCAGGTCCTCGATCTCGTCCAGGGTGAAGTCCAAGCGGGCGGCGAGACCGGCCGTGGCCGTGCGCAGCACCGACAGGTAGGCACCCGCAGCCGGCAGCCGGACTTCCACGAAGTCCTGGGTCGCGGGCTCGCCTGCGATCTGGGACACCCTCACCTCCATGGTGGTACAAGCTTCTCGGGGCCGAGGGTCGCCCCCCGGGGGTAACGCACTACGTGGTTCAGCGGTGACGCTACCGCGCTCCGAACTTTTCTGTTCCCGGGACCCCGACCCCTGGCGTCACTCACAGTAAACCTGCGGATACGCTCCGTGTCTAGGGGTCCGCCTTGCCCAATTGGGAAGAGCGCGCGCCGGGTTGACGTACCCCGGCGCCGAACCGTCGAACCGTCGGCACGGCCGTGTTCAGCGGCCGTAGTGCAGTGTCACACGAGGACGTGGTCGACGAAGCACCAGCGCCAGTCCTCACCGGGCTCGAACGTCCGCATCACCGGGTGGCCGGAGGTCTCGTGGTGTCCCGTCGCGTGTCTTCCCGGTGACGAGTCGCAGCACGCCACGTGGCCACAGGTCAGACAGATCCGCAGCTGGACCGGGTGCCAGCCCTTCGCGAGACACTCGGGACAGGTCTCGTTCAGGGGGTCGGGTTCAGGGTGCGGCAGCGCGCCGGCATGCGTGCACTGTTTCATGATTGCCAGATTACGACGGGCGTGCGGGTGACCGCGCGGAAAATGAGGGTGGGCGAGGATCATGGACGTGATGCCACTGCTGTTGCTGGTGGCGGGGAGCACCGTGATCGCGGCGGCCGCCCGGCGGACCCCCGTGCCCGCACCGCTGCTCCTGGTCGCGGTCGGTCTGGCGGTGTCGTACATCCCCGGCGTCCCGGACTACACCCTCGACCCGGAGGTCGTCCTCCCGCTCCTGCTGCCCCCGCTCCTGTACACCTCGGCGTCCGACAGCTCCTACCTCGACCTGCGGGCCCAGATGAGACCGGTCGCGCTGCTCTCGGTCGGATACGTCCTCTTCGCCACCGTCGTGGTCGGCTGGGCGGTGTACCTGCTCGTGCCCGGCATGACGCTGCCCGCGGCGCTGGTGCTGGGCGCGGTGGTGGCCCCGCCGGACGCGGTGGCGGCGACCGCGGTGGCCCGCCGGGTGGGGCTCCCGTCCCGGATCACGACGATCCTCCAGGGCGAGTCCCTGCTCAACGACGCCACCGCGATCACCGCGTACAAGGTCGCCCTCGGCGCCGCCGTCGGCGCGGGCGCGACCTGGGCCGGGGGCATCGAGGAGTTCCTGCTCGCGGCGGTCGGCGGCGTCGGCGTCGGCCTGCTCCTCATGGCGCCGCTGCACTGGCTGCGCACCCGCCTGAAGGAGCCGCTGCTCCAGAACACGCTCTCGCTGCTCATCCCGTTCGTGGCCTACGGCGTCGCGGAGCAGCTGCACGCCTCCGGTGTCCTCGCCGTCGTGGTGGTCGCCCTCTACCTCGGACACCGCGCCTGGGAAGTCGACTTCGCCACCCGCCTCCAGGAGGAGGCGGTCTGGAAGATGGTCGCGTTCATCCTGGAATCGGCGGTCTTCGCGCTGATCGGCCTGCAACTCCCGATCGTCCTGCGGGGCCTCGGCCAGTACGAGGGCGCCGAGGCCGTCTGGTACGCCGTGGCCGTCTTCCTGGTCGTCGTGGCCGCCCGCTTCGCCTGGTGCTACCCGGCGACCTTCCTGCCGCGGATCTTCTCCGCGCGGATCAGGGAACGCGAGTCCAACCCCACCTGGAAGGGCGCGATGGTGACGTCCTGGGCCGGGATGCGCGGAGTGGTCTCGCTCGCCATCGCCTTCTCGATCCCTGACAGGGTGCACGGCGGCGGTGCCTTCCCGCACCGCAACCTGGTCCTCTTCCTGACCTTCACCACCGTGATCGGCACCCTGGTGGTGCAGGGGCTGACCCTGCCGCCGCTGATCCGCCGGCTGCGCTTCCCCGGCCGCGACCCGCAGGCCGAGACCCTCGCCGAGGCCAACGCCCAGGCGCAGGCCTCCCGCGCGGCTGAGGCCCGCCTCGACGAACTGCTCACCGACGACCGCAACCAGCTCCCGCCGCCGCTCGCCGACCGTCTCCGCATCGTCCTGGAGCGCCGCCGCAACGCCGTCTGGGAGCGCCTCGGCCAGACCAACCCCGTCACCGGCGAGACGGTCGACGACACCTACCGCCGCCTCTCCCGCGAGATGATCAGCTCCGAACGCGACGTGTTCGTCCGCCTCCGCGACCACCGCTACATCGACGACGAGATGCTGCGCACCCTGCTGCGCCGGCTGGACCTGGAGGAGGCGGCGGCCTACCGGGAGGCGGGCTGAGCCGCCGCGGGCGCCCTGCCCGGCGGCGGCGCCGGTCACGCCGTGACGACCGCCGCCACCCGCGTCCCCCGCGCGAACGCCCCCTCCGCCGCCAGCGCGGCGAGCCCGAACAGCAACTTGGCCACATACAGCCGCTCGACCCGCATCCCGTGCCTGGCCTCGAAGTCCGTCGCGAAGGCGTCGAGTTCCGGTGTGGTGCGCCCGTACCCCCCGCAGTGGAACCGCTCGTCCAGCGACCAGTCACCCGACCGCGACCCGAACGCCGCCACCTGCAGTCGTGCCGTCTCCCCGCCGAGGAAACCGCCCTTGAGCACCGGCACGCCCAACGCCCGCTGCCCGGCGCCGAGGCCCGCGGCCAGCCCGGCCAGCGTGCCGCCGGTGCCGCAGGCGACCGCGACCACGTCGGCCCGCCCGCGCAGCTCCTCGCCGAGGGCACGGCAGCCTCGTACCGCCGCCGCGTTGCTGCCGCCCTCCGGTACGACGTACGCGGTCTCCGCCTCCGCCGCCCGCAGCAGACCGGCCAGCACCTCCGGCTCGGTCTTCCGTCGATACGTCGACCTGTCGACGAAGTGCAGCCGCATACCGTCGGCCGCGCACCGTGCGAGGGAGGGGTTCAGGGGCCGGTCGGCCAGTTCACCGCCGCGCACCACCCCCACCGTCGGGAAGCCGAGCAGGCGGCCCGCGGCGGCCGTCGCCCGCAGGTGGTTGGAGTACGCGCCACCGAAGGTGACGATCGGCCGGCCGGCCGCCGCCTCGATGTTCGGGACCAGCTTGCGCCACTTGTTGCCGACCAGGTCCGGGTGGATCAGGTCGTCCCGCTTGAGGAGCAGCCGGACGCCGTGCCGGGCGAAACGGTCGTCGGCCACCTCCTGGAGAGGGGACGGCAGCCGCGGCTTGAGTATGTCGGCGCTGGTCACGTCGTCATTGTCGCCCGGACGCCCGGACGACCGGCAGGGTGGCTGCCGGGGGCCGCGGCGCGGGGCTGCGCGCGCGGTCACTTCAGACGGTCCCGCACGCGCTCGCGCAGCCAGGCCATCGAGAAGCCACGCGGATCCACCTTGCCCGGCTGCCACTCGGCGTGCCCGATCACCGACCGCTCCGACCACCCGTGCCGCCGGCACACCGCCGCGGCCACCTTCTCGACCGCCTCCAGCTGGGCCGGGGGCCAGGGATCCCCGCCGTCGCCGAGGTTCTCGCACTCGAAGCCGTAGAAGTGCCGGTTGCCGTCGGTGTTCGCCTCCCGGTCCAGGGGGAGGGCCTTCTCGGCGATCACGGCGCGCAGTACCTCGTCGTCGCCGAGTCCGGCGTGGTCGGCGCGGCCGTGGCCGACCAGATGGACCGCACCGTCCTTGGTGACGACACCGTGGCACAGCGGGCCGGGCAGGTCGGGACGGCCGTCGCGGCAGAGCCGGACGGTGCGCTCGGCGCCGGCGGTCGCCGTGTGGTGGATCATCACGCCGTGGACGGGACCCCAGGGGCCCTTGTGGTTGCGGTTGTGCTCCCGCCAGTCGCCGACCTCGACGACCCTGACGCCCTCCTCCCGCAACGCGTCGAGGAAAGCATCAGCGGACAGGGGTGGGGCCACGACCGCCTCCTGGGTCTTCATGGGGGTGTGCGGTGAAACTCCGACAATTTCTACAGAAGGCGTGCTTTCCGGGGTAGTCGCCCCGAACCTGTTCGGATCGCGTGCGAGCCGATCCGGACAAGTCGGCATATCACGGCGTGCTCAGCGGGATGAAGCGTCGGCGTGCCCAGTAGTCCGATGATCTATTCCCGCTCTTTCGGGTAATGGCACGGGCACATTCAGTGATGGCAGGGTGGCCGATGAGACCGATGCGTGGGCAGTTCGGCGTCCGCGCAGGTATGGGAGGGCATTTCCTTATGTCGGTAGGCGAAGAGGTCCGCACGGATCAGGGCAAGCCGCAGCAGTCTCTGGACACGGCGGCAGCGCGGAACCTGGCCACCACGACCAAGTCCGCGCCACAGATGCAGGAGATCAGCTCCCGCTGGCTGCTGCGGTCACTGCCCTGGGTCGATGTGCAGGGCGGCACGTACCGGGTGAACCGACGGCTCACCTACACGGTCGGGGACGGCCGTATCACCTTCCTGAAGACCGGCGACCGTGTCGAGGTCATCCCGGCGGAGCTGGGCGAGCTGCCCATCCTGCGGGCGTACGAGGACCAGGAGGTGCTGGGGGAGCTGGCCCAGCGGTGCCGGCAGCGGGACTTCGGCCCGGGCGAGGTCATCGCCTCGTTCGGCAGCCGGGCGGACGAGGTGTACCTGCTCGCCCACGGCCGCGTGGAGAAGGTGGGCACCGGCCCCTACGGCGACGACGCGGTGCTCGGGGTCCTCGCCGACGGCGCTCACTTCGGCGAGCAGGGGCTGATCGACCCGGACGCCATCTGGGAGTACACCGCCCGCGCGGACACGGCCTGCACCGTGCTGATCCTGTCCCGGCAGGACTTCGAGCAGGTCGCCGAGCGCGCCGACTCACTGCGCGAGCACCTTCAGCACCTGCGCACGATCCCCGAGCAGCGCACCAACAAGTACGGCGAGAAGGAGGTCGCCCTCGCGGCAGGCCACAGCGGCGAACCCGACATCCCGCACACCTTCGTCGACTACGAGGCCCGGCCGCGGGAGTACGAACTGAGCATCGCCCAGACGGTGCTGCGCATCCACACCCGGGTGGCCGACCTCTACAACCAGCCGATGAACCAGACCGAGCACCAGTTGCGGCTCACCGTCGAGGCGTTGAAGGAGCGCCAGGAGCACGAGCTCATCAACAACCGGGAGTTCGGCCTGCTCAGCAACTGCCAGTACGACCAGCGGCTGCAGCCCCACGACGGTGTGCCCAGCCCCGACGACATGGACGAACTGCTCAGCCGCCGCCGGGGCACCAAGCTCTTCCTCGCCCACCCGCGTGCCATCTCGGCCTTCGGGCGTGAGCTCAACAAGCGCGGACTGGTCCCGGAGACCGTCGACATCGGCGGCAACCGCATCCCGACCTGGCGCGGGGTCCCGATCTACCCGTGCAACAAGATCCCGGTCACCGAGACCCGGACCACCTCGATCATCGCCATGCGTACGGGCGAGTCGGAGCAGGGCGTCATCGGGCTGCGGCAGTCCGGGATCCCCGACGAGATCGAGCCGAGCCTGTCCGTCCGCTTCATGGGCATCAACGAGCAGGCCATCATCAACTACCTGGTCACCGCCTACTACTCGGCGGCGGTCCTGGTCCCGGACGCCCTCGGTGTGCTGGAGAACGTCGAGATCGGCCGGTGGAGGTGACGTTTCCGCACGTGGCGGCCGTGTCCCCGCCCTCCGGGGCGGGTACACCCTCGGGGTACGCGCCGAGCCGGGGCGAGGACGCCACCGTACGCGCACCCCGTGAGAGGGAGGCCATGCCCGAGTCCGTGACGGAAAGGCAGCAGGGTCCCACAGCGGTTCCGCCGACCGGACCCGAGGCGCTCGACGGGGCCGAGGCGGCGGCCATAATGGAGCGCGCCAGGGCGTCGGTCGACCCCGAACTGCGGGCTGCCGTCGACTCGTTGCCCGTCCCGATGCGGCGGATCGCGCGCTACCACTTCGGCTGGGAGCACGTGGACGGCACCCCGGCCACGGGCAACGCGGGCAAGGCCATCCGGCCCGCGCTGGTCCTCGCCGCCGCCGAAGCGCTCGGCGGCCCGCGGGCGCGCGAGGCCGCCGTCGGGGCGGCGGCCGCCGTGGAGCTGGTGCACAACTTCACGCTGCTGCACGACGACGTCATGGACCGGGACACCTCCCGCAGGCACCGGCCCACCGTCTGGACCGTGTTCGGCGACACCGACGCGATCCTCGCCGGGGACGCCCTCCACGCCGTGGCCCTGAGGCTGCTCGCGCAGGATCCGCACCCGGCGTCCGGAGCGGCCGCCGCCCGTCTCGCGCAGTGCGTGCTCGAACTGTGCGCCGGACAGCACGCGGACACCGCGATGGAGCACCGGGCACCCGACGAGGTCACCCTCGAAGAGGTGCTCGGCATGGCCGAGGCCAAGACCGGGGCGCTGCTCGGCTGCGCCTGCGCCGTGGGCGCGCTGTACGCGGGGGCGGGAGAGGCGGAGGTCAACGCGCTGGACGGGTTCGGCCGCCAGGCCGGCCTCGCCTTCCAGCTGATCGACGACATCATCGGGATATGGGGTGATCCACAGCGCACCGGCAAGCCGGCCGGTGCCGACCTGGCGGCCCGCAAGAAGTCCCTGCCGGTCGTCGCGGCCCTCACCTCCGGCGGTCCGGCCGCCGGTGAACTCGCCGAGCTGTACGCGGCACCGCACGCGCGGACGGACGCGGACGAGATCACGCGGATCGCACGGGCCGTGGAGCGGGCGGGCGGCCGGGACTGGGCGCAGGCCGAGGCGGCCGACCGGATGGCCCGCGCGATGCAGGAACTCGCGCGTGCCGTGCCCGACCCCGAGCCGGCCGGCGGCCTGCTCGCGCTCGCCGAGTTCGTGACCCGGCGCAGCAGATGAAGACCCCGGAGTCCCCGGGACCGTGCGGCTCCTGACCCCGCGCGGACACCCGGGGACTCCGGTCCGACGGGTCCCGCACATCCCCACGGTGTGCGGGGCCCGCCGATGTGCGCACCGACCGCCGACCGCCGAGCGCCCTACCCGGCCCCCGCCTACGCTGGGCACATGGACGGCCGGGAGCAGGTCTGTCCCGTCTGCGGGCAGGCCGTGGAGAGTGTCGTGCGGCGGCACAAGACGCTGGGCGCGTGGGTGCCGGTCTGGGGTCCCGGGGCCTGCCGCAATCCCGAATGCGCCGCATACGCGGGCACGCCCCGCGCGCGGGAGCGGTCCCCTTCGCAGCACCCGCCGTCCCGGTCCCGGCGTCCGCCCTCCTCACCACCCCCCTCCTCACCCCCGGAGTCCGCCCCACCGGAGTCCGCGCCGTGAGGGCCGGCACCGTAGCGTGAGCGCATGACCGGACTGCCCAACATCCTGCACATCACCGAACGCTCGCTGTGGGAGGAGGCCCGCGCGCGGGGCACCTTCGAGATCTCCACCCGCGGCCGCACCCTCCAGGAGGAGGGCTTCATCCACTGCTCCACCGAGGACCAGCTCCCGCGGGTGGCGGCCTTCCTGTACGGCTCCTACGACGGCCCGGACGAGCTGGTGGTGCTGGCCGTGGACCCGGCGCGGGTCGGCGTCCCGGTGCGGTGGGAGGCGGTGAAACCGGGCGGCGAGGAGTTCCCGCACGTCTACGGTCCGATTCCGGTCACGGCCGTGGTGGAGGTGCGCCCGTGGGCGTGACGGCCCTGGACGCGACAGTCGGCAGTCCGCCGGTCTCGGGGTCGCGACCGGTCAGGCAGTAGACACCGCCCGCCGGGTCCCGCAGCACCGTCCAGTGCCGCCCGTCGGCCACGTGCACGGCCCCGAGTTCCTCGTGCCGGGCCCGGGTCGCCGTGATGTCGGCGCAGGCCAGGTCGAGGTGGGCGGCGGCGGGCTGTTCGGCGTCCAGCCGCTGGAGCAGGATCCGCAACGGCAGCCCGGCCGGCGGCCTGAGCACCCGGAACTCCGGCAGCGAGCCGGTCAGCGACTCCCAGCCGGTCAGCTCCGCCCAGAACGCGGCCTCGGTCTCGTACCAGGACGGCGGGATGTCCAGGCTGACCTGGTCGAGCCGGCTCCCCGCCACCACCGGTGGCCGTACCGACTCGCCGTGCCAGGGCACCGCGCACCACAACTGCCCGGCGGGCGACCGCAGCACGGCCCACCCCTCGTGCTCGGCGACCTGCTCGGCGCCGAGGTCCAGGGCCCGGCGCACCAGATTCGGCACGTCCTGCGAGCAGAGGTCCAGGTGGACACCGCCGGGACCGGTGGCCACCTGCTGGACCTTGACGCAGGCGTCCGCGCCGGTGGCCGGCAACAGGGTGGTGAACTCGTCGTCACCGCCGCGCGGCGCCGACAGCCGCGTGTCCGTGACCGCCGTCCAGAAGGCCTGGGCGGCGGCGAGGCGCTCGGCGGGGCGGTCGACGAAGGCGTAGATCCAGCGGATGGTCATGGGCGGGATCGTAGAGGCCCTACTTCTCGCGGCGCTCCGTGAAGCGCAGCAGGTTGCCCGCCGGGTCGCGGAACGCGCAGTCCCGTACCCCCCAGTGCTGGTCCGTCGGCTCCTGGATCACGTCACCGCCGTACTCCCGCACCCGCTCGTAGAGCGCGTCGCAGTCGCTGGTGGAGAAGATCACCCCGCGCAGCATGCCCTTGGCGAGCAGTTCGGCCATGGCCTGCCGGTCGGCGGGGGAGGCGTCGGGGTTGGCGCCGGGCGGCTCCAGCACGATCTCCACGCCCGGCTGCTGCGGCGAGCCGACGGTCACCCACCGCATCCCCTCGAACTCCACGTCGTTGTGGACCTCCAGGCCGAGGACGTCACGGTAGAAGGCCAGCGCCTTGTCGTGGTCGTCGACGGCGATGAAACACTGCGCGAGTTTTACGTTCATGGGGTCAGGCTAGGCGCCCCCCGGACAGGGCGCCGGATCAGCTCATGGCCCACACGTAGGGGTCGTGGGCGGGGCCCGGGGCCGGTGGATCGCCGGTGGCCCCGGCGTCGGGAGCCGGCCGCGGGACGTGCCGGGGAGCGGTCCGGTGGGCCGCGAGGACGTCCATGATCACGGTGTCCGCGGTGGACAGCAGGGCGAGCAGGAGGTGGAAGGGCTCCACGGTCCGATGGCCCAGCCGGTCGGCCTCCTGCGACGCCCCCGCCAGCAGGGCGCCGGTCCCGCCGCTCAGCGGCAGATGGTCGCCCGGCTCCACGGTGCCCCTGCCGAGGGCGTCGATCACCCCGGCGCGCAGGTCCTCGGCTGCCGCGCCCAGCACCCGTACGGCCTCCGGCTCGTCGGTGTCGAGCAGCGCCAGCAGGACGTGCCCCGGTTCCACGTACCAGTGCCGCAGCCGCCGTGCCCGGTCGGCCGCGGTGCCGACGACGTCCCGTGCCCGTTCACCGAACCTCTCGTACCCCACCGTCCACCTCCGCCAGGTCCGCCAGGTCGGTCCGCGCCCTGCGGGTGTGCGGATGGTCCGCCCCCAGCACCCGCTCCCGTACCGAGACGACCTCCCGGAGCAGCGCCCGGGCCTCCTCGCGGGCACCGCTCAACGACAGGTTGCGGGCCAGGAGATGCCGGGTGCGCAGGGTGTGCGGATGGTCCGGGCCGAGGACCCGTCCCCGGTCGGCGAGCAGTGCCCGGAGCAGCTCCGCCGCCTGTTCGCGGTGCCCCGCCTCGCCGAGGTTGACGGCGAGGAACTGGCGGGTGCGCAGGGTGTCCTCGTGGTCCGGGCCGAGCAGGCGCAGCTGGTCGGTGAGGAGCCCGCGCAGCAGCTCGGCCGCCTCGGCCGGGCTGCCCGCGCCGCCCAGGCTGTGCGCGTGGGACTGACGGCCGCGCAGGGTGTCGGGGTGCTCGGCGCCCAGGATCCGGGTCTGTTCCTCGACGGTGCTCCGGAGCTGCCCGGCCGCCCCCGCCCAGTCCCCGGCCTTGCCCTGCTCGACGGCGCGCGCGTGCCGTCCGCGCAGCTCGGGGCCCGCGGTCGCGGCGAACGCGCGGTTCACGCCGAGGGCCAGGGAGTGCGCGGTGCCGGCGCTCCGGTTGAGCGGGGTGGGCAGGCCCTCGGCGGACATGACGGCCCGCAGCCGGCGGTAGAGGTCGTCGACCGTGAGCAGCTCGGGTCCGCCGGGGACCCCCTCGCGCAGCAGTCGTATCAACCGCCCGGAGAACGCCGTGTGTTCCTCGTCGGGGAGGGCGAGGGCGACCTGGTCGCGCTGGGCGGAGGTGAGGACGTAGGTGCCGGCCACCTCCAGCCCCTCGACCGGCGCGGCCCCGCCGCTCCCGGCGAGCGAGTCGCCGAGGGCCCGGCCGGAGAAGCAGCAGTCGAGGACGACGACCTTGGCGGCGGCGGGGGAGTCGAGGACGGCGTCGCGGAGTTTGTCGTACTCCAGGGAGTTGAACTCGGGGGCCGCCCAGCGGCTGTCGGAGAGTGCCAGGTACAGGGTGTGGCGGCGGCCCGCGACCAGGCCGTGACCGGCATAGAAGACCAGCAGCAGGTCCTCGGCCCCGGCGACGGCCGAGCGCAGCCGGTCGCCGACCGTACGCAGGTCGCCCTCGTCGAGCAGCACCGTGCAGTTGCTGTCGGGGACGAGCCCCCGGTCGGGGTCGGTGAGCAGGTCGCGGAGGTCGGTGACGGTCCTGGCCACGGCCGGCAGATCGGGCAGGGCCGGGTCGGAGTAACGGCTCGCGCCGATCAGGACGATCCGGGACCGCCGGCGGTCGGGAAGCCGCATGTCATGCCCGCGGATCCTGCTGGCCGTCCAGGACCTGCCGCAGCAGCTCCGCCAGTTCCCCGCTGTCGACGCGCCGGGCGTCGATCTCGATCGCGGGGCCGTCCTCGCGCCTGATGGCCAGCTTCACGTCGCTGCGGCGCGGCTGGGTGATCCAGGCCCGCAGGCAGGAGGCGAGCACGGTCAGCGGGCCGCCCGCGCCCAGCAGCACGGACACCGTGTCCAGGGGGACGCCCAGGTGCCCCTCGGCCGGGGCGCCCCCGGTCGGCCGGACCCGGCCGGCCAGCGCCGGCTCGCCCCTGAGCCAGTCGGTCAGGGACTCGGCGTCCGGCACCGGATCGGGACTCAGGACGGAGATCAGTGCGGTTGCCACGGTTCCCCCGGGTGCTCTACGACCTTGACGGGCAACAGAGTTGACGACGACCGCCAGTGTACGGCGGGGGAGCGGGCCCCGACCGGGCCTGTGGACGGACCGCGATCAGTACGGCCGGCGGCGCGGACGGGTGAACGTACGGGCAACGCAGGACGGGATCACCGTGCTCTCCTCGTGGTCCCGCGCCCGGTACGCGCTCGGCGTCTCCCCGACCAGTTCGGTGAAGCGCGAGCTGAAGGACCCGAGGGACGTGCAGCCGACCGCCATGCACACCTCCGTCACGGTCAGGTCGCCGCGGCGCAGCAGCGCCTTGGCCCGCTCGACCCGGCGGGTCATGAGGTAGCTGTACGGCGTCTCGCCGAAGGCCTTGCGGAAGCTGCGCTGGAAGTGTCCGGGCGACATGACGGCGGTGCGGGCCAGTTCGGCCATGTCGAGCGGCTCGGCGAACTCGCGGTCCATGCGGTCGCGCGCCCGGCGCAGCCGCCGCAGGTCTTCCAGGGTCATCGCACCCGCCTCCGGTCGTTCGAAGCCGTCGCCGCCGTCGCCTCAGCATGGCACGCACACCCTCCACACGGACCGAATGTGTTCTTGGACGATCGTTTCCCTCCAGTTCTCGCGCAATTGGTCATGGCTTGTTTGCATATAGAAATGGACCACATCACGTTCCTCGTAGCGGTCGTGATCGTCACCGCTCTTGCGTTCGACTTCACCAACGGGTTCCACGACACGGCGAACGCGATGGCCACGTCCATCGCGACCGGCGCGCTCAAGCCGAAGACCGCGGTTCTGATCAGCGGTGCGCTGAACCTGGTCGGAGCGTTCCTGTCGACGGAGGTCGCGAAGACGATCTCCGGCGGCATCGTGAACGACGCCAAGGTGACTCCCGCCATGGTCTTCGCGGGACTGGTGGGCGCGATCCTGTGGAATCTGCTGACCTGGCTGCTGGGGCTGCCGTCCAGTTCCTCGCACGCCCTGTTCGGCGGCCTGATCGGCGCGGTGGCGGTCGGCGCCGGCACGGGGGCCGTGAACTTCGACAAGGTGGTCGAGAAGATCATCATCCCTGCCTTCGCCTCCCCCGTCGTGGCCGGTGCCGCCGCGCTGATCGCGACGTACTGCGCCTACAAACTCACCGCCCGCGGCCGCGCGGGCTCCGTGACCAAGGGCTTCCGGCTCGGGCAGATCGGTTCGGCCTCCCTGGTCTCGCTCGCGCACGGCACCAACGACGCCCAGAAGACCATGGGCATCATCACCCTGACCCTGATCTCCGTGGGCGCGCTGCCGGACGGCGCGGGACCGCCGGTCTGGGTGATCGCCACCGCCGGTCTCGCCATCGGTCTGGGCACCTACATCGGCGGCTGGCGCATCATCCGCACCATGGGCAAGGGCCTGACCGAGATCCAGTCCCCGCAGGGCTTCGCGGCGGAGACCGCCTCCACGGCCGTCATCCTGACCTCCGCCCACATGGGCTTCGCCCTGTCCACCACCCAGGTCGCCTCCGGCTCCATCCTCGGCGCGGGCCTCGGCCGGCGGCTGGCGGAGGTCCGCTGGGGCGTCGCGGGCCGCATGGTGGCCGCCTGGGTGATCACGCTGCCCTGCGCCGCACTGGTCGGCGGCATCTCCGCGCTCGCGGTCAAGCACGGCGGCAACTTCGGCACGGTCGTGGTCGCACTGGTCGGCGCGGCGCTCGCGGCGGGCATCGTCATGCTGTCGCGCCGCAACCCGATCGACGCCAAGAACGTCAACGACGGACACGAGGTCGCCCTCCGCACCGCGCCGCCGTCCAAGGTCGGCACCGCCGCCTGAGTCAGGGAGTTCCCATGAGTATCGACTGGACCGCACTCGGCCAGGTCACCGCGGTGAGCATCGGAGTTACATTCGCGGTAGTGGTTGTTTTCGCCCTCGGTGTCCTCGGCCTCGCCCGCTACGAAGGGGCCCGGGAACAGGGCGGCACCAGCACCGCGGGCGCCGCCCAGGCAGGGCTGTGCTTCCTCGCCTGCGCGGCGGTGGTGGCGTACGGCATCTACCTGATCGTGCCGCAGTTCCACTGACCCCCCATCGTCCCGAAACCGCTGAGGAGGACTGGATGACGACGCCGGACCTGCTGTCCGACCTGGCCGACCTGAAGGTCGACTACAGCGACCCGGACGACCCCGTACTCATCCGCCCGGACGGATCCCCGATCGACACCTGGCGGGAGAACTACCCGTACGCGCAGCGCATGGAGCGCAAGGAGTACGAGTGGCACAAGCGGCTGCAGCAGATCGAGCTGCTGAAGCTGCAGAGCTGGATCAAGGAGACGGGGCGCCGGATCGTCATCGTCTTCGAGGGCCGGGACGCGGCCGGCAAGGGCGGCACCATCAAGCGCTTCACGGAGCACCTGAACCCCCGTGGTGCGCGCGTGGTTGCCCTGGAGAAGCCCACGGAACGCGAGAGCGGCCAGTGGTACTTCCAGCGCTACGTCGAACACCTCCCCACCGCCGGCGAGATCGTGATGTTCGACCGCTCCTGGTACAACCGGGCCGGTGTCGAGCGGGTCATGGGCTTCTGCTCCGACGACCAGTACCGGCGCTTCATGCGCCAGGCGCCGCTGTTCGAGCGGATGCTGGTGGACGACGGGGTGGACCTGGTGAAGTTCTGGTTCTCGGTCTCGCAGGGCGAGCAGCGGACCCGTTTCACCATCCGCCAGGTCGACCCGGTTCGGCAGTGGAAGCTCAGCCCGATGGACCTGGCCTCACTGGACCGCTGGGACGACTACACGGCCGCCAAGGTGGCCATGTTCCGTGAGACGGACACGGAGTACGCGCCCTGGACCGTGGTCAAGAGCAACGACAAGAAGCGGGCCCGGGTCGAGGCGATGCGCAGCGTGCTGGCCCGCTTCGACTACGCCGACAAGGACGAGGAGGTCGTCGGCAGCCCCGACCCCCGGATAGTGGGTGCGGCGGCCGGCCTCCTGGAGGCCGGCGAGGACGATCAGCCCGACCAGGACGGCATGCACTAGCACCGGGACACAGGGGCACCGGAGCGCAGGGGGCCGGCCGGATTCCGGCCGGCCCTTTCGCATGGCGGAACGCGGTGGACACGCCCCGGTGCGACCACCGAGGATCGGCCGCATGATCCGTGCCGCCACCGAGGACGACGTCGCCGCGATCCGCGCGATGATCCGTGAACTCGCCGACTACGAACGGGCCGCCGAGCAGGCCCGCGCCACCGAGGAGCAGCTCCGCGAGGCGCTGTTCGGCCCCCACCCCGCGGCCCACGCGCTGATCGCCGAGGACGACACCACCGGCGCTGTGGTGGGCTACGCCCTGTGGTTCCCGCGCTTCTCCACCTGGACCGGCACCCGCGGCATGCATCTGGAGGACCTGTACGTACGACCGCACGCGCGCGGCGGAGGCCACGGCAGGGCCCTGCTCGCCGCCCTCGCCGGGCTCTGCCTGCGCAGCGGTTTCGAGCGCTTCGAGTGGTGGGTGCTGGACTGGAACGACCCGGCGATCGGCTTCTACAAGTCCCTCGGCGCGGACTTCCTGGACGAGTGGCGCATCTGCCGCCTGACCGGCGAGGGACTCAGCGCGCTGGCGTCCGCCGCGGACACCGCGTAGCGGGCGCCGCGCGGCCGGGGGGACAGGACCGCACCCGGACCCCCGGCCCGCCGTGGACGGCGGGCCGACGGGCCGGGTGCGGCAGGACCAGACCTTCGCAACCGAAAAGGCGCGGGGTCAGGCCTTCTTGGTCTCCCAGAAGATCTTGTCGATCTGGGCGATGTAGTCCAGAGCCTTCTGGCCGGTGGCCGGGTCCGTGGAGGCCTTGGCCGCGGAGAGGGCCTTCAGGGTGTCGTTCACGAGCTGGTGCAGCTCGGGGTACTTCTCGAAGTGCGGGGGCTTGAAGTAGTCGCTCCACAGCACCGAGACGTGGTGCTTGGCGAGCTCGGCACGCTGTTCCTTGATGAAGGTGGCGCGTGCCTGGAAGTGCGGGTCGTCGTTGGCGGCCATCTTCTCCTGCACGGCCTTCACCGACTCCGCCTCGATGCGGGCCTGGGCCGGGTCGTACACGCCGCAGGGCAGGTCGCAGTGCGCGCTGACCTTGACCTTGGGGGCAAACAGGCGGGAAAGCATGGAGCATTCCTTCCTCGTGATCGTCTTCTCAGGTGGGACATTACTCCCTGGGCAGCGTGATTTCGCGAGTGCCCCCGTGGGCTTAGGACAAAAGTCCAGGGTCAGACTGAGACTGGTGGAGGAACGGACCGGGGAGGTGCCGGGGATGCCGGAGCTGTCGCAGGAGACCGAGCGGGGGAGGGGTGCCGCGCCCTTCGGGCTGGCCGAGGTGACCGGCCCGTCGATGGTCCCCACGCTGTACCAGGGGGACCAGCTCCTGGTGCGGTACGGGGCCCGGGTACGGGCCGGTGACGTCGTCGTCCTGCGTCACCCCTTCCAGCAGGACCTGCTGGTCGTCAAGCGCGCCGTGGAACTGCGCGAGGGCGGCTGGTGGGTGCTCGGGGACAACGCGTACGCGGGCGGGGACAGCACGGACTACGGAACGGTGCCGGAGGAGTTGATCCTCGGCCGGGTGCTGTTCCGCTGGCGGCCGCTGCGGCCCGGTCAGCGCTCGCCGCTGGCGGTGGTGCGCTGGGCGCTCTCGGCCGCGAGGCCGGTGCTGTCGTCGGACCGTTCGGGCCGTTCCGCCTCCTGGCGTTTGCGGGCCCGGTAGGCGGCCACGTTGGCGCGGGTCGCGCAGCGGTCCGAGCAGTAGCGCCGGGAGCGGTTGGTGGACGTGTCGAGGTAGGCGTTGCGGCACGGCGCCGCCTCGCACAGGCCGAGGCGGTCGACGCCGTACTCGGTGAGGTGGAAGGCCAGGCCCATCGCCGCGATCGCCGCGTAGCCGGCGGTGGCGTTCGAGGGATGGTCGGCCAGGTGCATGTGCCACAGCGGGCGGCCGTCCTCGTCCCGGTGGTCGTGCCCGGAGATCTGCGGGCTGACCGGGAACTCCAGCAGCAGTGAGTTGAGCAGGTCGACCGCGAGGGTCTCCTCGCCCTTGTCGGCCGCCTCGAAGATCGCGCGCAGCCGGGTCCGTACCGAGCGGAAGCGCGTGAGGTCGGCGTCGGTGGCGCGCCGGGCGGCCTGCTGCTGGTTGCCGCCGAAGAGGTCACGGACGGCCTCGACCGACGTCAGGGCGTCCTTGCCCCGGCCCGGCTCCTCACTGTTGACGAGCCGGACGGCGTAATCCGAGTAATAGGCCAGTTCCACTTGTAGTCCTTACGAGGGCGCTCTATGGTCGGTGGTGCGGTCGGGTAATGGCCGGTCGTGCTTCCAGGGTATTACGGGACGTGGACGGTGGAGGGTTGCCATGAGCGACATCAGAACCGGGGCCGACTGGGGAGCCTGGCAGGGCAGCTGGGACCGGCAGCAGGAGTGGTACATGCCGGACCGTGAGGAACGGTTCCGGATCATGCTCGACATGGTCGAGGCGCTCGTCGGCACCGCACCCCGCGTCCTCGACCTGGCGTGCGGCACCGGCAGCATCACCGCCCGGCTGCTGGCCCGCCTCCCCGACGCGGTGAGCACCGGGGTCGACCTCGACCCGGCCCTGCTGGCCATCGCCGAGGGCACCTTCGCGGGCGACGACCGGGTCACGCTCGTCACCGCCGACCTCAAGGACCCGCAGTGGGTCACGCGGCTGCCGTACGACTCGTACGACGCCGTGCTGACCGCCACGGCCCTGCACTGGCTGCACACGGAACCCCTCGCGGCCCTCTACGGTCAGGTCGCGGGACTCGTCCGCGACGGCGGTGTCTTCATGAACGCGGACCACATGATCGACGACAGCACGCCCCGGATCAACGCGGCGGAACGGGCGAGGCGGCACCTGCGCATGGAACAGGCCAGGGCGGCGGGGGCACTGGACTGGGCCGAGTGGTGGCAACTGGCGGCGCAGGACCCGGTACTGGCCGGGCCGACCGCACGGCGGTTCGAGATCTACGGCGAGCACGCCGAAGGCGACACGCCCTCGGCGCAGTGGCACGCGCGCGTGCTGCGCGAGAAGGGGTTCGCGGAGGCCAGGCCGGTGTGGTGCTCGCCCTCGGACACGCTGCTGCTGGCCCTCAAGTAGCGGCGGCGGCGAGCCGAAGGGGCGGTACGGGATCCCGTACCGCCCCTTCGGCGTCGTACCGCTACAGCACCTTCGACAGGAAAGACTTCGTCCGGTCGTGCTGGGGGTTGGTCAGGACGTCGCGCGGGTGGCCCGACTCGACCACCACACCGTCGTCCATGAAGACCAGGCTGTCGCCCACCTCGCGGGCGAAGCCCATCTCGTGGGTGACGACGATCATCGTCATGCCGTCCTCGGCCAGGTCCCGCATCACGTCCAGGACCTCGCCGACCAGCTCCGGGTCGAGCGCCGAGGTCGGCTCGTCGAACAACATCAGCTTCGGCTGCATGGCGAGCGCGCGGGCGATCGCGACCCGCTGCTGCTGGCCGCCGGAGAGCTGCGCCGGGTAGTGCCCGGTGCGGTCGCCGAGGCCGACCCGGTCGAGCAGGCGCTGGGCGCGTTCCCGGGCCACGGCCTTGGTCTCGCCCTTGACCTGGACCGGCGCCTCCATGACGTTCTCCAGGGCCGTCATGTGCGGGAAGAGGTTGAAGCGCTGGAAGACCATGCCGATCTCCCGCCGCTGCGCCGCGACCTCCTTCTCCTTCAGCTCGTAGAGCTTGTCGCCGTGCTGGCGGTAGCCCACCAGCTGGCCGTCGACGTACAGCCGGCCGGCGCTGATCTTCTCCAGATGGTTGATGCACCGCAGGAACGTGCTCTTGCCGGAACCGGACGGGCCGATCAGGCAGAACACTTCACGCGGCAGCACCTCCAGGTCGATGCCCTTGAGGATGTGCGCGAGCCCGAACGACTTGTGCACCCCCTCCGCCTTCACCATCGGGGCGCCGCTGCTCGGCGGGGTGATGTCCTTGGCGAGAGAGCTCATCGGGCCACCTCCGGGCGACGCAGCGAAGTCCACTGGGACAGGTTCCTCCGCAGGCGCTGCAACGGGGTCGGCGGGAGACTGCGCGAGGAGCCGCGGGCGTAACGGCGCTCGATGTAGTACTGCACGATGCTGAAGACCGTGGTCAGCATCAGGTACCAGATGGACGCCACGAAGTACATCTCGACCACCGCCAGCGAGGTGCTGGAGATGTCCGTGGCCCGTTTGATCAGCTCGTTGAACTGGACCACGTACGCCAGCGACGAGGTCTTCAGCATGTTGATGAACTCGTTGCCGGTCGGCGGCACGATCACCCGCATGGCCTGCGGCAGGATCACCCGGCGCAGCGTCTGCCCGCGGGTCATGCCCAGGGCGTGCGAGGCCTCCGTCTGGCCCTCGTCGACGGACTGGATGCCGGCCCGGACGATCTCCGACATGTACGCGGCCTCGTTCAGGCCGAGGCCCAGCAGCGCCGCCAGGAACGGCGTCATGACCTGGTTCATCTCGTTCTTGTAGAACCCCAGGTTCAGGATGGGGAACACGAGTGCGATATTGTACCAGAGCAGCAGCTGGACCAGGACCGGCGTGCCCCGGAAGAACCAGACGTAGAACCAGGCCACCGTGCTGGTGACCGGGTTCGACGACATCCGCATGATCGCCAGGATCACGCCCAGGACCAGGCCGAGCACCATGGCGAGCACCGAGATGTACAGGGTGTGCCAGGCGCCCGACAGGATCGTCCCGTCGGTGAGGTAGTCCGGGACGATGCCGTAGTTGATGTTCGCGTTGGAGAACGCGACGCCGACCAGCACCAGGATGGCGATGACCACCGCGGCGGCCACCCAGCGGCCGTAGTGGCGTACCGGGATCGCCTTGATCTGCTCCGGCGGCACCGAGGGCGCCGGAGTCTTGTCGACCGTGTCAGTCACAGTGACAGCCCTTCATAGACCTTGTCGGCCCTCAGTCGTGCCCGAGGCCGTTCAGGAGCCGCCGTTGACCTTGCCCTCGGTGACCGCGCCCTGGGTGACGTTCCACTTGGCGAGGATCTTCTGGTAGTCGCCGTTCTTGATGATGGCGTTCACCGCGGCCTGCAGCGCGTCGCGCAGCTGGGTGTTCTCCTTGCTGACCGCGATGCCGTACGGGCCGGCCTCGATCTGGTCGCCGACGACCTCGAAGTCCTTGCCGCCGCCGGAGGTCTTGGCGTTGTAGGCGGCGACCGGGAAGTCGTTCAGGTCGGCGACGGAGGCGCCCTGCTTCAGGCGGAGCAGCGCCTCCGGGTCGGTGTCGAAGGTCTGCAGGTCGATGGCCTTCTTGCCGTCCTTCGTACACTTCGTGCTCTGCGCCTTGGCGATGCCCTCGGACGTGGTGCCCTTCTGCAGGGCCACCACCTTGCCGCACAGGTCGTCGAGGGACTTGATGCCCTTCGGGTTGCCCTTCTGGACCAGGATCGAGGTACCGGCGGTGAAGTAGTCGACGAAGTCGACGCCGTTGCCGACCTTCTTGCCGTTGTCGGAGTCGATGCCGTTCTGGCGGTCCTTGGTGTCGTTCATCGCGGACATGATCACGTTGAAGCGCTTGGCCTGGAGACCCACGATGAGCTGGTCGAACTTGCCGTTCTGGAACTGGAACTGCACGCCCAGCTGCTTGCCGAGCGCGTCCGCGATGTCCGGATCGACACCGACGGCCTTGCCGTTCTGCATGTACTCGACCGGCGGGTAGGCGATGTCGGAGCCGACCTTGATCACACCGGCCTTGCGGATGTCCGCGGGCAGCTTGCCCGCGAGCGGAGCCGAGGAGCCCGCCGAGGAGGACGAGCCGTTGTCGCTGCCCTTGTCCGTGTGGTCGCCGCAGCCGGTGAGCAACAGAGTGCCTGCGACCGCGATCGCACCGAACGCTGCGGTCCTGGAGCGCGCGACGGTGGTACGACGGGTGGAGCGTGCGGTCATGGTGGGTTCCTCCGGCGGTGGTTTGAACAAGCCGATATACCGATGTGTCTGATATGTCGATAAGCCGATGGGTCGACGGAAACACACACCTTCGGGTGTCGCGACCTCGTGGGTTTACGGCATCCTGCCATTGGGATTGCTCCATGCAGGTGTGCGACGATGTCAAAATCGGATAACGGGTGAACCCCGAACCGCGTCAGGCTGCATCTCTGCGGCCCTCGCCCTCGCGCATCTGCGGGATTTCGACGCTCCGACCGGAAGATCTTCGGTTCATCTCCGGTTCATCTCACGCTGTGGTCGGGCGCCATCTCGCGGCCTTCCGGCCGCTCATCTGTCGACTGTCTACGACATCCGTGATGTGACCTTGCACCTATTCGACTCGTCGCGGGTGCCGCCCGTCCGGTAAGAAGGGTCATTACACCCCTCATCCGGGGCTCAGGGCGCGTGTGCGGCGCGCCCGTCGCGCAGGTGCTCGTACGTGCCACCTCGTACGTATCAGTGATCGGGCTCTGCGCGGTGCCCGCCCACCCCCTCACCGGGAGTGGCCGACCCTCAAACCATGCATACCTAAGGGGTAAGACAAGTGGCAGCGGAGATCGTCAATCCTCGCAGCGACAGCACGACGGACCAGGACGGCGGGGCTGAGCCCCTCGATTCCTTCGATCCGGCGTTCGCGCTGCACCGCGGCGGCAAGATGGCTGTGCAGGCCACCGTGCCGCTCCGTGACAAGGACGACCTTTCCCTCGCGTACACGCCCGGAGTCGCGCGCGTGTGCACCGCGATCGCGGAACAGCCCGAGCTGGTCAACGACTACACCTGGAAGTCGTCCGTCGTCGCCGTCGTCACCGACGGCACGGCCGTGCTCGGCCTCGGGGACATCGGTCCCGAGGCCTCCCTTCCCGTGATGGAGGGCAAGGCGATCCTCTTCAAGCAGTTCGGCGGCGTGGACGCGGTCCCGATCGCCCTCGACTGCACGGGCGTCGACGAGATCGTGGAGACCGTCGTCCGGCTGGCCCCCTCCTTCGGCGGAGTCAACCTGGAGGACATCTCGGCACCGCGGTGCTTCGAGATCGAGCGCAGGCTCCAGGAGCGGCTGGACATCCCGGTCTTCCACGACGACCAGCACGGCACCGCCGTGGTCACGCTGGCGGCGCTGCGGAACGCGGCCCGGCTCAGCCGGCGGGAGATCGGGCAGCTGCGGGCGGTGATCTCGGGCGCCGGCGCGGCCGGGGTCGCCATCGCCAAGATGCTGGTCGAGGCCGGTATCGGCGACGTCGCCCTCGCCGACCGCAAGGGCATCATCTCGGCCGACCGCGACGACCTCACCGACGTCAAGCGCCAGGTCGCCGGGTTCACCAACAAGGCCGGGCTCAAGGGCACCCTCGAGGACGCGCTGGCCGGCGCGGACGTCTTCATCGGCGTCTCCGGCGGCACGGTCTCCGAGGAGGCCGTCGCCTCCATGGCGGAGGGCTCCTTCGTCTTCGCCATGGCCAACCCGAACCCCGAGGTCCACCCCGACGTCGCCCACAAGTACGCGGCGGTCGTGGCCACCGGACGGTCGGACTTCCCGAACCAGATCAACAACGTGCTGGCGTTCCCCGGGATCTTCGCCGGTGCCCTCCAGGTGCGGGCCTCCCGGATCACCGAGGGGATGAAGATCGCGGCGGCGGAGGCGCTGGCGGCGGTGGTCGGCGACGATCTGGCCGCCGACTACGTCATTCCGTCTCCCTTCGACGAGCGCGTCGCACCCGCGGTGACCGCGGCGGTGGCGGCCGCCGCGCGGGCCGAGGGGGTCGCGCGCCGCTGACCTGAATGGCCTCGCTCTGCCCGGGCGAGGCCGTTCTTCTGCCCACCCGCCCACCCGATCGGGTGTTCACGAGGTGACCGCTGTGCCGGTGGCCGCCGCCCCGGTGGGTGGGCGCCGAGCGCGCGGTTCCCAGCGCCCCGGCCGGAGTGCAAGAGGGGATGTGTCACAGCGGCCCCCGGTTTCGCGCCCGGCGCCGGGAACCTATCGTCGGGCCTATGTTCGCCGTCTACGCCGCCCGAATCGACCGCGACCAGCCGCTCTCCGGCCTCGAGTTGGGGGACCGTCCCGCCCCGACCGCCCGGCCCGGCTGGAGTACCGTCGATGTGCGGGCCGCCTCCCTCAACCACCACGACCTCTGGTCCCTGCGCGGCGTCGGCCTCCCGGAGGACCGGCTGCCGATGATCCTCGGGTGCGACGCCGCGGGCGTCGACCAGGACGGCAACGAGGTCGTCCTGCACTCCGTGATCGGGCAGAGCGGTCACGGGGTCGGCCCGAACGAGCCCCGGTCCATCCTCACCGAGCGCTACCAGGGCACCTTCGCCGAACAGGTCGCCGTGCCCACCTGGAACATTCTGCCCAAGCCCAGGGAGCTGTCCTTCGCGGAGGCCGCGTGCCTGCCGACCGCCTGGCTGACGGCGTACCGGATGCTCTTCACCAACGCCGGCGTACGGCCCGGCGACTCCGTGCTGGTGCAGGGCGCCGGCGGTGGGGTCGCCACGGCCGCCATCGTCCTCGGCAGGGCCGCCGGACTGCGGGTCTTCGCCACCAGCCGCGACGAGGCCAAGCGTAAGCGGGCCCTGGAGCTCGGTGCCGTCGAGGCGGTGGAGCCGGGCGCCCGGCTGCCGCAGCGGGTGGACGCCGTCATCGAGACCGTCGGCGCCGCCACCTGGTCCCACTCGGTGAAGTCGCTGCGCCCCGGTGGCACCCTCGTCATCTCCGGCGCCACCAGCGGCGACCGCCCCTCGCACGCCGAGCTGACCCGGATCTTCTTCCTGGAACTGAAGGTCGTCGGCTCGACCATGGGCACCAAGGACGAACTGGAGGACCTGCTGGCCTTCTGCGCCACCACCGGTGTGCGCCCCGTCATCGACGAACTGCTGCCGCTCGACCGTGCCCGTGAGGGCTTCGAGCGGCTGGCCTCCGGCGACGTGTTCGGGAAGATCGTCCTCACGAACCAGTGAACGGCGGCCGCACCGGCTCCTCCGTCAGCGCTTCGGGGTGCGCAGCAGCGCCCCGATGCGTGCCGCCGCCGTCGACAGCTGGCCGCGGGCGTCGCGGAGCTGTTCGGGGGTGACGCCGTGGTCGCGGGCCGCGTCCCGGATGTCGTCGCGGAAGCGGTCCAGGAGCCGGTCGAGGTCACGGGCCGGGTCACCGGTGTCGGTCTCGTCGCCGTGCGCCCACGACGGGACGTACTCCGCGGGGAAGTCCTCCGGTGTGTCCGAGTACTCCGGCGACGGTGCCTGGGCCGGCTTGCGCAGGTCCGGTCCCGTCCCCGCCTCCTGCTCGGGGCGGCCGAAACCGAAGTCCTTGCCGAACCCCTTGCCGTAGTCCTTCCCGAACTCCCCGAACTCCTTGACGAGTTCGCTCAGTCCCTCGCGGACGCCCGTCGGCCAGTCACCGCGCGCGAAGTGGTCCTGGACGTGCTCCTGCACTCTGCGGGCGATGCGCTGCATCTCCTCCTGGGCCTGGGCGCGGGCGTGCGTCTGGGCCTCCTGGGCCTGCCGGCGGGCCCGCTGGGCCTCGTCACGGGCCCGGCGGCTCTCGTCCTTCGCGCGGCGGGCCTGCTCCTTCCACTCCTGCTTGACGCGGCGCATCTCCTCCTTCGCGGCCCGCCACGACTCCTTGTCCCCCAGGTCGGTGGACTCACCGGCGCTCGTGCCGCCGCTGCCGCGCCGGGCCTCGGAGGCGGCCGCGCGCACCTCGCGGCGCAGGTCACCGGCAGCGCCGCGCACATCGGCCCTTATCTCGGCGGCCAACTCGGCCACCGACTCGCGGATCTCGAGCTCCAGGTCGGCCAACTCGCCGCTCCGGTCCGCCAGTTCCGCACGGCCGGCGTCCGTGATGGCGTAGACCTTGCGGCCGCCCTCGGTGGTGTGGGTGACCAGGCCCTCCGCCTCCAGCTTGGCCAGGCGGGGGTACACGGTGCCGGCCGACGGGGCGTACAGGCCCTGGAAGCGCTCCTCCAGCAGCCGGATCACCTCGTAGCCGTGGCGCGGAGCCTCGTCCAGCAGCTTGAGCAGGTAGAGGCGGAGGCGGCCGTGGGCGAAGACGGGGGGCATGTCAGAGCACCTTCTTGTCGGTCGTACCGTCAGTCGTGCCGTCAGTCGTGCCGCCGGCCGGGGCGGAGGGGGCGGCCGGGGTCGGTTCCGTGGGGGGCGTGGCCTCCCAGGCCGACTTCTCGTCCTCGTCCTCCTTGGGCGGCCGGCGCAGCAGGGCGATGGAGCCGGAGACCGTGGTGGCGCGGAGCTTGCCGTTGCCCGCGCCGAGGCGGCCGGTGATCTTGTGGGCGCCCCACTGGCCGTGCACGCGCAGTCCGTCGAAGGCGTTGGAGATCGTGCCGCTCGCGGTGTTGGCCTCCACCTCGGCGTCGGCCGGGTGCGGCAGCCGGATGGCGATCTCGCCGGAGACGCTGGTCAGTCTGACGTCGGTGGGGCCGTCCGGATCCAGGTCGATGATCATGGAGCCGCTCACCGACTCGGCGCGTACGGCGGAGCCGGACCCCTCGACCACGGTCAGGTCGCCGGAGACGGAGTTGAACCGCAGGTCGCCGGTGACCGCCTGGGCCTCCAGATTGCCGGAGACGGTGTCCGCGCGGACCTCGCCGGAGAGGCCGACCAGGGTGGTGTCGCCGGTGACGCCCTTCACCACCGAGGTGCCGCTGATCCCCGAGACGACCGCGGCGGCTCCGACCACGCCCACCTCCACGTGGGTGTCCGCCGGGACGGTCAGCGAGACGACGGCGCGGCGGCGCCAGCCCTTGCGGTCGAGCCACTTGAGGAAGCCCTTCCAGGGCAGGTCCTCGTAGGCCACGGTCAGCGTGCCGTCCTGGTGCGTGACGATCAGGGGCGGTCCCTCGATCTCGGAGATCTCCAGTCGGGCGGAACCCTCGTCCGCGCCCACGACGTTGACCGTTCCGTTGACGACGCGGACATGCAGATCGCTCACGGGGGTGTCGAAGGTGAGCTTCCTGGGTTCAGCGACGGACCACTCGGACATGGTGCGGACCTCCCTCGGCCGGGCATGCGGCTGGATGTGGACGCGGGTGCCGGCTGGCAGTTCGCGCCATATCGCGTCTTCCAGAAACACGATATATCGTGGCCGTGCGAAGTCAAGGCGCTCTTTCGCAGGAGGGGCCGGCCGCGGAGTTGACGGCGGGCGCGAAGGCGTAGGTGACACAACGGGCGAAGTGGGGACGAAACGCTTAGCGTGAGGGCATGCCGATGGACCGGTCCGGCGTGGCGTGGGGTGAGGTGTGCGTGGGGCTGCCGACCGTCATCTGGGGTGCCCGGCGGCGCAATGTGCCGTGGATCGCGGCGGGGGTGGTGCTGGTGGTGCACGGGGTGCTGGAGCTGTCGTACGAGACGTTGCTGCCCCGGGACTGACCGGCCCGGGGCGCTTCACCCTCGTCCTGCTCCTCGCCCTGCCCCCGTCCTACTCCTCGTCCTCGTCGTCCAGGCGGGCCAGCCAGGTCGCCAGGCGTTCCACCGGGACCTCGAAATCGGGATTCAGGTCGACGAACGTGCGGAGTTGTTCCGCGAGCCACTCGAAGGTGACCTCTTCCTCGCCGCGCCGCTTCTCCAGTTCCTCGATGCCTCGGTCGGTGAAGTACATGGGTCGCTCTCCTGCATGCCTGTGTGGATGCCCGGTGATGGGCACCTATCAGCCTAGGCGGAGGGCGAAGGCGTGCCGTCGGCGAAGGGTAGGGCTCCCCTTCCGGGGGAAGGACTCTTTCCCCGTGGGATGGGAACGGCGGTGTCTTCCCGTGCGGAGAGGGCGGGAAACCACGAACGGTACGGCGTAGGGAGCACACGGGGCTCGGGGATACGGGGGAGCGGGGGAGCGGTATGGAGCAGGACGTCACGCGGATCGCGCGGGTGCGGTTGCCGGACGGCACACCCGTGTGGGCGCGGATCTCGGGGGCCGCGGAACTGGAGGTGCCGTCGGGGGAGTTGTCGTTCACGGACACCGGGCTGACCGAACGCGTCGAGGCGAGTGTCGAGAGCCTCGGCGCGCTGGTCAACGGGGTCGCGCGGTCGCTCGCCGAGCCGCTGCGCGCCGTGCGGCCCGACGAGGTGAGCGTCGAGTTCGGGATCGAGCTGACCGCGAAGGCCGGGAAGGTGGTGGGACTGCTCGCCGACGGGGAGGCGAAGGCCGCCATCACCGTGACCCTCACCTGGAAGGGAGACGGCCCACCTGATCCGGGCGGTCGGCATCCGGGCGGTCGGCCCGGTGGTGGGTCGGCTGGTCCGGGGGGTGGGTCTGGTGGTGGGTCGGCTGGTCCGGGGGGTGGGTCTGGTGGTGGGTCGGCTGGTCCGGGGGGTCGGCCCGGTGGTGGTTCGGTGGGTCCGGAGGGTCGGCCCGGTGGGGGGCCGTCCGGTCCGGAGGGGGCGTCCGGCGCGGGTCCGGGGGATCGGGGCGGGCGGGGTGGTGGTGGTCCGGTGGGGCCGGATATGCGGGCCTGGGGTGGTCCGGTAGGAACCGACGGGCGGGACGATGACGGAACGGCGGGGCCTGGTGGCGGGGGCGGTGATGTCGCCCGCGGCCGCTCACGGCCCCGCGCGGGCGCGTCCCGTGGCGGCTTGGTGCACGGGGGCGTCCAAGGGGCCGGTCCGGGGGGCGCGGCATGACGGACGGGTACGACGGGGGCGCATCCGGCGGCTGGGATCCGGCCCACCATGCGCTGCGTGAACTCGTCACGGCGGCCACCGTACGCATCCACCGCACGGGCGTCGGGTATGCCCCGGAGGAGTCGGGGGCGTTCCTCGGCAGCGGCTTCTTCGTCGCACCCAACTGGGTGCTGACCTGCGCTCATGTGATCCACGGCGGAGAGGGGGGCGAGGTCACCGTGATCTATCAGACCGGCCCCTACGACGAGCCGCGCGCCGTACCCGGCAAGGTCGCGGCCACCCTCCCGGAGCAGGTCGAGGGCCCCGTCCAGGGCAGCTGGCCCGCCCCCGACCTGGCCCTGGTCCGGTTGCGCGAGCCGGTGGACCACGCGTGCGTGTACGTCTCCGAGCGGCCGATGCCGCACTACACCGAGGGCCGGGTCTTCTACGCCGGCTGGGCCCCCTTCCAGGGCCGCCCGCAGCCCCTGGACGGCTTCCTGACCGTGCACGGCACCATCGGCGGCTGGTCGGCGGGCGCCCAGATGCGCCTGGGCGCGAACGAACTGCCGCTCGGCGTCTCCGGCGGTCCCGTGATCGACCCGGTGCGCGGCGAGGTCGTCGGCGTGCTCAAGTCGCGTTCGGACCACGGGCCGGGCGGCACGTCGATCGGCATCGAACGGCTGCGCACCCTCCCGGTGGCGGCGCCGAACGCCCGGCCGCACGACCTGTACCGGCACGGCCTGCGTCACCACGACCCCTACCAGCACGACCTCTACCAGGCCGTCTGCCACGCCCACGACCGCCACCACCGCGACCGGCAGCAGCCCAGCGACTCGGGGCGCCCCACCTGGACCGACCTCCAGGCCGAACTCGGCGCCCGTCCGGGCCGCACGCTGAGCCCGCACGAGCGGGTCGAACTGCTCGGCCGGCTCGCCGACCTGCCGCCACCGGACAGCACCCGGGGACTCCTCGACATCCTCCACTCGCTGCCCGGCTTCCGGCTGCCGACCTTCTCGCCCGCACCGCGCGGCTGGCGCGACGGCCTCGGCGCGCTCTACGAGAACGTGCGCCACGACGGCGCGCTCCGGCTGGTCACCGAGTACGCGATGCGTGTGATGACCGCCGAGCGTCCCGTCACGCCCTTCGTGCTCGCCGCCGAACAGGCCCTGTGGGAGTGGATCAGGCAGGCCGCGACCCGCCTGGACAGCGACTACCGCAGCGAACTCGCCCGCAGGCGCGCCCAGCACCTCGGTGACCGGCAGCGCGTACGCCCGGGCCGCGACCGCGCCGACCACCGGGCCGGGGAGGCGGCGGCCGAGGCGGCCCTGGCGCACCGGACCGGCGAGCTGGTGACGCACCGGGCCGGGGACCCGATGGCCGGGGAGGGGCGGGCGCATCCCCGTGACATCGGGCTCGACCAGTCCGTCCTGCTCGAAGTGGAGCACCTGGCCTGGAACCGCGACCGTTGCGACTGGTCGGTCGCGGTGCTCCGGCCGGACGGCGAGGTGACCCGGCTGGACGACGGGCAGGGCGCCCCGCTGGCCGACCTCGCCGCGCAGGTCGCCGGGCCGCTCGCCGAGGCCTTCCGGCGCTGTGACGAACCCGGCCGGCCCGTCCCGCTGCACGCGGCCCTGCCGCACCTGCTGCTCGACCTGCCGGTGGACGAATGGCGGCTGCGGCCGGGCGCGGAGCCGCTCGGCGCCGAGCGGCCGGTGGTGGTCCGCTGCAAGGACCGCGACCAACTGACCGGCGAGGACGGCTGGTACGACGATCTCCAGGGCGACGATCTCCAGGGCGACGATCTCCAGGGCGGCGATCTCCAGGGCGGCGAACTCCGGAGTGACGAACTCGACGGCGGTGAACTCGGCGGCGGCGAACTCCAGGGCGGTGCACCGCACGGCTACGGGGCCGGGTTCCCCGGCGTCGACGAGGCTGCCGACCGCCGGGCCCGCTGGCACCCCGCGCACCCGGAGGGCGAGCGGGCCGTGACCCGGGCCAGGGCCGAGATACTCGACTGCGACGACGCGGTGCGCCGCCCGGTGTCGGAGGTCGCGGTGCTGCGCGCCCTCGCGCCCGGCACCGTCCCGGTGCTGTGCCGCCAGGGCGACCTGCGCTATCCGGACGACGCCACCGCCCTCGGCCGGATCGTCCGGGCCGGGTACGGGGTGGTGCTGTGGCGGCGCTGGACCCGCCGTACGGACTCCGTGTGCGGGGAGTTCCACCGGGGCGCCCGGATGACCGTCGACGACGCGGACGGCGCCTGGGCGCTGCCCGACCTGGTGCACGGCCTGCGCAAACAGGTGCGCGAGGGGCTCACGGAGGCGTTCTGGGCCAAGGACATCGCTCTCCTGTACGACGATCCGCACCACCCCCTGCCCGGTGCGGGGGACCTGCTGGAGGCGCCGTGAACGCGCGCGCCCGGTGTGAGGCCCTTACGGGCTGTGCTGAGGGTCGATAACGTGAAGCACGTTCGACGGCTGCCGTGGGTACGGGACGGACGAGTGACGACGAGGACCGGACATGACCGAATCCAGTGAGTGGCTCATCTACCGAGGCGCCGGGGAACCCCACGACGGCATGAACAGGCTGCCCCCGCCGCCCCCCTGGCGGGACTTCTCCGGCCGGGACGCGGCGGACGGCGGCGACGGCTCGCGGGACCGCAGGCTCGGTGCGCACCGGCACCTGGCCGAGCTGCACCGGCCCGGCGCCGAGGAACTGGAGATGATCAACGCGGCGCTCTACCTGCGCCGTCCACTGCTCGTCACCGGCAGCCCGGGGGCGGGCAAGAGCACACTCGCGCACTCCGTCGCGTACGAACTGGGCCTGGGGGACGTGCTGCGCTGGTCCATCGTCAGCCGCTCCGCGCTGCGCGACGGCCTCTACCACTACGACGCCATCGCCCGGCTCCAGGACGTCCAGATCGCCGCGCAGGGCGGGTACGGCGCGGCGGGCGGCACCCCGGGCGCCGTCGAGGCGATCGGGAGTTACATCCGCCTCGGCCCGCTGGGCACCGCCCTGCTCCCCTCCGACACGCCTCGCGTGCTGCTGATCGACGAACTCGACAAGAGCGACATCGACCTGCCCAACGACCTCCTGAACGTACTGGAGGAAGGGGAGTTCGAGATACCCGAGCTCCAGCGGATCGCCGACCGGCTGCCGGACGGCGAGGCGGAGGTGCTCACCGCCGACGGCACCAAGGTGCGGGTCCGGGACGGCCGGGTGCGCTGCCGCGCCTTCCCGTTCGTGGTCCTGACCAGCAACGGCGAACGGGACTTCCCGGCGCCGCTGATGCGCCGCTGCATCCACCTCCAGCTGGACCGCCCCGACCACAACCGGCTCGCCACGTTCGTCCGCGCCCACCTCGGCGACGAGGCGGCACGCGCGGGCGACGACCTGATCAACCGGTTCCTCGAGCGTTCCCGCAGTGAGCTCCTCGCCACCGACCAGCTGCTGAACGCGATCTATCTCACCGACGCGGCCGCCCCGCCCAGCCGTGACCGCCTCGCCGACCTGCTCATCCAGCGACTCGACCGCCCGAGGTGAGCCGCTGATGCCGGACGCAGCACCGCGAAACGGCCCCGTCCCACCCGACCCGGACCACGCCCCGCCCGCCACAAACCACGCACCACCCACCCCGGACCACGCCCCGCCCGCCCCTGGCCATGACTCACCCGACCCGGGCCGTGGTGGGTCCGCCCCCGGCCGGACTGCACTCGCCCAGGACCGCGCGTCCTCCGTCCCAGACGCCGTCCCGGCCGGGGCGGGGCAGGGCGGGGTGGGCGGCTCGGGGCAGGTCCCGGTCGAGCCGGGGCGTGACCCTGGGGGCGACGGTGATCCGTTGGTCGAGTTCGTGCGGCGGTTGCGGGAGGTCGGGCTCGATCCGGATGCCGAGGGGCTGAGCGATGCCCTGTGGCTGGCCCGGTACGCGCGGTCCGGGACCGGGGCGGCGGACGGTGCGCCGGATTCCGGTGCCCGGCCGGGACCGGCCGTGGGGGCCGTCGTGCCGCCGAAGGCACCGCCGGGGGACGTGCCGTCCGCAGGGGGCGGGGACCGGCCGGTCCGACCGCCGTTGGCCGTCGTCGGGGAGGGCGGGGCCGAGCGCCGGGCGGCCCTGTACCCGGTGCCGCAGCAGCACGGCGTCCCGCGCGGCGCGGCCGTCGGGCGGATCACCGGGCTGCCGGTCGGCGTGCCGGCGGCGCCCGCACTGCCCGCGCCACTCGAACTCCAGCGCGCCCTGCGGCCGTTGCAGGCCTACCGCAGTGCTGCTCCGCCGCTGCGCACCGAACTGGACGAGACGGGGACCGCCGAACAGAGCGCCCGCGCGGGCGGCCTGGTCCTGCCCGTGTACCGCGCGGTGACCCGGGGGGACGCCCGCCTCCAACTGGTCCTGGAGGCCTCGCCGTCGATGCGGGTCTGGGACCGCATGTTCGACGAACTGGTACAGGTGTTCAGTCAGTTGGGCGCCTTCGCCGACATCCAGGTCAGCCATCTGCACACCGGCCCCGACGGCGAGGCCACCCTCGGCCGCAGCGCCGACGCGCACGCCGCCCCGCTGCACACCGCCGACCGCCTCAGCGACCCGACGGGCCGCCGTATCACCGTCCTGGTCAGCGACTGCGCCGGCCCGCTGTGGCGCAGCGGCCGCGCCCACCGGCTGCTGCACCACCTGTCCCGGCAGGCCCCGGTCGCCGTGCTCCAGCCGCTGCCGCAGCGGATGTGGAGCCGCACCCGGCTCCCGGTCACCTACGGGGAGCTGAGCCGTGGCGAGACGCTGGGCGGCGCCACCGCGCTCCGGGTGCGCACCCCGGCCGGGAGCGCCGCGAGCGGTCCCCGCGGTGCAGTACCCGTGCCGGTGCTGCCGCCCGAGCCGGTGGCGCTCGGGGCGTGGGCGAGGCTCCTCGCCGGGATCGGCGCCGGGCCGGTGGCGGGCGCCGTCGGCTGGGTCCGCGCGGACCAGCCGCCCGCCCCGTCGACCCGTCCCGGGCGCGCCCTGTCGGCGATCGAGCGGGTCAGCAGGTTCCGGTCGACGGCCTCCCCGAGCGCCGGCCGCCTCGCCGTCTACCTGGCCGCGGCCCCGCTCTGCCTCCCGGTGATGCAGCTCGTCCAGCGCACCATGCTGCCCGACTCCGGCCCCTCGGAACTCGCCGAGGTGCTGCTCGGCGGCCTGGTCACCCGCGCCCGCGAGGACCACGGCCCGGACGGCACCCAGTGGTACGAGACGGAGCCCGAGGTGCAGGAGGCGCTGCTGTCCACCCTCGGCCGCGACGAGGCGCTGCTCGTCCTCAAGCACTGTTCCGAGTACATCGAGCAGCGCTTCGGCAAGGGCGGCCCCAACTTCCCGGCCCTCGCCCTCGCCCAGCTCGGCGACGGCGGCTCCGGGCGCCCGTACCCCCCGCCGGGCACCGGTTACCCGGCCCGCAACGGCGACCACGGGGACGCCACCCTGGTTCCGCAGCCCTTCGCGGAGGTCGCCGCCCGGGTGCTCGAACGCTTCATGCCGCTGCCCGAGCAGTTCCGTCTCTTCGGCGGCCGCGACACCGCCCTACGACCGGGGGAACGCCCCACGCACCAGGCCGTCGGCCGGGCCCGCGCGCTGCTCGTCCGGTTCGACACCGAGGGCATGGTGCAGGACCTCATCGACGCCGTGCAGCTGCTGCGCGGCGCCACCGAGCACGAGCAACCGCCGGGGGCGGACCCGGAGCTGTGGGCGCAGTACGCCGTCTGCACCCTGCGGCTGTGGGAGGTGCAGGGCGGCGCCGACCTGCTGCGCGAGGCCGAGGAGGCCGCGGAGCGGGCCGTGGCGCATCCGCACGCGCGCCGCGAACGCGCGGTGCTGGCCCGGGTGCTGGGGGCCGCCGCCACCGACCGCAGGCGCCGCGGCGACCGGGCCGGCGCCCTCGACCTGCTGCGCCGCGCCGACCGGGAGTACGCGGTGGCCTGCGGCGCCCCCGACCTCGACCAGCAGGAGGCGCTGCGGCTGACGCTGGAACGGGTCGGCGCGCTGGAGGCGCAGTGGCGGCTGGGCGGGGACAGCGCGCTGCTCCAGGGCGCGGTCGGCATGCTGGAGGCGTTCGCCGACGCCTGGCCGGACCGCAGGCACCGGCCGCCCGAACTGCCGCTGGCCCACGGCCGGGTCCTGCTGCGCCTGTCCGACGCCACCTCCGACCCCGAACAGGCCCGCGGCTACGCCGAACAGGCCTCCCGTTCGCTGCGCGACGCCCTGGAGTCCGCCCCCGGGGCCCCGGACCGGGTCCGGGTGCGGCTGGACCTGGTGGACGCCCTGCTGCGCGCGGGCGGCGCCCTCGACGAGGCCCAGGACCGGGTCGACGAGAGCCTCGCGGTCACCCGCAGGCGCGGTCAGCGGGCCGCCCTGCACCTGCGGGCCGGGCGCATCCGGGTCGCCCGCCACGCCGAGACCGGCGACCCGCGTGAACTCCGGGAGGCGGCGGACGCGTTCGCGAGCGCGGCGGCGGACATGCCGCGGGACGACCCCGGCTACTCCCAGGTCCTGGCCGAGTGGGGCGAGGCCCTGCTGCGGCGGGCGGCCTCGGAGGGCGGCGACCGGGCGTGGGCGCCGTTGTCCCAGGCGATCCGCGTCCTGCGGGACTGCCGCCGGGAGACCCCGGCCGGCCACCGCGACACCGGGCACCGGCTGCTGCTGCTGGGCCGCGCCCTGATCCTGCGCTACCGGCAGCGCGGCGACCGCGTGGACCTGCGGGAGGCGGAGCACCTCTTCGGGCTGGCGGCGCACGCGGCGGCCGCCGCGGACGATCCGCTGCTGGCCGCACGCTGCCGGCTCGACCTGGGGCAGACGCAGTACGAGGCCTACCGCAGCCTCGGCCGTCCGGCCCGGCTCGACGAGGCCGTGGACGCGTTCCGGCTCGCCGCCGAGTCGGCCCGGGAGGCGGAGGCCGCGGCCCGTACCGAGCGGGGCCGTCAGGAAGCGGTGGAGCTGGGGGCTCAGGCCCACCACTGGCGGGGTATGTCCTACGAGGCGGCCGCGCGCCCACGGGCCGCCCGCGAGGCCTACCGCGCCGCCCGCGCGGAGTGGGCACGGCTGCCCGAGGGCACGCTGCCCACGGGGACGCCGACGGCTCGGGACACCGCCGAGCGGCTGGCCGAGCTGGACTGAACGCGCAACCGAGTGGAGGGAACGGGGACATGAGTGAACGGGACGAGGCGTCGCCGGCGGCCGGTGAGCCGTTGCCGGATCTGCTCGGGCTGGACCTGGAGGAGCTGAGGACCGTCGAGCATCCGGTCCTGCGCGAAGTGCTGGACGCGCTGCGGGAGCGGACGGCACGGCCCAGCGAGATGCTCTGGGGCTTCAACAACGCGATGTGAAGCGGACCTTGCGCTCATTACGCTGCTTGCGCTGGTTGTGAGGCATCTGCCGCAGTACCGGTCGGTCGCGTTCGGTCAAATGTAATCAGAAAAAGGCGATTTCGATCGCAACGGGTTTGCGTCCGGTCTCCGACCGGGAAAGCGGCCTGATACGGCGGGAACGGCGTACGGCATGGGGGTGCTGGAGTGTCCACGACCGGTCACCCCTTCCGCCAGTTCATCGTCAAGGTGCACGGCCGCTGCAACCTGGCCTGCACCTACTGCTACCTCTACGAGGGCCCGGACCGCACCTGGCGCACCCGCCCTGCGGCCGCCGCGCCCGCCGTCCTGGAGCGCACCGCCGACCGCATCGCCGAACACGCGCGCACCCACGGTCTGACCGCGGTCTCCCTGGTCCTGCACGGCGGCGAGCCGCTGCTGGCGGGCGCCGGTACCCTCGCCCGCTTCACCGAGGCCGTACGCACGCGGCTGCCCGCCGGCTGCGTGGTCCTGCCCACCGTCCAGACCAACGCCACCCTCCTCACCGAGGACCGTCTCACCGTCCTGGCCCGGCACGGCATCCGGATCGGCATCAGCCTCGACGGCGGCCGCGCCGAGCACAACGCGCGTCGCGTCGACCACGCCGGGCGGCCGTCCTGGCCCGCCGCGGCCCGCGGGGCCCTCCTGGTCGCCGAACGTTTCCCGGCGTCGTACGCGGGCGTCCTGACCGTCGTCGACCCCACCCTCGACCCGGTGGAGACGTACGACTCCCTCCTCGAACTCCGGCCGCCCGCCCTGGACCTGCTCCTGCCGCACGGCAACTGGTCGGCGCCGCCGCCGCACTGGGGGGAGGTCCGGTACGGCGACTGGCTCTGCGCCGTCTTCGACCGCTGGTGGTCCGCGGGGCACCGGGAGACCCGGGTCCGGCTGTTCGAGGAGTGCCTCGCCCTGCTGCTCGGCCTGCCCGCGGCGACCGAGTCCCTGGGGCTGGCCCCCTTCGACGCGCTCGTGGTGGAGACCGACGGGTCGATCGAACAGGTCGACTCGCTGAAGTCGGCGTACGAGGGCGCCGCCCGGACCGGCCTGGACGTCTTCCGGCACGCCTTCGACGACGCGGCACGCCACCCGGGGGTCGCCGCCCGGCAGACGGGCGCGGCGGCCCTCGCCGACGACTGCCGGGCCTGCCCGCTGCTGACCGTGTGCGGCGGCGGGCACTACGCCCACCGCTACCGGGCCGGACACGGCTTCCGCAACCCCTCCGTGTACTGCGCCGACCTGCAGCGACTCATCCGACACGTGTCCGGCCGGCTCACCGTGGACGCGGTGCCCGCCCCGGCCTCTCGCGAAGGGGGCACCCCGTGATGTTTCCGGAGGTCCCGGAACCGGTCCTCGCCGAACTCGGGCGCACGGAGGGCGGCGCCGACACGCTCGCCCTGCTGATCCGGGACCAGGACACCCGGCGGCTGCTCCTGCTGCGCGCCGTACTGGACGCGGTGCAGGCAGCGGACCCCGCCCTGTGCCCACCGGCGGCGAAGGCACGCCTACGGGCCGACTGGGCCCTGCTGACCGAGGCCGACCGCACCACGCCGGCCACCGCACCCGGCCCCTCGCCGGGGCCCGCCGTCCCCGGACCTGGGGAGGGAACCGCCGTCCCCGGGGCTCGGAAGGGTACCGCCGCGCCCGGTGCGTCGGCGGGGGCCGGTGTTCCCGGGGCCGGTGTGGGGGGTGCTGCGCCCGGTGCGTCGGCGGGCGCTGGGGTTTCCGGGACCGCGGGATGGGTCGCCGCGCCCGGTTCGTCCGCCCGGAACGGGGCCGCCGGGGCCGGTCTAGGGGGTGTTTCGTCGGCCGGGGCTGCTGCTTCCGGTTCGTCGGCGAGGGCTGTTGCACCCCGTGTCCCGGCGGGGGGCGCCGCGTCGGGCTTGTGGGGAGGGGAGGGGGCTTCCGGGGCGGCCGGGGTTCACGGCTCGGTGGCTCGGGTCAGGCTCTGTCATCCGTTGCTCGGGCCCTGGGCCCGGCGGTGTCTGGCCGCGCTCGATCCGCGCAGCGGGGTCCCCGTCGACGAGCGGCGGCGTGAACTCGCGCGCGACCTAGACTACTTCAGTGCCGTGGCGGCGGTCGCCGCGGCCCGTGCCGGGATCGGCTTCACCACGGACCTGACGGCCCGCGACGGGCTGCTGGTGCTGCCCTCGCTGGGTGCCCTGCGCACGGCCGGCCCCCGGGTCCGGGTGGCGTACGGCCAGGGCCGGCTGACGCTCGACCGGACCCCCGTCTTCCTGGAGCACGGCAGCGGCGCCTGGTCCGGCTCCCTCGCCTGGACCTCGGCGTACGCGCTCCCCGGCCTGGTCCCCGGGGCCGCCCCCGTCCCCCTGGACGACCTCGACCCCTACCGCGTCCCGCCCCGCGAACCCGACCAGTACGCCCTCAGCGGCCCGGCCGCCCCGGACGACGCCGAACGCAAGCGGTGGCTGCAGAGCTGGACCGGCACGGCCGCCGCCCTGCGCACGGGCGGCGAGGGACGCCTGACCGAGGCGCTGGCCCTGCTGCGGTGCCTGGTCCCCCTGGAGATGCCACCGGGCTCGGCGGGCCGGGGCAGTTGCAGCGGAACCCGGCGGGAGGCGTTCGGGGCGCTGCTCAGCAGCCTCCCCGCCACCCCGGCCGCCTTCGCGGCGACCCTCGTCCACGAGTTCCAGCACACCAAACTGGCGGCGCTCAGCGAGCTGGTGGAGCTGCACCGGGCGGGACCGGAAGCCCGGTACTTCGCCCCCTGGCGCCCGGACCCGCGGCCGTACGACGGGCTCTTCCAGGGCGCCTACTCGCACCTCGCCCTCGCGGACTTCTTCCAGCGCCGGGCGCTCGGCGGGGAACCGGCGCACAGCGAGTCCGCGTGGGCGGAGTACGCGCGCTACCACGCCCAGGTGGGGGCGGCCCTGCCGGCGCTGGTCGCCTCGCCCGACCTGACGCCGGCGGGCCGGCGGTTCGTGGACGAGATGGCCGCCACCCACGAACGGCTCGCCGCGCATTTGGCGCCCTCGGGGCACACGGCGCGTGCGCAGGCGTACGTGAAGGCGGTACGCGCGCTGTGGACACAGCGTCAGCCCCGTGGGGAATCGCGCTGAAATGACGACTTCTCAGGCTCCGCTGCGCAAAGATCGACAGGCTGAGGTATTCGGTTCCGAGGTCGCCCGACTCCCCAGAGCCGCACCGAGGTTCTAGGATTTTATGTCTACGCGTGGAGGCCGTCGCATGTCTGAAACTCGTACGCCGGTCAGGCCGACCGGGAGGGGGGCCGCGAGGCAGACCGTCACGATCAGCTTCGCCGGGTTCAACCGGGCCTGGGCGGCGTGGATCGGGGACAGGCTGGAGCGGCGCGGGGTCCGGGTCGTCTACGTGCGCTGGGACTCCCCGGCCGAGGAGACCCTGGTGGACCTGCTGCGCGGGCTCTCGCTCGCCGAGGGCCGCGTCCTGATCCTGGTCAGTGAGCGGTACTTCCAGCTCGGCCCGCGGACCTTCGAGGAGTGGAACGCGGCGCTGCGCGAGGTGGTCGCGCCGGACCCCGGCAAGTTCGCCGCGGTGTCCGTCACCAGTACCCAGGTGCCCGCCGCCATCGCCGTACTGGCGCCGGTCGACCTCACCAACATGGGCGCCGACGAGGCGGAGCGCCGCCTGCTGGACCGGCTCGACCTGCCCACCGAGGCCCGTCCGTCGGCGGAGGGCAGCCGCGGCCCGCGCTTCCCGGCCTCGATGCCGGAGGTCTGGGGCGGGGTGCCGCGCCGCAACACGCGTTTCACGGGCCGGGAACCGGTGCTGAACGAGGCGTACCACCTCCTCCAGGGCAGCGAACCGGGCGCGGGCGTGATCACGCTGCACGGCATGCCGGGGGTGGGCAAGACCCAGCTGGCCGCGGAGTACGTCTACCGCTTCGGCTCCGAGTACGACGTGGTGTGGTGGGTCAACGCGGAGAGCCGGGTCACCTACCGCCGCGTCCTCGCGGAACTCTCCACCAAACTCGGCCTCGCCACGGGCGACGAGTACGGCGAACGCCTGCGCGCGGTCCGCGACGCGCTGCGCCGGGGCAGCCCGTACTCCCGCTGGCTGCTGATCCTGGACGGCGCCGACGAGCCCGAGCAGATCTGGGACCTGGTCCCGACCGGCCCCGGCCACGTGATCATCACCTCCCGCAACCCGGAGTGGGGCGAGCACAACAGCAAGCTGCTGGAGGTGAACGTCTACGACCGTGACGAGTCGGTCGCCTTCGTCAGGCGCCGCGCGCCGAGGCTGACCGAGCAGGAGGCCGACCAGCTCGCCGAGGCCCTGGAGGACCTGCCCCTGCTGCTGGACCAGACGGCGGGCTGGCTCAACGACTCGGACCTCTCCGTCGAGGACTACATCGCCCTGCTGGAGGACGGCGTCGACCCCGACGTCGTCAAGGTGTCGGCGGACTTCCCGCTGGCCTTCCAGACCGCGTGGGCGATACTGCTGAACAAGCTCCGCGAGACCGTTCCCGAGTCGGTCGACCTGCTGCGCCTGTGCACCTTCTTCGCGCCGGGCTTCATCCCGGTGCGCCTGTTGCGGGAGATGTCCACCGAAGACCTCCCGGAGCAGCTCACCCGGCTGTTCGACGACCCGCTGCTGTGGAACAAGGCGATCAACCAGCTGCGGCAGTACTCCGTGGTCCGGCTGGAGTCCCACGAGGCCGGCTCGGAGGAGATCCCCTCTCCCGGTGAAGCGGTGTACCTCCACCGGATGGTCCACCAGATCGTCGGCAAGGACATGCCGGAGGCGAGCCGGCGGGAGTTCATCGACGTGGTGCGCCGCGCGCTGGCCGAGGCCGACCCCGGCCGTCCGACCGACACCCGCAACTGGGAGGCGTACGCGGAACTCGTCCCCCACCTGAAGTACGCCGACGTCCTCAACAGCACGGACCGCAAGGTGCAGAACCTGGTTCTCAACTGCCTGCGGTACATGTGGTGGGCGGGGGAGTACACCTCGGGCTGGAAACTCGGCAGGCGGACCGTGAACGCCTGGCGCGAGCTGCTCGGCGAGTCGGACACGCGGGTGTGGGAGGCCACACACCACTACGCCAACCTGCTGCGGTCGGCGGGCCGCTTCGAGGACACCGAGGCGATCGACCGGGAAGCCATGGAGCACCTGCGCCGGGGCGGCGAGCGGTCCCTGGAGTACCTCCGGGCGGCCAACGGGCTGGGGGCCGACCTCCGCGAACTGGCCCGTTACGAGGAGGCCCTCGAACTGGACGACTGGCTGTACCCGGCCTACCGGGAACTCCTCGGCGAGCAGGACTCCCGGACCCTCAACGCCCTGAACAACAAGGGGTACACGCTGCGGCTCATGGGCCGCTACGAGGAGGCCATGGAGGCCGACCGGCAGACCCTGGAGACCCGCCGCCTGGTGCTGACGGGCCGCCACCTCATGACCCTGTTCTCCGAGGTGTCCTACTCCATCGACCTCAGGCTGCTGGGCCGCTACGCGGAGGCCGAGTCCAACAACCTGCGGACCGTCCGCGAGTACAGCCACGTCGGCGGCCTGGGCAGTCCGGACGCGCTGCGGGCCCAGCTCAACCTGGCGCTCTGCCAGTTGCGGACCGGAGAGCGCGCCTCGGCCGGGGCGCTCCTCACCCAGGTGCTGGACGGGTACGAGCGCAAACTCGGCGAGAACCACCTGCGCACGCTGTCCGCCGCCGTCAGCCACAGCTGTTTCAACCGTGAGCACGGCGACATCGACCTGGCCCGCGAGACCAGTGAGTCCATCCTGGCCCGCTACGAGCAACTCCTCGCGGAAGGGCACCCGTTCACCGTCGGCGCCCGAGCGAACCAGGCGCTGGTCCTGCGCAACGTCGGTGAACGCGAGGCCGCCCACGTCCTGATCGAGCAGGCGCTGGCCGGCATGACCGCGGCCGTCGGCGAGTACCACCCGTACACGCTCGGCTGTGCCGTCAACGCCTCCGCGCTGCGCAACCTCATCGGCGAGACGGAGTCCGCCGCGGAGCTGAGCAGGACCACCGTCGCCCGGGCCACCGAGACCCTCGGCCGCACCCACCCCCTCACGCTCTCCGCCCGCGTCGCCCACGCGGCCGACCTGCGCGGTCTGCGCTCCCGGCAGCAGGCCGAGAAGGTCGAGCAGGAGGCGCTGTCCGACCTGGAGGCCACCCTGGGCAGGCAGCACGTCCACACCATCTCCGCCCGCGCCCGCAACCGCCCGTACTGGGACTTCGAACCCCAGGCGAGCTGACGCCCGCCGAAGGCCCAGGTCTGCGACGCCGAAGGGCCCGGCCCCCGTGACGGGGACCGGGCCCTTCTGGTGCGTTGCCGGGGGCCTACGCCTGCCGGGGGCTCACGCCTCGAACACCTCGCGGACCAGCTGCTCCTGCTCCGCCTGGTGCCGCTTCGCGGAACCGACGGCCGGGGAGGAGCTGTGCGGGCGGGAGATGCGGCGCAGGCGCTCGCCGGCCGGGACGTCCGCGCCGACCGCCAGGTCCAGGTGGTCGATCAGGTTGAGGGCGATGAACGGCCAGGCACCCTGGTTCGCCGGCTCCTCCTGGACCCACAGGTACTTCTCGGCGTTCGGGTACTTGTTGACCTCGGCCTGGAGCTCGGCACCCGGCAGCGGGTACAGGCGCTCAAGCCGGATGATCGCCGTGTCCGTGACACCGCGCTTCTCCCGCTCGGCCTCCAGGTCGTAGTAGACCTTGCCGGTGCAGAAGACGACCTTGCGGACCGCGTTCGCGTCCGCCGAGGCGTCGCCGATGACCGGGCGGAACTGCCCGCTCGTGAACTCCTCCGCCTTCGAGGCCGCCGCCTTGAGGCGCAGCATCGACTTCGGGGTGAAGACGACCAGCGGCTTGTGGTGCGGGTTGTGCACCTGCCACCGCAGGAGGTGGAAGTAGTTCGACGGGAGGGTCGGCATCGCGACCGTCATGTTGTTCTGGGCGCAGAGCTGCAGGAAGCGCTCGATACGGGCCGAGGAGTGGTCCGGGCCCTGGCCCTCGTAGCCGTGCGGGAGCAGCAGGGTGACGCCGGACGTCTGGCCCCACTTCTGCTCGGCGGCCGAGATGTACTCGTCGATGACCGACTGCGCGCCGTTGGTGAAGTCGCCGAACTGCGCCTCCCACATCACCAGCGCGTCCGGACGGGCCAGCGAGTAGCCGTACTCGAAGCCCATCACCGCGTACTCGGAGAGCAGCGAGTTGTAGACGTTGTAGCGCGCCTGGTCCTCGGAGAGGTAGAGCAGCGGGGTGTAGTCGAGACCCGTCTCACGGTCGATCAGGACCGCGTGGCGCTGGCCGAAGGTACCGCGCTGCGAGTCCTGGCCGGACAGGCGCACCGGGGTGCCCTCCATCAGCAGCGAGCCGATGGCCAGGGTCTCGCCCATGCCCCAGTCGATGGTGCCGTCCTCGATCATCGCCGCCCGGCGCTGCAGCTGGGGCAGCAGACGCGGGTGGACGGTGAAGTGGTCCGGGATGTTGACCTGGGACTCGGCGATCCGCTTCACGACCTCCGCGGAGATCGCCGTCGGCACGGCGACCGGGAAGCCGTCCTGCGGCTCGCGGACGTCGACGGCGGTCGGCTGCGAGGTGGCCTCGCGGACCTCCGTGAAGACCTTCTCCAGCTGGCCCTGGTAGTCCTGGAGGGCCTGCTCGGCCTCTTCCAGGGTGATGTCGCCGCGACCGATCAGGGACTCGGTGTAGAGCTTGCGCACCGAGCGCTTCTTGTCGATCAGGTCGTACATCAGCGGCTGGGTGAAGGCCGGGTTGTCCGACTCGTTGTGACCGCGGCGGCGGTAGCAGATGAGGTCGATCACCACGTCCTTGTTGAACGCCTGGCGGAACTCGAAGGCGAGCCGCGCGACGCGGACCACGGCCTCCGGGTCGTCGCCGTTCACGTGGAAGATCGGGGCCTCGATCATGCGGGCCACGTCGGTGGCGTACATGGAGGAGCGCGAGGACTCCGGGGCCGCGGTGAAGCCGACCTGGTTGTTGATGACAATGTGGACCGTGCCGCCGGTGCGGTAGCCGCGCAGCTGCGACATGTTCAGGGTCTCGGCCACCACGCCCTGGCCCGCGAAGGCCGCGTCGCCGTGCAGCGCGACCGGCAGGACCGTGAAGTCCGTGCCGCCCTTGTTGATGATGTCCTGCTTGGCGCGGGCGATGCCCTCGATGACCGGGTCGACCGTCTCCAGGTGGGAGGGGTTCGCGGCCAGCGAGACCGTGATCTGCTCGCCGTCCAGGCCGGTGAAGGTGCCCTGGGCGCCCAGGTGGTACTTCACGTCGCCGGAGCCGTGCATCGACTTCGGGTCGAGGTTGCCCTCGAACTCGCGGAAGATCTGCGCGTACGACTTGCCGACGATGTTGGCGAGGACGTTCAGGCGGCCGCGGTGGGCCATGCCGATGACGACCTCGTCGAGGCGGGACTCGGCGGCCGAGTCCAGGACCGCGTCGAGCAGCGGGATGACCGACTCGCCGCCCTCCAGGGAGAAGCGCTTCTGGCCGACGTACTTCGTCTGCAGGAAGGTCTCGAACGCCTCGGCCGCGTTCAGGCGGCGCAGGATCCGCAGCTGCTCCTCGCGCTCCATCTTGGAGTGCGGGCGCTCCACGCGGTCCTGGATCCACTTGCGCTGCTTCGGGTCCTGGATGTGCATGAACTCGATGCCGGTGGTGCGGCAGTACGAGTCGCGCAGCACACCGAGGATGTCGCGCAGCTTCATCATCGACTTGCCGGCGAAGCCGCCGACCGCGAAGTCGCGCTCCAGGTCCCACAGGGTGAGGCCGTGCTCGGTGATGTCCAGGTCGGGGTGCTTGCGCTGCTTGTACTCCAGCGGGTCGGTGTCGGCCATGACGTGGCCGCGGACCCGGTAGGAGTGGATCAGCTCGAAGACGCGGGCGGCCTTGGTGACGTCGTCGTCGTGCGAGGCGTCGATGTCCCGCAGCCAGCGGACCGGCTCGTAGGGGATGCGCAGGGCCTCGAAGATGTCGTCGTAGAAGCCGTTCTCGCCGAGGAGGAGGTTCGCGACCTGACGCAGGAACTCGCCGGAGGCGGCGCCCTGGATGACCCGGTGGTCGTAGGTCGACGTGAGCGTCATGACCTTCGAGACGCCGAGCTTGTTCAGGGTGTCCTGGCTGGTGCCCTGGAACTCCGCGGGGTAGTCCATGGAGCCGACGCCCATGATGACCGACTGACCGGGCATCAGGCGCGGGACCGAGTGGACGGTGCCGAGGCCGCCGGGGTTGGTCAGGGAGACCGTGACGCCGGTGAAGTCGTCCATCGTCAGCTTGTTGTCGCGGGCGCGACGGACGATGTCCTCGTAGGCCTGCCAGAACTCGAAGAAGTTCAGCGTCTCGGCCTTCTTGATGGCCGCGACGACCAGCTGGCGGTCGCCGTTGGGCTTCACCAGGTCGATGGCGAGGCCCAGGTTGACGTGGGCCGGCTTGACCAGGGTCGGCTTGCCGTCCTTCTCGCCGAACGACCAGTTCATCGACGGCATGGCCTTGATGGCCTGCACCATCGCGAAGCCGATCAGGTGCGTGAAGGAGATCTTCCCGCCCCGGGCGCGCTTCAGGTGGTTGTTGATGACGATCCGGTTGTCGAAGAGCAGCTTCACCGGGACCGCGCGGACCGAGGTGGCCGTCGGCAGTTCCAGCGAGGCGTTCATGTTCTTCGCGACGGCCGCGGCGGGGCCACGCAGGGTGACCAGTTCGGGACCCTCGGGCGCGGCGGCGGCGGGCGCGGCCTTCGCGGCGGCCGGCTTGGCGGCGGCCGGGGCGGCGGGCTTCGCGGGAGCCGGGGCCGCGGCGGGTGCGGCGGCCTTGGGCGCCGCGGGGGCGGCCGGCGCGGCAGGAGCCGCGGGCGCGGGCGCCTGGGCGGCGGGAGCGGGCTGCGTGGGCGCCGGGGCGGCCGGAGCCGCCGGCTGGGCCGGCGCCGGTGTCGTGGTGCCCGCGGCCCCCGCGGCCGCGGTACCCGCCGGAGCCGGGGCGGCGGGCGCTCCTGGCTTGTAGTCGGCGAAGAAGTCCCACCAGGCTCGGTCTACCGAATTCGGGTCCTGGAGGTACTGCTGATAGATCTCGTCGACGAGCCACTCGTTCGGTCCGAACGCGGCCGCGGGGTTCTTGCCCGCTTGGTCTGCGTCGGTCGAGATGCTCGAGTTACTGGGGGACTGTGGCGACACGGCGGCAACCGCCCTCTTCCGCTTCACAAGGTTATGGACAGCGGGAATAAAGGCTACGCCTCCCTGGCCGGGAAGGTCAGGCTGAGCAAGGTCATCGTCGCGTAAGTCACACCGGAAAACTTGTTTCAGGGCTTGAAATGGCGGGAAACAAGCGTGGTTCCACTGCGACCGGGCTCAACCGGGCATGGCTCCGCCGGGCCGGGGCCACCGCGTTCCCGACGGTCGCGCGGACCGCAGGTGGATCTTGGGACTCCGGTGCGCACTTTACGTCAACTTGGGACGGATCAAAGCCCCGGAAGAGTGACGATGATCCTGCAACCACGCTCGGATTCGGCCACCCGGATGCCGCCGCCGTGCAGATCCACCGCCCACCGGGCGATCGCGAGCCCCAGCCCCGTACCGCCGTCGCTGCCCGGGCCGTGCGGCCGCCGGACGGCGCCCCGGTTGAAGCGCTCGAAGACGCGGTGCCACTCCGAGCGCGGAATGCCGGGGCCCTCGTCGAGCACTTCCAGCTCCAGCGACTCCGGCTGCGGCCCGCGCCGCGCCCGCACCGTCACCCGGCCGTGCGGCGGGCTGTGCTTGACCGCGTTGTCGATGAGATTCGCCACGACCTGGTGGATGCGCTCCGGATCGGCGTGCGCGGTCAGCTCCGGCGGCGACACGTCCAGGTGCAGGTGCACGTCGGTACGGGTGTGACTGCCGGAGTTCGAGGCCAGCCCGCGCGCCCCGGCGACCATGTTGGCCTCCTTGAGCACCCCCGACAGGTACGGCCACACCTCGAAGCGGCGCTGCCGCAGCGGTACGACGCCGTTGTCGAGGCGGGAGAGGTCCAGCAGGGTCTCCACGAGGCGGCCGAGGCGCTCGGTCTGCTTGAGGGCCGTGCGCATGGTCTCGGTGTCCGGCTCGGCGATCCCGTCCACGACGTTCTCCAGGACGGCCCGCAGGCCCGCGATGGGCGTGCGCAGCTCGTGCGAGACGTTCGCGACCAGTTCCTTGCGCTGGCGGTCCTGGGCCTCCAGCTCGTCGGCCATGACGTTGATCGTCTCGGCCAGGTCGCCCAGCTCGTCCCGCCGGTTCTCGCGCACCCGGCGCGTGTAGTCGCCCTGCGAGATCGACCGGGCCACCGTGTTCATGTCGTCCAGCGGCGCGGTGAGCGAGTGCGCCACGAACTGCGTTATCAGCAGCGTGGCGATCATCGAGAAGACCGTGATGAAGCGGAGCTCCGTCTTGGTGGACACCGCGATCATCGACAGACCCGTGGTGATCAGCACCGAGACGACGACCAGCGCGCCCAGCTTGGTCTTGATCGAGAACGGGCGTACCCCGCCCCAGGGCTGTCCCCCGGGGCCCGAGGGACCTCCTGATCCCCCGTGGCCTCTTGGCCCGGCCGGCCCGCCGCTCATGGCGTCGGGGTCTCCAGCGCGTACCCCACACCGTGCACGGTGCGGATCCGCTCGGCGCCGATCTTCCGGCGCAGCGCCTTGATGTGGCTGTCGACCGTACGGGTGCCCGAGGCGTCCGCCCAGTCCCACACCTCGGCGAGCAGCTGCTCACGGGAGAGCACCGCGCGCGGGGTGTTGGCCAGGCACACCAGCAGGTCGAACTCGGTCGGCGTGAGGTGCACGTCCTCGCTGCGCACCCGCACCCGGCGCTGCGCGTGGTCGATCTCCAGTTCGCCGAGGCGCAGGATGCCGGAGCGGGGCGTGGAGGCGGCGATGGCCGCCCGCTCCACCCGCCGCAGCAGCACGTGCACGCGCGCCGCCAGTTCCCGCATGGAGAACGGCTTGGTCATGTAGTCGTCGGCGCCGACCCCGAGGCCGACCAGCATGTCGGTCTCGTCGTCCCGCGCGGTGAGCATCAGCACCGGCACCGGCCGGGCGGCCTGCACCCGGCGGCAGACCTCCAGACCGTCGAAGCCGGGCAGCATGATGTCGAGGATCAGCAGGTCTGGCTGCCAGGCCTCGGCGGTGTCGACGGCGGCCGGGCCGTCGCCCGCGGTTTGCACGAGGAATCCCTCGGCGCGCAGGCGGGCCGCGATGGCGTCGACGATCGTCTGGTCGTCCTCGACGACCAGAACACGGCGCTGGGCGCCCTGGGTCGCCGTCGCCGTGCCGTTGTGGGAGGTGTGTGTCTGCTCCATCGCCCGCCCCTGTGTGCTTTCCGGAACCAGTGGGGTGATCCCATGACTGCGATTGACGCTTGAATGATCCGCGTCAGGGATGCACATTACGGGGACAGGCGGCGCACTCGCTATCCAGGGCGGACGGCAAGGTGGACGACGTCCGGAACGCCCCGGGCAACCGGGATCTCTTCGGTACGCACCTGCGTGAACCCGGCATTCCGCAAGGTTTCTTCGAATTCCGCCGACGGCTGCGCCGACCAGACGGCGAGTACCCCGCCCGGTCTCAACACCCTTGCGCAGCTTGCCAGTCCGGCCGGTGAGTAAAGGCTCTCGTTGGCCATGTCGACGGTCCAGCCGGGTCCGTTGTCGATGTCCAGGCACAGCGCGTCGAACGTGTCGCATGTCTCATTGACGTACGCCACCAGATCGTCCTCGACGATCACCGTGCGCGGATCGGCGAAGGCGTGCGCGGAGAGCGCGGACAGCGGTCCGTCGCGGTGCCAGTCGACGACCGCGGGCTCCCGCTCCACCACGGTGATCCGCCCCCAGGACGGGTCCCGCGCGGCGTGCGCCAGCGAGAACCCGACGCCGAGTCCGCCGATCAGCACCGCCGGCGCCGCCCGCCCGTCCAGGGCCGCCCGGGCGGCGTCCACCAGCAGCCGCTCCGAGCGGCCGTCGGAGGTGTCCATCAGGAAGCAGCCGTTGGCGATGATCTGCAGCAGCTCGCCGTGCCGGCGCAGCACCACCTCGCCGTAGGGACCGTCGCGCCGGTCCAGGACCACAGGACGGCCGTCGTACGCGGAGACTGCGCTGCTCATGACTGACATCCTGCCCCAACAGGGCTTTGCGGCCATGCGAATTACGGGTGCCGGTCGGTCGCACGGGGGTCACTCGTTCGAGGGGCGGCACGGCGCTTCGCGCCCGCCGGAGGCCGGATGCGGCTCGTAGGGTTCCTCCTGGCCCCTCATGGTTCTTCAGAAAATCCTGAGAATCGTTCGCCGCGTGGCCTCGGTCATAGACAGCGGCTCGCGGGACGGCGAAGGGTGGGGTGAAACGGAAGGAGCCCCTCACCGTGGAACGGACCGCGTGGGCCGCGTCGACGCCCCCGCACGAGCCCCTTCCGGCCGCCTCGCCCGAACCGCTGCCGGGCCCCGAGGTCGCCGTTCTGCTGGACGGTGTGCCACGGCAGCGCGGACCGGCCGCGGAGGTGCTGCCGCCGGCGTCGCGGCCCGCCGCCGTCCCGGTGCGCCTGCTGCCCACCCCCACCGGCACGCCCGTCACCTTCGGCTACACGGCGATCCTCGCCCTCACCTCGCTGTTCGCGAGTCACGTCGGCTCCGGTCCGATGCACGCGATCTACCAGGACTCCAGCACCGACGTGGCGCATCTGCTGCGCACCCCGGTCTTCGTCCTGCTGGCGAGCGCGCTGTGGATCGCGGGCGGGCTGCTGTCGCCGTACGCCCTCGCCTTCGTGCTCGCGCTGACCGCGCTGGAACGGCGGATCGGGGGCGCCCGCGCGATCCTCGTCTTCCTCACCGGCCACGTGCTGGCCACCCTCGGCACCGAGGTGCCGGTCGGCCTCGCGGTGCTGGTGGGCCACCTCCCCGAGACCTCGCTGCACCGCCTCGACTACGGCATCAGCTTCGGCGTCGCCGCGAGCCTCGGCGCGCTCTGCGGTCTGCTCGTTCCCTGGCTGCGCTGGCCGCTGCTCGCCCTGGTCGCCGCCACCCTGCTGTCCGACCTGATCGACTTCGAGGACCCGATGACCAACTGGGGCCACCTGCTGGCGCTGGCCGTCGGCACGGCACTGTGGCCGACGGTACGGCGCTGGCAGCGGGAGGGAACGAGCACCGGTGCCGTACCGGTCTGAGCCGCGGGCGCTTCAGCGGGCCGGAGTCCAGACGTAGGGGGTCGTGGTCGTCACGGCTCTGAAGCCCAGGCGGGCCAGGATCGGGGCGCTGTCCGGCGACGCCTCCACCAGGACGTGGGCCGCCCCCCTGGCCGTCGCCCGGGCCGCCCGCAGGGACACCAGGGCGCGGTAGACGCCCTTGCCGCGCCAGTGGGCCAGCGTCGAGCCGCCCTGCAGCATGGCGAAATCGGTGTCCGGCCGGAAGGTGACCCAGGCCGCCGAGACGATCTCCCCGGCCGCCTCGGCGACGTAGATCTCCGTGCCGTCGGGGTCCGCCGCCAGCAGGCCCCTCAGATGGTCGGCGACCCAGGCCAGGTCCTGGTCCCACACCCGCGTCTCCAGGGCGGCGACCCGGTCCAGGTCCGCGTCGTCGGTGACCGGGCGGAGCGTCACCCCGGCGGGCGGCACGGAGGACGCCACGGCCGGTTCCCCGGCCGGCGCGATCACCACCGTCTCCGTGGGCTCGGGCACGAAGCCCGCCGCCCGCAGCCGGTCCGTGAGGTCGGCCGGGGTGTCGTAGCCGTACACCTTCCACTCCACCGACTCCCCGCGCGCCGCGAAGAAGTCCCGCTGCCGGGCGATCAGCGCGTCCAGCTCCGGGCCGGGCAGTCCGCCCCAGTCGCGGGGGCCGGTCACGAAGCCCCGGGGCCGGCCCACCACCCGGAGCACCGGGCCGTCGTGTGCGTACGTGACGCCCGGCGCCGGGGTGGGCCGGACGGCGCGCATCTGGAGGTCGTAGGCGGCGAGCAGGTCCGCCGTGCTGTCGGTGTCCGTCACCGGCCGACCGTACGGGGAATGCGCCCGTGCCGATCAACTGTTTTTCCGGCCGCGCGACCGGCTCCGGCCAGGTCATCACGTGATCGCCCAGAGCGAACATATGCACGGGAACATTTCTCGGTGCCCGAGCATTGAGTCTCCATAGCTCAAGTTCACTGCCGAAGGGGAGATCATGGCTTCGACGTCCGCATCACTCACCCTCCCTGTGCTGCCGCTCGACGGCGAAGTCGTGCTGCCCGGGATGGTGGTCCCGCTGGACCTCAAGGACCCCGATGTCCGTGCCGCCGTGGAAGCGGCGCAGGCCGCCGCCCGTACCGAACCCGGCAAGCCCAGGGTGCTGCTGGTGCCGCGGATCGACGGCTCCTACCCGGGCACCGGCGTGCTCGGCACCGTGGAGCAGGTCGGCCGGCTCGCCGACGGTGACCCGGGCGCGCTGATCCGCGGCCGCCACCGGGTCCGCATCGGCGCCGGCACCACCGGCCCGGGTGCCGCCCTGTGGGTGGAGGGCACCCGCGTCGACGAGAACGTCCCGGACCCGGTGCCCGGTCACGTCACCGAACTGGTCAAGGAGTACAAGGCCCTCGCCACCGCCTGGCTGCGCAAGCGCGGCGCCTGGCAGGTCGTGGACCGGGTGCAGGCCATCGACGACGTCTCCGCGCTCGCCGACAACTCCGGTTACTCGCCCTTCCTGACCACCGAGCAGAAGATCGAACTGCTGGAGACGGTCGACGCCGTCGCCCGGCTCAAGCTCGCCACCCAGCAGCTGCGCGACCACCTGGCCGAGCAGGAGGTGGCCGAGACCATCGCCAAGGACGTCCAGGAGGGCGTCGACAAGCAGCAGCGCGAGTTCCTGCTGCGCCGTCAGCTGGAGGCCGTCCGCAAGGAGCTGCGCGAGCTGAACGGCGACTCCGCCAAGGAGGGCGAGGAGTCCGACGACTACCGCGCCCGCGTGGAGGCCGCCGACCTCCCGGAGAAGGTCCGCGAGGCCGCCCTCAAGGAGGTCGACAAGCTGGAGCGGTCCAGCGACCAGTCCCCCGAGGGGTCGTGGATCCGCACCTGGCTGGACACCGTCCTCGAACTGCCGTGGAACGAACGGACCGAGGACGCGTACGACATCCAGGGCGCCAAGGCGGTCCTGGACGCCGAGCACGCCGGTCTGGAGGACGTGAAGGAGCGGATCACCGAGTACCTGGCGGTGCGCAAGCGCCGCACCGACCGGGGGCTCGGGGTCATCGGCGGCCGCCGCGGCGGTGCCGTGCTGGCGCTCGTGGGCCCGCCCGGCGTCGGCAAGACCTCGCTCGGTGAATCGGTCGCGCACGCCATGGGCCGCAAGTTCGTCCGCGTCGCCCTCGGCGGTGTGCGGGACGAGGCCGAGATCCGCGGTCACCGGCGGACGTACGTCGGCGCCCTGCCCGGCCGGATCGTGCGGGCGATCAAGGAGGCCGGTTCGATGAACCCGGTCGTCCTGCTCGACGAGATCGACAAGGTCGGCTCCGACTTCCGGGGCGACCCGGCGGCGGCGCTGCTGGAGGTCCTCGACCCGGCGCAGAACCACACCTTCCGCGACCACTACCTGGAGGTCGAACTCGACCTGTCCGACGTGGTCTTCCTGGCCACCGCCAACGTCCTGGAGGCCATCCCGGAGGCCCTGCTCGACCGTATGGAGCTGGTCCGCCTGGACGGCTACACCGAGGACGAGAAGGTCGTCATCGCCCGTGACCACCTGCTGCCGCGCCAGCTGGAGCGGGCGGGGCTCGACGCGGACGAGGTGACCCTGGCCGAGAGCGCGCTGCGCAAGCTCGCCGGCGAGTACACGCGGGAGGCGGGCGTGCGCACCCTGGAGCGGTCGATCGCCCGGCTGCTGCGCAAGGTCGCGGCCCAGCACGAACTGGGCGACCGGGAGCTGCCGTTCACGATCACGGACGCGGACCTGCGCGCCCTGATCGGCCGGCCGCACCACGTGCCCGAGTCCGCCCAGGACCCGGCCGAGCGGCGGACCGCGGTCCCCGGTGTGGCCACCGGTCTCGCGGTCACCGGAGCGGGCGGCGACGTCCTCTTCGTGGAGGCCTCGCTGGCCGACCCGGAGACCGGCGCGGCGGGCCTGACCCTCACCGGCCAGCTGGGCGACGTGATGAAGGAGAGCGCGCAGATCGCCCTGTCCTTCCTGCGCTCGCACGGCGCCGAACTGGAGCTGCCGGTCGGCGACCTGAAGGACCGGGGGGTGCACATCCACTTCCCGGCGGGCGCCGTCCCCAAGGACGGCCCGAGCGCGGGCGTCACGATGACCACGGCGCTGGCGTCGCTGCTCTCCGGGCGGCTGGTCCGCACGGACGTGGCGATGACCGGTGAGGTCTCGCTGACCGGCCGGGTGCTGCCCATCGGCGGCGTGAAGCAGAAGCTGCTCGCCGCGCACCGCGCCGGGGTGACGACCGTCATCATCCCGAAGCGCAACGAGGCCGACCTGGACGACGTCCCGGCCGAGGTGCTGGACAAGCTCGACGTCCACGCCGTGACCGACGTCCGGCAGGTCCTGGAACTGGCGCTCGCGCCCGCCACCAGCGGGGCGACGCCGGAGGTACCGGCAGCGGCGTGACGGACGCTGCCGGGCACGGCAGGGCCCGGGTCCCCGAACGGGGCCCGGGCCCTCGCCCGCTCCGGGAGGGTCAGCCGTTGGCGAGCGCGACCACGCTGTCCAGGGTCCCGTTGAACTTGTCGTGGTCCCCGACCGTCGGACCGGTCGACGTGTACTGCCACATCGTGTACGACGACCAGCCCGCCGGCAGCGTGCCCACCTCGGAGGCGTACCGGGCGACCCAGAGCGGGTTGGCGGCGGCGAACCCGGCGTAGTTGCCGGTGCAGTCGGACCACCAGCTCGTCGCCGTGTAGATGACGGCGTTGCGGCCCGTGCGCGCCTTGTACCGGTTCAGGAAGTCGGTGATCCAGCCGACCATCCCGCTCGCGGACTTGCCGTAGCAGGCGTCGCCGTACGGGTTCCACTCGATGTCGAGGACGCCGGGCAGGGTCCGGCCGTCCTTCGACCAGCCGCCGCCGTGGTCGACGAAGTAGTCGGCCTGGGCGGCGCCGCCCGTGGTGTCCGGGGTCGCGAAGTGGTAGGCGCCGCGGATCATGCCGACGTCGTAGGAGCCGTTGTACTGCTGGGCGAAGGACGGGTTCGTGTAGTACGTGCCTTCCGTCGCCTTGCTGTACGCCCATCGGACCCCGCTGCCCAGCAGCGTCGACCAGGCGACGTCGCCCTGGTAGCTGGCGACGTCGACACCCTCGGTCTGGGTGGCCAGGCCGGTTCGGGGCGTGCCGTTCTGGCCGTCGTGGGCCAGCACGCCCGTGCCCATGTAGGCCGAGCCGCGGGCGGGCACGGCCGGGTCGGCGTGGACGGGGGCGGGGGAGAGCGCCGCGCACAGCAGGGCGGCGAGCGTGGTGAGCAGGGCGGGGGCGGGTCTGAGCTGGGGCATGCCGTGCCTCCGTGGGGTGAGGGGGATCCCAGGTATGCCAGAGCCGACCGGTACGACCGGTGCGACACGAGGGACCACGAGCCGAGGTCACACGGGTCGACCACCGGCGTCCGCGCGCCCCCGCCGGTTCCGGCGGGGCGGCGGAAGAGGGGGTCCGGAGGCTGCCGCTGGTATACGCCTGCGAAATACTTGGTGAGCGGGGCGACGACAGGGTGTGACCCGGACTTTCCGTGATGCTTTCAGTGATGCGAGACCGATCAGGGGTGCTGACGTGCACGAGGACGACAAGGGCGAGGGGCGCCGCCCTGCCACCGGGCCGGCGCCGACGCCGCCGGCCGGCGCGGACCAGGAGTTCCTGGCCCTGGAGCGCGAGTTGACGGTGCTGCTGCGGCGCGCCCGCGCCAGCCAGGGCGAGATGGCCCGGGAGGTCCACCCCGACCTGGAGTCCGCCGCCTACGGGCTGCTGGTCCGGCTCGACGAGACCGGCGGCCGGCGCGCCACCGAACTCGCCGCCTACATCGGCGTCGGCAAGGCCACCATGTCCCGTCAGCTGCGCGCCCTGGAGGAGCTCGGCCTGATCGCCAGGGAACCCGATCCGGCCGACGGACGGGCCTGGCTGGTCGCCCTCACCGAGGAGGGCCGGCGCCGGGTCGGCCGCGTCCGCGAGGCACGCCGCGGCCGCTACGTCCGCCAGCTCGCCCACTGGCAGCGCTCCGAGGTCGCCGAACTGGCCCGTCTGCTGCACGAGTTGAACGGCGTCATGGAGAAGTAGCCGGCACTCCCCGCCGGGCGGACCTCACAGCTCGACGTAGACCACCGTCGCGTCGTCGTGCGTCTTGCTCCGCCCCAGGAACACCCGTTCCTCCCGGTCGGCCGCCTCCAGCTCGCGCACCCGCTCCACCAGGGCCCGCGCGCCCTCCTTGCGCACGAGGTCGAACAGGGCCGTCCAGTCGCCCTCGCGGAACGTCTCGGTCCAGCGGGTCGCCCCGTCCGTGAGCGCGACCAGGGCGGCCACCTCGGAGCGCGGCACGGTCCCGGTGACCGCGCGGGCGGCCACCGCCGGGTCGGCGGCGGCCGTGAAGAAGCCGCCCTCCTTGTTGCGGACCCTGGCGTCGACGATCGCGGCCGAGGCGAGGAAGGCGCGGGGGACCCGGTCCAGGCGGTCGTCCAGGACCGGGGTGAGCGCCCCGCCGGGGGAGCGCAGGAGCAGCGCGGAGTCGGACAGGACGAGGTACTCGACGGCGTCCTCGGACCACCGGGTCACGACGGCCGTCGCCTGGGGCGTACGCGGGTGAGAAAGGTCACAGGTGGCCTCGTGCCCGGCGGCCGTACGGCGGATCGCCTCGCCGAGGATCTCCCGCAACGTCAGATCTCTTCGCGAAACGGTCAGTTCGGTCAGCGCCCCGCCCAGTCGCGCCGTGAACCAGGGGACCGAATGCAGACACCCGGTGCCGTCCCGCGGCGGCGTGACACCGTCCAGGACGATCGCGCAACCCCCCTGTCCGGAGGCAGGAAGGCAGACCCCGGCGAAGTCCTCGTTGGGGCGGTCCGCGGAGCCGGGTTCCGACATCACCTCAGTACGCATTCAGCCAGTCTGCACGACCCCTTCACAGGCTTCACGAGAGGCTGGCAACAACCCGGGAAACGGCACGCTCTCGCAGGTCAGCCGCCTGTTTTGGGCTGGAATGGCGCACTCCGGGAAGGCGTGTCGGCGAATACTGCCAAAGCCTGCCCTCCGCGTCCAACCGGCCAGCCGGAAAAGGCCCCCGCACAGTCCACCGGAACTTGCCCGCCAACTCCCCTCCGATGTTCACTCCTTCGGGTGGCGGGTCGAATGATGCGAGACCCCCGCCCACCGGCGCTGGGAGGGTCGGGGACCGACATATCGGTGCACATGAGCAAGAGCACGCACCACTTGGCACCGAAATGCCGGGATGATGACGGGGTGCCACCCGGCCCCTTGGGTACACGAGTTCAGGAATGCGAGCACCGGTGCAGAAGACGCGGCCTCGGCGCACAGGCAAGAAGACGGCCTCCGAAGCGGGCGCCGTCGTCCCCGTCGGCTCCGGCCGCCGCAAGCACGTCCGGACCCGGCTGATCGTGGCCGTGGCCGTGGTGGCCGCCGCCATCGCCGGAGCGGGCGCGCCCGCGCTGCTGACCGCCTCCGGGCAGCTGAGCGACTCCCAGGAACTGGTGACCCTCGCCGGCCGCACCCAGGACGCGCTGGCGCTCGCCAACTCCCTCGCCGACGAGCGCGACGAGGTCACCACCTACATCGCGGCGGGCCGCGCCAAGTCCAAGGCGCCCTCCGAGGACCGCAGCGCCCGCGTCGACCGCCAGGTCGAGGACCTGCGCGCGGACACCGACACCCCCGGCTGGCTGCGCACCGACCTCGACGGCATCGCCGCCGTCCGACGCGCCGCGCTCACCGGGAAGAGCACCGCCCTGCAGGCGCACGACGCGTACTCGCGGACGATCGCCGAGCTGCACCGGCTCGCCGAGCAACTGGCCGAGCAGACGCCGGCCAGGGCCGGCTCCGGCGCCCACGCGTACGCCGAGCTCGACACCGCCGTCCAGCAGTCCGCCGCCGCCCGCGGCCTGCTCCTGGCCGCCCTCAGCATCCCGAGCAGCACCCGGACCACGATCAGCCCGCTCACCGGGCTGCCGGTCACCAGCACCACCACCTCCGCAGCCGACCAGAAGCAGCGCGACGCCCTCTCCGCCGCCGCCCAGCAGGCCAGGCTGCGCGCGGACGCGGCCCTCGCCGACTTCCACGACACCGCGCCCGCGGCGGCGATCGAGTCCTACGACTCCACGGTCACCGGAAACGACGTCAACGCCGCCGACAGGTACCTGGCCGCCCTCACCGACCAGCCGACCCTCTCCGACGCCGACCTCGCCACCAGCTCCAAGAAGCTCGACGCGGCGCTGTCCGCGCGGGTCGAGCTGATGCGGGGCGTGGAGTCCGCCCTCTACGACCACCGCACCAAGGACCTCGCGAAGCTCCGCGACGACGACGTCACCGCGCTGGAGATCCGCGTCGCGGTGGTCGGCGCCCTGATGCTGGTGGCCGTCGGCATCGCCACGGCCATGGCCCGCAGCCTCACCCGCCCGCTGTCCGTGCTGCGCCGCGGCTCGGCGCGGCTCGCCGAGGCGGAGGACCCGCGCACCCAGGAACCGGTGCGGTTCACCGGCCGCAACGACGAGTTCGCCCAGGTCGTCCGCTCCGTCAACGCCCTGCACGCGCACAGCGTCGAGCTCTACGAGCGCATCGCCACCCTGGAGACCGACCGCAAGCACCTGGTCGGCCAGCGCCAGAAGATGGCCGACGCCCGCGAGGAGCTGCGCGCCGAACTGGCCGACTCCGCCGCCCAGCTGGAGCGGCTGCGCACCAGCATCGGCGGCACCTTCGTCAACCTCGCGCTGCGCACCCTCGGCCTGGTCGAACGCCAGCTCGCCGTCATCGAGGGCCTGGAGGAGCGCGAGCACGACCCGGACCGCCTGGCGACCCTCTTCAAGCTCGACCACTTCGCCACCGTGATGCGCCGCCACAGTGAGAACCTCCTGGTCCTCGCCGGTACCGAGCACGTCCAGCAGCACGCCGGGTCGATCCCCCTGGTCGACGTCGTCCGGGCGGCGGTCAGCGAGATCGAGCGCTACGAGCGGGTCCGTATCGCCGCGCTGCCGCCCCACGCGCACGTGGCCGGTTTCGCCGCCGACGACCTCTCCCACCTCCTCGCCGAGCTGATGGAGAACGCCACCGCGTCCTCCCCGCCCGACGTCCCCGTGGAGATCTCCGGCTGGCTGCTGGAGAGCGGCGAGGTCATGCTCTCCGTGCAGGACGAGGGGATCGGCATGGCGGCCGACCGCATGGTCCGCCTCAACAGCCGCCTCGCCGAGTTCGACCCGGAGTCGCCGTACGACCAGGAGGGCGAGGACGGTCTCGGCCTCGGCCTCTACGTGGTGGCCCGGCTGGCCCACCGGCACGGCGTCCGCGTGCAGCTGCGCGAGCAGAAGCAGGGCGGGGTGGCGGCGGTCGTCGTCCTGCCCCAGTCCCTGCTGGCGGCGCCCCCCGCGGCGGTGGCCCCGGCCTCCGCGGCCACCGCGACCGGCACCTTCTCGCTGCCCGGCGCGGACGCGGAGGCCAACTCCAACGTCCTGCACGGCCGCGCCACGTCGGGCGACCCGCTGGTGACGCTGGCGGAGCACGCGGTGGCCGCCCACGAGGCCGACGAGGACCCCGGGCACGAGCAGGCGGCGCCGCCGGAGACGCCCGCCGAGACGACGATGGAACTCCTCCTCCCGGACCTCGCACCGACGGAGCCCGAACCCCGCCCCACCACCCCCGCCGACCAGCCGGAGACCGTGTCCGCCGGTGAACAGCCACGCCCCGCCGCACCCGGCGACCGGTCCGGCGCCGTTCCTCCGGGGGACGCCTTCGGGTCTGCCCCGGCCGGGGAGCGGCCGCGGGTCGATGCATCCGAGGAGCGGCCGCGAGGCGCGTCGGCGGCGGAGCAGCCCCGCCCCGACGTGTCCGGCGACCAGTCCGACGTCTTCCCTCCGGCGGACCGCTCCGGGCCCGTCGAGGGTGGGCCCCGGGCCGCCGAGGCCTGGGGCCGGTCGCGAGGCGTGTCCGTGGGAGAGCAGTCCCGGATCGGCGTGCCCGACGACCAGCCCCATGCATACCCTCCCGCGGCCCGTCCCGGGCTGACCGAAGCCGGGGAGCAGCCCCCTGCCGCCGAGGCCTGGGGGCGTGTGGGGGAGCAGTCGGGGGCCGCCGCGTCCGGAGGCCGGGCCGGGGCCGTTCCTCCGGGGGAGCACTCCGGGTCCGGGCCGGCCGGGGAACAGGGGCGCGCCGTGCCGTCGGCGGGGCTGCCCTGGGGGGCCGGGAGTGAGGGGCGGGCGCATCCCGCGGACGCGGAGGTCCGGAGTCGGCCGTCGACCGCGGCCGGTGACGGTGAGCGCGTGCCGCCGGGGACGCCCGGGTCCGGCGACGGCACCCGCACGGGTGGGAGCGCCTTCGGGGGATCCGAGGAACACGCCCGCCCGCTGCCCGCACCCGGCGACGGCGGTGACGCCCTCGCCGACGCCGAGGACCCCGTCACCAGCAAGGGCCTCCCCAAGCGCACCCCCAAGATCACCGCGCCCGCTCCGCCGCCCCGCCAGCGCGGCACCGGCGTGGACGCCGAGGCCCTCCGCCGCAGGCTCGGCGGCTTCCGCCGCGGCGCCGACGCGGGGCGGCGCGACGTCGAGGCGGAGATCGCCGAACAGACCGGCCAGAACCAGGTGCCGAGCAACGCACCGGCCGGACGCGCGACAGCCGTATCCGAAGAAGCCACGGGGGGCACAGTCGAGGAGGCAAGCAGTTGACCGCGCCCAGTACCTTCGGACTGAGCAGTGAGGCACGCAACCTGCACTGGCTGCTGAGCAACCTCGTCGAGGAGGTGCCAGGTATCCAGTCGGTCGCCGTGGTCTCCTCGGACGGCCTCCTCCTGCTCTCCTCGGACACCAGCCGGAACGAGGCGGCCCGCGAGGCGCAGAGCGAGAGGCGCACCGGCCCGCGCGGCTCCGCCGCCGACCTCGCCACCATCGTCTCCGGCATCGGCAGCCTCACCGTCGGCGCCGCGAAGCTGATGGACTTCGGCCCGGTCAAGCACACGATGGTCGCGATGGACGAGGGCAGCCTCTTCGTGATGTCCATCAGCGACGGCTCGCTGCTCGGCGTGCACGGCAGCGCGGAGTGCGACATGAGCGTCGTCGCCTATCACATGGCCCTGTTCGTCGGCCGCGCCGGTCACGTCCTGACCCCCGAGCTCCGCAGCGAGCTACGGAAATCACTGGAGAACGACGCGCCGAGGAGCGGCCGATGAGCAGCGCGCCGAAGAACCACAGGCAGCACCTCCCGGTCCGCGGCGGCGACCGCAAACCCGCCCGCGTCCGCCCCTACTCGCTCACCGGCGGCCGTACCCGCTTCGGCCACGTCCTCCTCGTGGAGACGTTCGTGGCGGCCCTGGAGGCCCCGGAGGAGCGCAAGGAACTGACGAATGGCTCCCTCAACACCCGGGTGATGCCGGAGCTGCAGGCCATCGTCGAGCTGTGCCGCCGTATGCGTACGGTGGCCGAGATCGCCGCGCTGCTGAAGATGCCGCTCGGCGTGGTCCGGGTCCTGCTCAGTGACCTCGCGGACCAGGGAAAGATCCGTGTGTACGGAACCGGAACCGGTCACGGCGTCGGCCGCCCGGACCGCGCTCTGCTGGAAAGGGTGCTGAGTGGACTACGCCGTCTCTGACGCCGCCGGCGTCAACCCGCTCCTCGACGGGGAGGAGCACGTGCGGTCGTGGCAGACGGACCGCAGCCGGGCCCCGATCGCGACGAAGATAGTCGTGGCGGGCGGTTTCGGCGTCGGCAAGACCACGCTGGTCACCGCCGTCTCGGAGATCACGCCCCTGCAGACCGAGGCGCTGATGACCGAGGCGAGCGAGGAGACCGACGACCTCACCGCCACGCCCGGCAAGCTCACCACCACCGTGGCCATGGACTTCGGCCGCATCACGCTCGACGACGACCTGGTGCTCTACCTGTTCGGCACGCCGGGCCAGCAGCGGTTCTGGTTCATGTGGGACGACCTGGTGCGGGGCGCGATCGGTGCCGTCGTCCTCGCGGACACCCGGCGGCTGAAGGACTGCTTCCCGGCGCTCGACTACTTCGAGAGCTGCGGGCTGCCGTACGTCGTCGCGGTCAACCACTTCGACGGCAGCGAGCGCTTCGAACCCGAGGACGTGCGCGAGGCATTGACGATTCCGCCGCGCATACCTGTAATGATCATGGATGCCCGCCGTCGTGTCCCGGTGATCGAGACCCTGTTGTCCCTGGTCGCCCACGCGCTGGACGAAACCCCCGAGTAGGAGAACGGTCCCCGTATGCGGAAGATACTCGTCGTGGGGGCCGGTCAGTCCGGTCTCCAGCTCGCCCTCGGCCTCCAGTCGCACGGCTACGAGGTCACCCTGATGTCGAACCGGACCTCGGACGAGATCCGTTCCGGCCGGGTCATGTCGACGCAGTGCATGTTCCACACGGCACTGCAGCACGAACGCGATCTCCAGCTGAACTTCTGGGAGTCCCAGGCCCCGAAGATCGAAGGACTCGGCGTCTCGGTCGCGGCCCCCGGCTCCTGGGGCGAGGGTCCCGCGGCCCGCGCGATCGACTGGGTGGGCAGGCTCGACGGGTACGCGCAGTCGGTCGACCAGCGGGTGAAGATGGCCGGCTGGATGGAGACCTTCGCGCAGCGCGGCGGCCAGCTGGTCATCCACGGCGCGGCCGTCGGCGACCTCGACTACTTCTCCCGCGCCTACGACCTCGTCCTGGTCTCGGCCGGCAAGGGCGAGCTGGTGTCCATGTTCGGCCGCGACGCCGCCCGTTCCCCGTACACGGAGCCGCAGCGGGCCCTCGCCGTCGCCTACGTCCACGGCCTCGGCCCGCGCCCCGAGCACCCGGACTTCCGCGCGGTCCGCTGCAACCTGGTCCCCGGCGTCGGCGAGCTCTTCGTCATGCCCACCCTGACCACCTCGGGACCCGCCGACATCCTCTTCTGGGAGGGCATACCCGGCGGCCCGCTGGACGTCTTCAACGGCGTCAAGGACCCCTCGGAGCACCTCTCCCTGACCCTGGAACTCATGGAGCGGTACACGCCCTGGGAGTACGCGCGGGCCGGCAAGGTCGAACTGACCGACGCCGGCGGCACCCTCGCCGGCCGCTACGCCCCCACCGTCCGCAACCCGATCGGCCGGCTCCCCGGCGGCGGCCTGGTGCTGGGCGTCGCGGACGTGGTCGTGGCCAACGACCCGATCACCGGCCAGGGCTCCAACTCGGCCGCCAAGTGCGCGGCCTCCTACCTCGCCTCGATCCTCGAACACGGTGAGAAGGAGTTCGACGAGGCCTGGATGCAGGCGACGTTCGACCGCTACTGGAACACGGCCCAGCACGTCACCAAGTGGACGAACGCGATGCTGGCGCCGCCGCCGGAGCACATCCTCAACCTGATCGGCGCCGCCGGCCAGCTCCAGCCGGTCGCGGACCGCTTCGCCAACGCGTTCAACGACCCGGCCGACTTCGAGAACTTCTTCTACGAGCCGGAGAAGACGGAGGCGTACCTGGCCTCGGTGAGCGTCGGCGCCTGATCGCCTGTCGGCCGCGGGCACGTCGTGCTTGCTCGCGCAGTTCCCCGCGCCCCGTCAGGGGCGCGGGGAACTGCGCGACCGGCCACGATGCACCCGCACCCGGCCACCACCCCATCGCGGCACCCCCGGCGGAACACATACCCTGCACATATGACCCCGCAGGCCGCCACCCCCGCCTACCGCAGGCTGTCCGTCGAGGAGCGGCGCAGCCAGCTGCTCGACGCGGCCCTCTCCCTCTTCGCGCACCGCCTGCCCGAGGACGTCTCGCTGGACGACGTGGCGGAGACGGCCGGGGTCTCCCGTCCGCTGGTGTACCGGTACTTCCCGGGCGGCAAGCAGCAGCTCTACGAGGCCGCGCTCAGGTCCGCCGCCGAGGAGCTGGAGCACTGCTTCGACGAACCCCGCGAGGGCCCTCTGCTGCCCCGGCTGTCCCGGGCCCTCGACCGCTACCTGACCTTCGTCGACCAGCACGACGCGGGTTTCAGCGCCCTGCTCCAGGGCGGCAGCGTGGTGGAGACCTCGCGGACGACGGCGATCGTGGACGGCGTACGGCGGGCCGCCGCGCAGCACATCCTCAGCCACCTCGGCGTCGCCGGCCCCGGCCCCCGGCTCCGGATGACCGTCCGGATGTGGATCACCGCGGTCGAGGCGGCCTCCCTGATCTGGCTGGACGAGGAGAAGCAGCCGCCCGTCGAGGAGCTGCGGGACTGGCTGGTCGACCAGTTCGTCGCCGTGCTGAGCGTGACCGCGCGCCGTGACCCGCAGACGGCCGCCCTCGTCGACGCGCTCGCGGCGGATGGCTGAAACTGGTGCCGTGAAGAGTCAGGACACCCCCTTCGAGGGCGGCCCCATGGACGGGCGGGTGCTCCCCGTGCTGCTCGGCATGACCGGCCACCCCCCGAAGACGTACCGCATCCCGGTCCCGGACCCGGACGGCGGCCCGCCCACCGTCCTGGTCTACCGCCGCGTCCCCCGCGGCCAGAGCAAGCGCCTGGGCCTGACCCAGGGCTGGAAGTACGCGTACGACCCGACGGGCAAGGGCGGCGGCAGCGGCGCCGGCAGGCCGAAGTGGCCGTGGTCCAGGCCGGCTGACACCGACGGGTGACATCGTTGCGCCGAACCGCGCACACGTACGGTACAAACCGGCCATACATGTCTGATTATCGCCGATGCGGCACGGAGGGTCCGTCCCGCATCGGAGGTGATGACGTGTCAGGAGGGTTTCTGCGCCTGGTCTGTACGGCCGCGGTGGCGGCCCAGGCCGTCCTCGTGCCGGTACCCGCGCTCGCCGCGCCCGACCCGCAGCGTCCGGTGGCCGAGCTGCTGACGGACCTTCAGCGGCTGTACCGGGGGACCGAACAGGCCACCGAGGCCTACAACGCGGCCGAGGAACGGCTGCAGCGCCAGCGCGCCGAGGTGACCCGCCTGGACGACGAGCTGGCCAGGGCCAGGCGCTCGCTGCGCACCAGCAGGACCGACGCGGGCCGGCTGGCACGGGAGCAGTACCAGAACACCACGGGCATCTCCCCGTACCTCCGGCTGCTCCTCGCCCGCGACCCGCAGCACGCCCTCGACGAGGGCCACCTCATCGGCCGGCTGGCGCGGCAGCGCGCCGAGGCGGTGGGCCGCCTCGCGGACGACGAGCGCAGGCAGACCGACCTGGCCCGCAAGGCCCGCAGGGCCCTCGACACCCAGCTCACCCTCGCCGAGGGCCGGCAGAAGCAGCGCGACGAGGTACGGGCCCGGCTGTCCGACGTGGAACGCATGCTGGCGGCCCTGACCCCCGCCCAGCTCGCCGCCGTCGCCGACCTGGAGCGGACGGACACCGCCGCCGCCCAGCGCGACCTGACCGCCTCCGGCGCGCTGAGCGCCACCACGCCCCCGCCGTCCCTGCTGGGCGACCGCGCGGTGCGCTACGCGGTGCGGCAGCTGGGCAAGCCGTACCAGTGGGGTGCGGCGGGCCCGACGTCGTACGACTGCTCGGGCCTCACCTCACAGGCCTGGGGCCACGCGGGCACCCGCATCCCGCGCACCAGCCAGGAACAGTGGGCACACCTGCCGCACGTCCCCCTCAACCGCCTTCGCCCCGGCGACCTCGTCGTCTACTTCCCCGAGGCCAGCCACGTGGCCCTCTACCTGGGCGACGGCAAGGTGGTCCAGGCCCCCCGCCCCGGCGCGAAGATCAAGGTCTCCCCGATCGCCGCCAACCCCATCCTGGGCGCGGTACGCCCGGACCCGACGGCGAGACCGTTGGCCCGTTACAGCCCCCCGGTCATCCCGAGGGCGGCGACGGACGGACCCGACGAGGGCCGGGGTCACTCACCGGCGCTGTGAACTCAGGCGAGCAACCCCGAGCTCTTCCACAGCCGCCGCCCGGCCCCCCGCAGCACCCCGATGTCGTCCAGGAAGTCGGTCAACCGCTTCGCCCCCGTCTGCATGACCTCCCGCCGGTGCCCACTGGCCCGCACCTGCGCCACCGCCTCCCGCCGGTCCAGCCCCACGTTCGTGTACACCTCGGGATTGACGAACGCCACCGAGAACACCCGGGCGAACTCCCCCGAGGTCACCCGGGTGAACTCCTGCGACCACCGGGGAGCGGTCAGCATCTGCCGCCGCAGCTCCTCGCGGGCGTACCGCACGTGCCGGGCCTCCTCGACCACATGGATCCGCGTGACCCCCCGGACCAGCGTCTGCACCCGCTCGTCGGGGAAGGTCAGCCGCTGCATCCAGTCCAGCACCTCCTCGCCCAGCAGGGTCGCGGTGAACGACCCCGGCGTGGTCGAGATCGTCTTGAACAGGCGCCCCAGGTTCTGGTGGACCCGGCTCACCGGGTACCAGGGCGCGTCACCGCGCTCGATCAGCCGGGCGAACATCTTCGAGTGCCGGCACTCGTCCTCGATCTCGGTCAGCGCGTACCGCACGTGCGCGGACGTCGCCGCCTTGTCGTAGACGTGCCGGACCAGCAGCTGCATCAGGATCAGCTCGAACCAGATGCCGAGCGAGGCCAGCGCGGCGGCCTCGTGCTGCGAGAGCAGGATCCGCTGCTCCTCGCTCATCCGCTTCCACATCGGCGTGTCGTACAGCGACACCAGCTCCGGCGGCCAGAACCACTTGCCGTCCTCGGAGGGCGCGTCCCAGTCCAGCTCCTTGTCCGGGTCGAAGGAGTGCTTCGCGGAGGAGACGAGCAGCCGTTCGGCCACCTGCTCGCGGTCCTTGAGCAGGCCGAGCGCGTCCCGCAGTCCGTCGACCGCGTCGGCTTCCGTCAGGGTCGTCATGGCTCCCTCACCTCGTCACCCGGGGGTACATCCTCGTCCGGTCTTATGAGACCGCGTGTCAGCAAGGTGGTCAATCCCCTGCGCGCGACTTGTTGACAACGGATCTACCTCGACCCCGGCCGCCGGACCGGAGTCTCAGAGCCCCAGCGCCGCCCGCATCACCGCCCGGGCGATCGGCGCCGCGTCCCCGCCCCCGCTGATCTCCCCGCGGTCGGCCGCCGCGTCCTCGACCACCACCGCCACCGCGACCTTCGGCTCCACGTCCGTGTCCGCCTGCGCCCAGGACACGAACCAGGCGTACGGCACCCCGGAGTTGCCCAGACCGTGCTGCGCGGTGCCGGTCTTGCCGCCGACCGTGGCCCCGCGGATCGCCGCGTTGCCGCCGGTGCCCTCCCGGACCACGTCGACCATGAGCTCCTTCATGCGGACGGCCGTCGAGGGGCTCATCACCTGCCGCACCGGACCCGAACCGCCCGTGCCCACCGTCTCACCGGTCGGCCGCTCGGTCCGCTCCACCAGATACGGCGGCCGGGCCATCCCCCCGTTCGCCACCGCCGCCGCGACCATCGCCATCTGCAACGGGGTGGCCCGCGTGTTGTACTGCCCGATCGACGACAGCGCCAGCTGCGCCTTGTCCACGTGGGTGTCGAAGGTGCTGGTCGCGGTGGAGAACGGGATGCGCAACCGGGTGTCGTTGAAGCCGAACGCCTGCGCGACGGTCGTCATGTCGGCGACCCCCACGTCCACGCCCAGTTTCGCGAAGACCGTGTTGCACGACCACTCGAAGGCCTCCCGCAGCGAGGCGTCCCGGCAGCCGTCCCCCTCGTTGGTCAGCCGGGTCGTGGTGCCCGGCAGCCGGTAGGGGTCGGGGGAGTCGGTCGGCGCGTCCAGGTCGGTGACCACCCCGGCGTCCAGGGCGGCGGCCGCGGTGACCACCTTGAACGTCGAACCCGGCGGATAGGTCTGCCGTACCGCCCGGTTGAGCATCGGCTTCTCCGGGTCGTCGTTGAGCCGCGCCCACGCCGAGGCGACCCGGCTGTCGTTGCCGGACAGTTCCGAGGGGTCGTAGGACGGGGTGGAGACCAGGGCGAGGATCCTGCCGGTCGCGGGTTCGATCGCGGCCACCGCGCCCTTGCGGGTGCCCAGGCCCCGGAAGGCGGCCTCCTGGGCGTACCGGTTCAGGGTGGTCACCACGTTCCCGCCGGGGGTCGGCACCCGGCTGCCGTCGTGCCACAGCGGGAACGGCGACAACATCGGGTCGGTGCCCGCGAGCAGGCCGTCCTCGGCGTGCTCCAGGAACGTCGTGCCGTACAGCTGGGACGCGAAGCCGGTGACCGGGGCGTACAACGGGCCCTGCGGATAGGTGCGTTCGTAGCGCAGCTGCTCCCGGCTGTCCCGGGAGCCGGTGACCGCCTCGCCGCCGACCAGGATGTTCCCGCGGGGCAGACCGTAACGGGCGATCGATGCGCGGCGGTTGGCCGGATTGCCGTCGTAGGAGCGGCCCTGTACGACCTGCACGCGGGCGGCGTTGACGAGCAGGGCGAACAGCAGCAGGGCGCACAGCGCGCGGGCCCGGCGGACGTACGCGGCGGTCCCCTGCTGCCGGCTCACGGGGCCACCCGGCCGTCGTAGTGCCTGCGGGCCGAGTCGCTCACCCGGATCAGCAGGGCGACGATCGCCCAGTTGGTGACCACCGACGAGCCGCCCTGGGCGAGGAACGGCATCGCCATGCCGGTCAGCGGGATCAGCCCCGTCACCCCGCCCGCGATCACGAACACCTGGAGGGCGACGATCGAGGCGAGCCCGACCGCGAGGAGCCGGGCGAAGGGGTCGCGCAGGGCGAGCCCGGCCCGGTAGCCGCGTTCGACGAGCAGGCCGTAGAGGAGGAAGATCGCGGAGAGGCCGGCGAGGCCGAGTTCCTCGCCCGCCGTGGCCAGGATGAAGTCCGACTTGGCGGCGAAGCCGATGAGCACGGAGTGACCGAGGCCGAGCCCGGCCCCGAGCACCCCGCCCGCGGCGAACGCGAAGAGGGACTGGGCGAGTTGGTTCGGTCCCTGGCCCGCGTCGATCGAGGCGAAGGGGTGCAGCCAGTCCTCGATACGGCCGTGCACGTGCGGCTCGAGAGGGCCGACGGCGACCGCGCCGACCACGGCGAGCAGCAGGCCGACGGCGATCCAGCCGGTGCGTCCGGTGGCGACGTACAGCATGACGACGAAGAGGCCGAAGAAGAGCAGCGAGGTGCCCAGGTCGCGTTCGAGGATCAGCACCCCGACGCTCACCAGCCAGATGGTGACGATCGGACCGAGCACCCGGCCCGTCGGGAACTGCATGAACCACAGCCGACGGCCCGCGTAGGCCAGCGCGCCCCGGTTGGCGGCGAGGTACGCGGCGAAGAACACCGCGAGCAGCACCTTCGCGAACTCGCTGGGCTGGAGCGAGAATCCGGCGATCCGGACCCAGATCCGGGCCCCGTTGACGGCCGGGAAGAAGATCGGGAGCAGCAGCAGGACGAGGGCGGCGGCCACGCAGACGTAGGCGTAGCGCTGGAGGACGCGGTGGTCGCGCAGCATCAGCACGACCATGATGAAGAAGCCGACGCCCAGCGTGGACCAGACGAGCTGGGCGGGGGCCGCGCGGTCGCCCGGGGTCTCCAGGTCCAGCCGGTAGATCAGGACCAGGCCGAGGCCGTTGAGCAGCACGCCGATCGGCAGCGGCAGCGGATCGGCGTACGGGGCGCGCATGCGTACGGCGAGATGGGCGACGAGCGCGAGGATCCCGAGGCCGGCTCCGTAACCGGCGGCGCCGGGCGGGACGGTGCCGGTCCTGGCCAGGCCGACCGCGCAGTAGCCGTACACGCAGAGCAGCACGGCCAGCACGATCAGGGCGAGTTCGACGCCCCGGCGCCGGGGGAGGCGTTCGGCGGGGGCGGCGGGCGCGCTCGCCGGGAGGGTGGTTCCGGCCTTGGTCATGTCCGGAACTTACCCAAATAGCGTGAGATGCGTGCTGTGGCAAGGGTGCCAGCGTGGCGTGGGATCCGAGCGGCCCCCGCCCACCCGCAGTCGCGCCTCCCGCCTTCAGGCCCCTACGGGAGCGTCAGAGTCGCCACCGCGCCCCCGTCCACCGCGTTGGCGAACGACAGCCGCGCGCCCAGCACCTCCGCCTGCCCCACCGCGATCGTCAGCCCCAGCCCGTGCCCCTTGGAGCCGCCCTCGGTCCGGAACCGCTGGGGGCCGTGCGCCACCAGGTACTCGGGGAACCCGGCCCCGTGATCCCGCACGGTGACCTCCTTGCCCTCCACCGTCAGCACCACCGGCGCCCGCCCGTGCCGGTGCGCGTTGGCGACCAGGTTGCCCAGCACCCGTTCCAGTCGCCGCCGGTCGGTCTCCACCCACACGTCCCGGACCACCTTCACCTCGGTCTCCGTCCCGGACGCCTGCACCACCCGCTCGGCCAGCGCGCCCAGCGCCTCCGCGTCGGTCTCCAGCCGCTCCCGGCCCGCGTCGAGGCGGGAGATCTCCAGCAGGTCCTCGGTGAGCGTGCGCAGCGCCGCCACCCGGTCCCGCACCAGCTCCGTCGGCCGCCCCGGAGGCAGCAGTTCGGCCGCCGCGTGCAGTCCCGTCAACGGGGTCCGGAGCTCGTGCGCCACGTCGGCCGTGAACCGCTGTTCGCTCAGCAGCTTGCTCTGCAACGACGCGGCCATGCCGTCCAGCGCGGCGGCGACCGCGGCCACCTCGTCCTGCGGCCGGGTCGGGTCCTTCGTCCGGGGGTCGTCCACCCGCGCGTCCAGATCCCCGGCGCTGATCCGCCGGGCCACCTGCGCGGTGCCGTGCAGCCGCCGGGTCACCCGGGTCACCGCGAACGCGCCCACCAGCAGCGTGGCCCCGATGGCCAGGGCCGACGACCAGAGGATGGAACCGTCGAGCGCGGCGATGGTGCGGGCCTGCTGGGAGTAGTCGACGGCCACCGCCAGCACCCGGTGCCGGTCGGCCGGGCCCGCCGCCCACATGAGGGGGCGGCCGTCCTCCTTGGAGACCATCGTGCCGCGCCGGCCGGCCAGCGCGAGCGCCCGCAGCGGCGACGGCAGCCCCCGCGGATCCACCCTGGCCTCCGGCATCAGCGTGTCCCCGGCCTCGAAGTCGCCGGTCGCCTCCGCCAGCCGGGACAGCGCCTGTTCGCGGGCCTGCGCCACGGTCTGGTCGGTCACCGACACGTGCACCAGCACACCGAGGAGCGCGGCCAGCGCACAGCACATCACCGTGATGAACGCGGCCGACTTCGCCGCGAGCGTCCCGGCCCAGCGGGGAAGCCTCATCAGGCACCCGCCGAGGCCGACGCCGTGGGGGCGGAGGGCGGGGTGAGGGCCGGTGCCGGTGTGCGGTGGTGGCGCCCCTTGCCCGTGCGCATGAACTCGTCCCGGGAGAACACCATCGCCCTGCGGTCCGGGTCCCACGCCCAGGTCGTGCGGTACTCGTACCCGGTGATCCCGGCCGGCGACCGCACGATCACCGCCCGCCCGGCCAGCTCGACGCCGATGATCGCGTCGTTGTCGTCGAGCACCTGCACCAGCCGGTGCTTCTCGACGGTGTAGACGCGCAGCGCGGTCTGGTTCGTCGGATACAGCCGGAAGCCGAGCGTCAGCTCGTCCCGCCCGTCCCCGGTCAGGTCCCGGTAGTAGGGCTTCAGGAGCGGACACCGGTCGCCGCCGCCGGCCGCCCCGCACGCCTTCATCCGGTTCACGGTCTCGTGGTACACCCCCTTGGACCCGTAGTCCGCCGGGTCGGAGGCGATCTCCGCGCGGACGACGGCCACCGGATCCACCGCGCGGATGTCGTCCCCGGGAACCGTGATCCCCTTCACGGTGTGCCTGCTGCCCTCGTCGTACGGCCAGGCCGGACTGGACGCCGGCCGCAGGTCCGGCCAGAGCTTCGCGGGGCTGACCGCGGTCGGCGTCGCCCCCGCCGCGCGCAGCCCGCCGGAGTCGCCGCAGCCCGCCACCGTCATCGCCAGCAGGGCGACGGCGGCCGCGACGACGGCGCTGCGAAGGGGGCGACGGCTCGGCACGCTGCTCCTGGCTCGGGTACGACGGGTGTCCGGGCCGGCGGATCGGATGACGGCCCCGTACACCTTAGACGTAGATTCGTATGGAAGTCCGTTTTGCTCCGGAGGGCCGGTGCAGAGGAGAGGCTACTCGGCGAGTTCCTCAAGCAGACGGGCGGTCGACAGACCGGCCCGGAGATAGGCGACGAACAGCTCGTTGTGCAGCGCCCAGGGCGAGCGCCGGGCCCGCACCAGCCGGATCGCCTCCTCGGCCGTGCACCCCCGGTACAGCAGGGCCCCGGCGACCACCAGACCCGACCGGTTGTACCCGCTGTAGCAGCGCACCAGCACCGACCGCCCCGCGTCCAGGGCCTCGCCCGCCGCCCGGGCCAGCCGGATCACCCCCGCCAGCTGTGTTCCGTCCAGCGGTCCGTCGGGTATCGGCCAGACATGGTGTTCCACGCCCGCGTCGGGCCCGTGCCCGGGCACCCGCAGCAGACTCTGCACCAGATCGAACTCGTCCCGCACCACGGCGGGCTCCAGCCGCCCCGACCGCCCGCGGAACTCAAGACCGCCCATCCACAGCCCGGGCAGCACCTCGCTCCACGGACTGTCCGGAGCCGGGACCTCGTACCGTTCCCCACGGATCCGCACCGGCGCCTCCCCGCTGCGTGCGCCAACCCCAGTCAAAGGTAGCGGGGTTCTTGCCCCTGGAGCACCCCGCCTGTTCCCATGGTCGAGGGGTGATGTCGCAATGAGCGGACTGCGCGTCGTGCCGGCCTGGCGCCACGGCCAGGAGCGGCTGTACGTCTGCCTCACGGACGGACGGAACATCGCCTGGTACGACCGTGAGGCGGGCCGGGTCAACCTCCTCGGCGAGGAGCACCTGGACGACGTACTGGAAGCCCTGCGGCCCTACCTGACCGGCCCGGTCACGGTCGGCCCGCCACCCGTGCCGACGCCCGCCGAACTGGCCCGGCTGACCCTGCACCCGGACGACGACCTGGCACCCAACCGCCCCGGCGAGGCGCTGCTGGTCGCGATCGACCGGGATCCCGGCCCGTCGCGCCGCCTGCGCCCCGACCCGCGCCGCCGCGCCCTGGCCGCGGAACAGGCCGTGGGCGACGCCCTGGACCGCCTGGACGGCGCCGGCTGGCACGCCCTGCACTCCGTGCCGCTGCCCGGCGGCGACCGCATCCACCACCTGCTGATCGGCCCCGGCGGCATCTTCTGCGTGCACGCGCTCTCCGCCCGCAGGCGGAAGGTGCTGGTGGCCGACCCGATGGTCACCCTCGGCCGCCGCGATCCGCAGCCGCTGCTCCGCCGGCTGCGTGCCGACGCGGACCGGGCCTCGTACGCGCTCACGGCCGAGGTCCGACCGATCCTCGCCCTCACCGAACCGGCGGAGGTGACGGTGCTCGCGCCGCCCCGCGAGGCCCGCGTCCTGCGCGACCGCGACCTGCCGGACCTGGCCCGCCTGGGCGGCGTCCTCAAACCGGCGGACGTGGAGGCACTGCACGCGATGGCACGGGACCGGAACACGTGGGGGCGGGTGTAGGACGCTCCGCGGGCTGACCGGTGTCGGGGTCATGGCAGGGGGGCCGAGCGTGTCGCGTCCAGGAGGGGGGCCAGCAGGTCGCCGTGGTCCTGGACGCGGGGGGCGATGTCCTCGGGCCGGAACACCAGCTGCCCCGCGGCCCGGCAGGCCGCGACCTCCTCCCAGGTCACCGGCGCCGACACCATCGGCTCCCGCCGCGCCCGCACCGTGTAGGGCGTGGCCGTCGTCTTGCGCCCCGCGTTCTGGCTCCAGTCCACGAACACCTTCCCCGGCCGCAGACTCCGCGTCATCCGGTGCACCACCAGCCGCGGCATCGCCCGCTCCGCCTCCACCGCCAGCCCCTTCGCGTACTCGCTGACCCGCTCGCTGCTCGCCCCCCGCACCCCCGCCAGCAGGTGCAGCCCCTTCGACCCGGCCGTCTTCGCGTACGCCTCGATCCCGTCCGCCGCCAGCCGCTCCCGGAGCCACAGCGCGACCTCGCAGCAGTGCACGACCGTGGCGGGCGGCCCGGGATCCAGGTCGAAGACGATCCGGTCGGCCTCGTCCGGGCGCCGGGCGACCCACTGGTGCGTGTGGAACTCGGTGACCAGGTTCGCCGCCCACATCAGGCTCGCGAGGTCCTGCACCAGCACCATCCGCGCCACCCCCTCCGACCGGTGCACCTCGGTCGTCGTCACCCACTCGGGCGTACCGGGCGGCACGTTCTTGGCGAAGAACACCTGGCCGTCGGGGCCGTCCGGGTACCGGAGGAACGACACCGGCCGGTCCCGCAGATGCGGCAGCAGCACCCCGGCCGTCGTCGCGTAGTAGTGCAGCAGCTCCCCCTTGGTGAACCCGGTCGCCGGATACAGCACCTTCTCCAGATTGCTGAGCGCGACCCTTCGCCCCTCCACCTCTGTGATCGGCGTCATACGATGACAATCTCACACAAACCGTACGACCCGGACGGAGGGAAGCCGCACGTGCGATCCATCTGGAACGGCGCGATCTCCTTCGGTCTCGTCAGCATCCCGATCAAGCTGGTGAACGCCACCGAGAGCCACTCGATCTCGTTCCGTCAGGTCCACACCGAGGACAACGGCCGCATCCGCTACCGCAAGTTCTGCGAGCTGGAGGACCGCGAGGTCACCCAGTCGGAGATCGGCAAGGGGTACGAGGACGCCGACGGCACGATCGTCCCGATCACCGACGACGACCTGTCCCACCTGCCCATCCCCACCGCCCGCACCATCGAGATCGTCGCCTTCGTGCCGGCCGACCGCATCGACCCGCTCCAGATGGACGCGGCGTACTACCTGGCCGCGAGCGGCGCCCCCGCGGCGAAGCCGTACACCCTCCTGCGGGAGGCCCTGAAACGCAGCCACAAGGTGGCCATCGCGAAGTACGCGCTGCGCGGCCGGGAACGCCTCGGCATGCTCCGGGTGGTCGGCGACGCCATCGCCATGCACGGCCTGCTCTGGCCGGACGAGGTCCGCGCCCCCGAGGGCGTCGCCCCCGACGTCGACGTCACCGTCCGCGACAAGGAACTCGACCTTGCCGACGCCCTGATGGACACCCTCGGCGAGGTCGACCTGCAGGACCTGCACGACGAGTACCGGGAGGCCCTGGAGGAGGTCATCGCGGCGAAGGCGGCCGGCGAGACCCCGCCGGAGTCCCCCGAACCGGCCCAGGGCGGCAAGGTCCTGGACCTGATGGCGGCCCTGGAGAAGAGCGTCCGGGCGGCCAAGGAGTCCAGGGGCGAGGCGAGGGGCGAGGAGGCGGAGGTGACGCCGCTGACCGGCGAGAAGAAGTCCGCGTCGAGGGCGAAGAGGACGACGGCGGCCAGGAAGACACCCGCGAAGAAGACCGCGAGCAAGTCGGCGGCGGCGAAGAAGGCGGCGGCGAAGAAGACGACGGCGAAGGAGACCGCGAGCAAGTCGGCGGCGGCGAAGAAGACGACGGCGAAGAAGACCGCCCGCAAACGCTCGGCGTGAGGGCACCGGCGTGCCCTGGCCGCGCGCACCCCGGCACGCGGCTCCCGGTGAGCGGCAGGCCGCTCAGGCGGCTTTCTGGGAGGCGGCCGCGGCGGGGTGCAGGTCGTCGAGGGTGAGCCGGTGGGTCGGGGGATCCGGCAGCAGGGTCTCCTGGACGACGCGCAGTTCGGGGTCCACACGGAGCAGTTGGCCGGGACCGAGCGGGCGCCAGTCGGCGTTCTCGTCCAGCCGTTCGCTGGCGACGACGACGGCGGGGTGGTCGGTGAGGTGCGCCGAATGGACCCGCATGCGGCCGTGGCTGCCGCTCTGGTCGAGGTGCCGGCTGCCGTGCTGCCCGCCCGGCCTGCGCTCCAGGACGTAGAGGTCGTGGGTGTCCGGGTAGCGCAGCGCCCACAGCTCCTGCGGGGTGACGAGGATCAGGTTCAGGGCGTAGACCGGCAGGTTCGCGGCGATCCAGCGGGTGGCCTGCCGGATGCCCTCGGTGACGTCACCGCCGTGGCGCCGGGTCTCCCTGGTGATCAGGGCGAAGTACCGCTCGGAGTCGGTGTCGCCCCGGACCAGCGAGCGGTCGTCGCCCAGGTGGGCGTCGAGTGCGTCGAGGCCCTCGATGACCCCGTTGTGCGCGAAGAGCCGGCCGTCCTGCTCGAAGGGGTGGGTGTTGCGCACGTCGAGGCTGCCGGTGGAGGCGAAGCGGATGTGGGCGAGGAAGGTCGCCGACTCCCGCTGCCGGGCCTCCTGCGCGAAGGCGCGGTCCCGGTAGGCGGCGATGGGCGCCTTGTCGACGTGCGGCGCGCCGTCCGGACCGAACCAGCCGAGCCCGGTGCCGTCGGGGTCGCGGTGGCTCTGCCGACTGAGGCTGTCGGGCGCGTCGAGCAGCCAGAAGGTGGCGTGCGCGCGGAGCGGGGCACTGCTGAGGCCGAAGAGACGGCACACGGGAGCCTCCTGGGGGCAGGCGGTTCATGACCCTGCAAAGACCGTAACGCCACGGGGGAGGACGGCGCCAAGGCACCGTGTCCGTACGTCGGCCCCGTGCCGGCGTCGGTGTCACTGCACGTCCGACGAGGCGAACTGCACGAACCGCTCCAGCACCTCGCGCGCCTGCGTGGCGAGGGCGGCCAGTTCCGTCTTGTCGGCGGCCTTGTGCAGGGTGGAGGTCAGGGCGTAGGCCTCCTGCGCGGTGTCGATCAACGGCCGCGCGCTCGCGATGAGCTGGACCCTGAACAAGGCGTGCAGGGCGACCCCGCGAAGGCGGTGGGCCTCGGACCGGGCTTCGGGGTACGTGGTGGCACCGCCCGGATCCGCCTCCCTGCGGTGCCAGCGGTCCTGCTGCGCGCGCCGGAACTCCGTCAGCGCTCCGGCGAAGTCGCTGTAGACGGCCATCCGGTCCGCCCGAAGCTGCTGCTGACTCACGAACAGCCGCTCCTGCGCGGACGCGTTGCGCTGGAACGCGTACGTGACAGCGGAGCCCAGCAACGTGCCCACAATGGCGATCAACGCCGAGACGACACCATCCACGCGGGTATCAGATCACAAGATCATCACTCCGGACGGAGGCGTCACCCCGTGGTGGTGACGAGTTCGTCGAGTACCTGCTCCAGCAGGCTGTTGTCACCGAGGAAACTCTTCACCGAGGCGTCCTCCTTGCGCTGAGGGGCCAACGCCGCCCAGTTCAGCTCGTATCCCGCGTCGGCGCTCAGCTGGGCCAGGAACGCCCGCTGGGCACGGCCGTTGCCCTCGCGGAACGGGTGGAGGACGTTCATGTCGCCGTACAGCTCGGTCAGTCGGATGACGAATTCCTGCCGGGGGAGACCCCGCAGACGACCGGCGGCAGGGGGCGTTCGGTGAGCAGGACGAGGCGAGCCCTGGTGATGTCAGCCTCCGCTGCCGCCAACACACCCTGCCCGCCGCTCCGAAGTTTGCTGGTGGCGGGCGATCGCGCGGGCGACAAGGGTGTCCGCGTCGAGGTCGCCCTTCACATACGCCTCGGTGTCGCGGTCGGACGCCTCCGAGGCGTGGAGCCCCTCGGCCTCGATGGAGCCGGTGGCCGAGGCGGCGGCCGCACGTCGTGCCGCTCGGCCGCTCAGCGCCTCGAAGGCCTCGACGGACAGGAGGACGCCCTGCGGGCTTGCGGTGGGCGCCGATGAGGACCGGATCGGCATCCGCGCCGGACTCCGGCAGGTCGGCCAAAATCCGCGACAGCCTCGCGCGCGCGTCACTCACGGCGGATTCCGACGGGACGCTCTCCGGCCGGCGTTCCGTTGAACTCCACGTGCTACTGGCGCGGCCGTGCAGTGCGGACGTGCTGATCCTCTGTGCGGCGCGGCGCGCTCACTCCAGGCCTTGGTCCGACTTCGAGGGCGTTTGGCCGCCCAGGGCCTGCTGTCCCGTGCTCTGAGCGAAACCGATCAGCTCCTCGGGCGTCCAGCCGAGCCGGCCGCTGCGAAGGTCCTCTGTGACCTCTCGGATCCAGTCCAGCTCCGCGGCGGTCATCGCGCGCAGATACTCCTCCTCGAGCCTGGTCACCCGCGGCAGGCTCTGGACCTTCGCCTGCTCCGTCAGGGACTTGTCGTGCGCGTCAAGGGTCTGCACGAGGGCCGCGGCGCGCTGTTCCAGTACATCGAGGGCCTCCTCCGGGGCGAGCATGAGGACGAAGGACAGCGCGGCGGGGAACTGGGGGAACTCCTGCTTCGGCGCGGCCAGCATCTCGTACAGCCAGACGCGCATGGTCGAGCGCCCCGCGTCGGTCAGCTCATACACCGTCCGCTCGGGGTACTGCTGGTCGCGGCCGGTCTCCCGGACCATGACCAGGCCTGTTGCGAGCAGCCGGTCGATCGTTCGGTAGAGGCTCGCGCGCTGGCCGACATTGACGACCTCGTCCTTCCCCCACTGCTTGATCAATCTCTGGATGCCGTACGGGTGCAGCGGCTGGAAGTGCAACAGGGCCAGCACGGTCAGGGCCAGCGGGGAACTACGGGGCGGGGTGCTCATGCGCGCATACTACCCACGCTGAAACTAGTTGACTTGATACTAGTTGCAGTGCAACTATCGGACAGAAGTGAGCGGGACCCACGACCGGACGGAGACCACGAACATGACCACCACCAGCACTGAGACGCCCGCCGCCACCGAGCGCGTCCACGCCGACCACGCCACGACCAAGCGGCTGGGCAACTGGACCCGTGCAGCACACATCCAGGTGCGTGCTCGTCGGGGCCTGGCCGTGCTCGACCTGCGCTCCCCGGACCTGCCTGACGACATCGAGCTGCGCCTGGAACTCCAACGCGCCACGGTCAAACTGCTGGTGCCGGAAGACGCCGTGGTCGAGCACTGGGACCTGCGTTGGACCGCCCGCGGCAAGGTCAAGGACGCGCAGGGCCGGACCGTCGGGGAACCGGCCACCGGGGCCCGCCGAATCCGTCTGACCGGTGCCGCAGCCGACAGCGAGGTCCGCGTGCACCGCGGCGGCATCGCGGTCCTGAGTGCCATGTGCTCCCGGGCCTACCTCCAGGACCTGCGCCTCGCCCACAGGACGGGCGGCCACCCGACCGTGGACGACCCGGCTCGCTCGCACGGCCACTGAACATCCGACAGGACGGGGAAGGGCAGACGCATGACTGCGATCAAGACGGCGGCCGTGATAGGGGGCGGCATAGCCGGACCGGTGACGGCCCTCGCACTTCGCAAGGCGGGCATCGAGGCGACCGTCTACGAGGCTCACGAGAACACGGCGGACGGCCTCGGCGGCATGCTGATGGTCGCACCCAACGGGCTCAGCGCCCTGGAAGTAGTCGGTGTGGACCATGGCTTGGCCGGTCAGCCGATCCATCGCATGGTGATGACCGACGGACGGGGCCGACGGCTGGGCGAGTTCGGCGGGCTGACGGGCCTACCGCCCAGCCAGGTGATGTGGCGCGCCGACCTGTACGGGGCGGTACGCGAGCGGGCCGCCGCGATGGGCGTACGGACCGTGTACGGCAAGCGCCTGGCCGGAGCCGAGGAGACTCCGGCGGGCGTCACCGCCGAGTTCACCGACGGGACCCGGGTGACCGCGGACGTGCTGGTCGGCGCGGACGGTATCCGGTCGGCGGTCCGGCGGCTGATCGACCCGGCAGCGCCCGGCCCGCGCTACACCGGCCTGCTCGGTTTCGGTGCGCGTTCGAAGGCGCAGGTCCCACAGGCGCGGCCGGACACCATGTACTTCGCCTTCGGCAAGCACGCGTTTCTCGGCTACTGGCCGGTGCCCGGTGGCGGCACCGCCTGGTTCGGCAACCTGCCGTTCGACAAGCCGCTCAGCGCCGAGCAGGCCCGTGCGACGCCGTCGGCCGCATGGATGCGGATCCTGCGGGAGAAGTACACCGAGGACGTGCCCGGCCGGGATCTGCTCCGGGGCACCGGCGACGACGAACTCCTCACCTTCGGAGGGCTGGAGATCCTGCCCTCGGTGCCGAAGTGGCACCGCGGCCGGATGGTCCTGGTCGGCGACGCGGCCCACGCACCGTCCTCCAGCTCCGGACAGGGCGCGTCCCTCGCCGTGGAGAGCGCGGTGCAACTGGCGCGGTGTCTGCGGGACATCCCCGACGTGGGCACGGCGTTCGCGACGTACGAGCGGCTGAGGCGGGCGAGGGTGGAGAAGGTCGCCGCCCAGGCGGCGAAGACCAACAGCCAGAAGTCCATGGGGCCGGTCGCGACGAAGATCATGACCTTGCTGATGCCGCTGGCGACGCGGACGTTCCTGAGCCCGGAGAAGATGTTCGGCTGGACGCACCGGTACCGGATCGACTGGGACACGCCCGTGGCGCCCGCCTGACGCGCGACGACGTCTGACAGCGGCCACCCGACTCGAGCGCCCGTGTCGTCGCGGGCACGGCACCCCGCGCACCGCGCCCGCACGGCCCGTACGCGGGTCGCCGCACATCGCTCGGATTCGCCGTCGTGCTCGACACCAAGCACCGCACTCGATGCTGCCGGACGCCCGACTCATGCCGGGCTCTTGCCGAAGGCTTCGCGCCGTAGGAGCTGCCACAGGGTCGGGGCGCCCTCGGGGGTCGTCACGGCTACTCGCCTGCCGCTCCACCGCCGGTCCCCGGCCTGCGCGAGGAGGCAGGCGGCGAGGTCGGCCCGGCTGGTGAAGACGCCGTCCGCGTGGTCTTCCTGGAGGCGGTAGTCGCTCACCTTCTCGGCGTCGAAAAGTCCGGAGGGACGCAGGACCGTCCAGTCGAGGTCGCTGTTCGCGAGGAGCGTCTCCATCGCGGCCATGTCGGCGTACGTCGTCCTGCCGATCGTTCGGGTGATCAGAGGCTGCAGCACCCGGTTGAGCACGATGCCGCCGTCCGCGTGCGGACGTGGGTCCAGGGCACTGGAGCTGACGGCGACGATTCGGGTGACACCGTGCAGGCGCATCGCGGTGACGATGTTCGCGACACCTGTGCTGTAGACGCTGATCGGGTCGCGGCTGAAGGGCACGCCGAGCGTCGAGAGCACCGCGTTCGCACCGTGGACGGCCTTCACGACGTCGTCCTCGACGTGGACGTCGGCCGGGACCACCTCGAGATGCTCGTGGGTGAGCGGGAAGACGTCGGGTCGCCGGGTGACTGCGGTCACCCGGTGTCCGGCCTCCAGGGCCTGGCGGGTGAGCCGGCGGCCGGTCTTGCCATTCGCACCGAAGACGACGAGCTTCATTCGGGTACCCCTGTCCTGTTGTTCTGTTGGGCGATGGTTCCGAGGTGAAGTCGGATCAGCCGCCGTAGATGTGACGGTGCCGGTCGCGGCGCCTGCGGCCATCCGGCTAGCTCAACCTGAGGCGCGGGGACCGCCCCGGCTGCGCCGGTCAGATGCGCGCACGCCAGGTGCCGCAGGTGCTCGGGGGCATGGCGTGGAGCTGCGGCCCGGGAAGGGTTCGTCGCAGGGTCGAGGCCCCAAGCCACGGAGCGACATTCGGCTCGGTCGTCCTGAGGACGCCGTCGTCCTGTTCCTCAAGCCGGTTCGAGAAGTTCGCCACGGCGGATCGCCCGCCCGCACCACCGTTCCAGGGTCCTCCTGGTGGTCCTCATCAGCGGATCGTCAGGGTGGAGAGCTTGGCTGTGTCCAGGACCAGGTCGATCTCGGCGATGCGACCGGAGACGACGGTCATCCCTACGACAGCGACCACGCTCGACCGGGTCCTGGCGATGATGCCGGCGGCGCCGTTGACCAGGGCCGGCTCGCACAGCATGGCGAACCGAGAGCCGTGCGTGGCGGCGTGGGCCGCGACGTCGGCCGCGCCGGTCAGCAGCGCCGGTGCGAGCCAGGTGCGTGATCCGGTGTCGACGCGGAAGACCACGTCGGGGTCGAGCAGGGCGAGGAGTGCCTCGAAGTCGCCCGCCCGGGACGCGGCGAGGAACGCGTCCACGACCCGGCGCTGGGTGCGGAGATCGGCGTCGGGCACGGCCGCGGTACCGCGCAGCCGCCGCCTCGCGCGGCTGGCGAGTTGGCGCGCCGCCACCGGAGTACGGTCCACGATCGGGGCGATCTCGTCGAACGGGACGCCGAACATGTCGTGGAGCACGAACGAGAGGCGTTCGGCGGGCTCAAGGCTTTCCAGGACGACGAGCAGAGCAAGTCCGACCGAGTCGGCCAGCAGGCTCGCCTGCTCAGGGTCAACCGTCTCGTCGGTGGTGACGACCGGCTCGGGAAGCCATCCGGTGAGCTGCTCGCGTCGGGACTTCCTGGTACGCAGCATGTCGATGCACACCCGGCCGACCAGCGTGACCAGCCAGCCGTCGATGCTCTCGATGGCGTCGGCATCGGAGCGGGTCGTGCGGATCCATGCCTCCTGGAGGGCGTCGTCGGCGTCGGTGAGCGTGCCCAGCATCCGATACGCCACCGCCCTCAACCGTGGGCGGTGCAACTCGAACTGCTCGGCGAACCAGACCTTGTCGTCCCTCTGCATCCCGCTCTCCACTCCCGGCCTCAGCCGTCCCGGCCGACGATGTCATGACAGAGGCGGCGCATTGGCACCCCTTGGCTCCCATACCCGCCGCTGAAGCACCCGGGCCGGCAGCGGCAGCATCGAGATCCGCGCACGCTCGTCGGCCAGGCGGGCGCGGCGCCTTCGGGCGTCGGCTCAGTTCTCGATGTCATCCTGCGAGATGTCAGGCATCGGTCCTCCTCGCCATTTCCTCTCCCCTCACGTACAGCCAGGCTCAGACACTTGGTCGGATCGAGTCACGAAAACGTGACACGGCGGAGTGCGTCTGCCTCGGATTCGAACGATCGTGTATGGCTAGGCATGGCCCCGCGCCCACCCCTACCTCATGCGGCTGCCTGCTGGCCGTCCCACTGTCGTAGGTGCCGGCTACGCTCATACGCTCAGGGGCCTGTCGACTGCACCGAGGGGGCCGTGACCGGTGAGCAGCATGGACGGCGGGCGGGTGGCCGCGCGCGGTTTTCAATATCAGTATCTGCGCACCCCGGAAGCTCTGCTGGCGGCCATGGACCGCGCGATACCGAGGGGTGCAGAATCGAGGGCCCCGTCCCGGGCACTACGGCGGATGCCGTCGATGTCGTCGACTTTGATCCGGTCGACCGGACGGGAGAATGCCTGCTGGCTGCCCAGATGAAAAGTGCTGCTCCTGGCCGACGAGTCAGCGCGCCGGATGCCAAGTGCCGTTCCCTTGCGGCGGCCCTGAGGGCCCCGAATCAGGCTCCGGACGAACTCCGCGGCCGCCTCGTCGATTGAAGGCACTCTCTGCGGAAGAGGTTCAGCGTCTGAGCCGGTGCCGGATCGTCTTCGACGTACGAGAAGAGACCGACCTACGAAGCGACCTGCACGACCAGCTACGCCAACGGCGTACCCGGCACCGGGCCGGCATCGGCGAGCGGTCTGCTGGATTGGTCTTGGGAGCTGTCGCACCCGTACCGGACACATCCCCACGTTCGGCACGGCTGACGACGGCCGGCGAGGTGCTGTGAACCCAGGTCGTGACCGTGGTGCGGCGCCATGGGCCAGCCGTGCCCCACCTTCCCTGGTAGCCGAGCGGCTCCCTGTCCAGTATCGGCGTGGTCCGGTGCGTTCGTCGTCTCCCCTCGCTTGCTGGTGCACGCGGGCTTCGTTGTGGATCCGGCGGCGCTTGCCTGCGAGATCGGACCAAAGGCCGCGATGGACCGCCGGTTGAGGGCCGTTGTCGTTACCTGTGTAGGCCGCGCATCAGCGCGGCGAGCCCGCCGAAGAACTCCTGGTCGGCTCCCACGTCCTGTGCGTGGTGTGCGGTCTCGGCCAGGCGTGGGAACTCGATCGGCGGCAGAGCGGAGATGGCGACCGTACCTTCGCCCGCCAGAGGTCCCAGGTGCTCGAGCTGGATGGCTCCGATGACGTAACTCAGGAGGGCCCGCAGTGCGATGACGCGTCGCGCGCCGTCGAAGCCCGCCTCGGTGAGAACCGTGAGTACGGCCTCCGACCAGCGCAGCACCCCGCGGGACCGGTGCCGGTGGGTGATCGTCAGCGGCACGACGGCGGGATGGGCGCCGACGGTGTCGCGCAGGCGCCGCACCAGCGCCTCGATCCGCTCCTCCCACGGCGCGTCCGAGGGCGGCGGCTCGGTGTCGACGGTTCCGAGTACGGACTCGACGACCAGCCGTTCGAGTTCCTCGCGGTCGGCCACGTAGCGGTAGAGCCCCATCGTGCTCATGCGTAGTTCCTTGGCGACCGCACGCATGGACAGGCCGGCGACCCCGTCGCGGTCCAGGACGGTCAGGGCGGACGAGGCGAGGTGGTCCGGGGTGAGTGAGCGGGGGCGAGGCATGACGGTTGACAGCGTACGCCATACGCCTACGCTGGTAGGCGTATGGCGTACGCCTAAAAGGAGAAGGGGGATCATGAAAACGACTCGCAGGAATACGCGGACAGGAACCTTAAGGCCCGGTGTCGTTGTCGGTGCCCATGACCTCACGGCCGTCTCCGGCGCCCAGATCGCCGTGCCCGACGGCGACCGGCTGACACATCTTCAGTTCCGGCGGTTCGCCGGCTGCCCGATCTGCAACCTGCACCTTCAATCGGTGGTGCGACGACACGCGGAGATCGCTCAAGCGGGAATCTGCGAGATCGTGGTCTTCCACTCGCCCGCGGAGGAACTGCGGAAGCACGTGACCGACCTCCCCTTCGCCGTCATAGCCGACCCCGCCAAGCGCCTGTACGCCGAGTTCGGGGTGGAGTCGTCGCCTCGCGCGTTGCTCAGCCTGCGGGCCTGGGCACCGACCGCCCGGGCCATCCTGCGTAGCACGTGGACGATCCTCCGCGGGCGGGAGCGTCCGCCGTCCCGCAGGCCGCACGGCGGACGGCTCGGCCTTCCCGCCGACTTCCTGATCGCACCCGACGGCCGCATCCTCGCCGCCAAGTACGGCGAACACGCCTACGACCAGTGGTCGGTTGACCGCCTGCTCGAACTGGGGACTCAAACATCACTGCCATCAGGACCTCGTCCCGAAGGAGCATCGTGAGCGACGATCCCTGGCCCACCCCGGCGCGGGAACTCGCCGAGTATCTGAGGTCGTACATCCAGGAGATGGCCTGGGCGACGAGGGCCCCGGCGTGGTCATCGACCGGTACCACACCCCGGACATCGAGTGGCACAACGACGGGATGTGCCTGGACCGGAACAGGTTGATCGCCCATGCCCGCCCTGCGCGGAAGAACGCGATCGCCCGCGACGTGGAGGTCCATGACGCCCTGGTGGCCGGCGACCGCGTCGCCGGCCGGCACACCTTGCACTCCACCGTGCGCAAAGCGCGTCGCTCGGGCGAGATCCACCTGTTCGGGGAGCCGGCTCCGGACGGACGGCTCCGTCGCGTCCACTCCACCAGCCGCCACATGCCAGATCAGGCCACCCAGGGGTAAAGCGTCCCGGGAGACCGTGCGGGCGATCCACGGGCGCGCCATCGGCCGTGCCGACCGACACACCGCGGGTGACCAGGAGGACGGGAAGAGCAACTGAGCAGGCTTGGCCCACCCTCGATCAGAGGGGTGAGGAAGGGAATGTATCGGGTCCACGCGGGAATCCACCGGCTTGGTCTTCGGCCGGTGGATACCCGTTGATCCCCACGCGATGTTGATCTGCTCAGTGCGTCAGGTCCAGCACGACCGTGCAGTGCGGATCGTCCTCCGGCTCCTCGAAGAGCTCCCGCTCCCGCGAGCGGGAGAACACCTCCGCGATCACGGCCGGCCCTGCCTCCGAGAGCCGGACGTCACAGGCCACGACGTCGGGGTCTCCCTGATGGCGTACGTACAGCCGCATCCGGCCCTCGCGCAGGTACAGGAAGCCGACCAGCAGTGACTCGGCCTTCTCCCGCTCCTCATAGCCCGGAGCCGGGCAGTTCAGTGCGGTCAGCAGGCTGTACGCCCGGTCCTCCGGCAGCTCCTCGTCGTGCGCGTCCTCCGCGAGCCTGATGAGCGGAGTATCGAGGACGTGGTCCACCTGGCCGCCGGAGTAGAAGCGCACCTCGCCCGCCTCGTGCCGCACGCGGCTGACGGCCTCCCACGGGAGCAGCACCTCGTCCTGCCGGAACAGCGGGATCTCGTAGATGGTGAGGAGATCGGTGACGGTCGCCTTCCGCCGGCCGAGCGCGATCCGCACGGCCGGCGTCCCGCCAGGGCCCGGGAGAACGCCGCGGACGCGCATCTTCTTCACGATCGGAGCCTGCGTGTAGAGGATCAAGTGGCCGGTCACGTCGGCCTGTGCCACGGCCACTTCCCACGGCGTCATTGCGGGTGTCTCCCTGTTCAGCGCTTGAACTCGGCGGCGGACTGGTTCATCCAGTTGGGGCACTTCCTCATGCCCTTGCAGTAGGCGGTGATGACGCCGATCATCTGCCCGCTTCCGGCGTCGTACCGGTTGTCCTGGGTACGGCGGGTGACCTGCGCCTTGACGATGATCTTCACCTGGGGATGCGTACCGTCGAAGGCGTAACCCCAGTATTCCAGGCCCCCCTTGCCGTCGTTCTTGTCCGCCTTGCCGTTCAGGGGAGCGTTGACGATGCGGCAGGTGCGGATGTTGTGGTTGCCGGCGAAGTGCGCCCAGCCCAGTTCGCTGTTGCCGATACGGGTGGGTACGTTCCGCCCGTCCAGGTCCTTCTGGTGGCACTTCTTGGTTTTGTTCCAGTGAGGGGCATCGGCCCGACTCACCCCGATTTCAGTGTGTGGCTGACGTGTTCTGGGGGGCTTCCTCCGCATGCCCTAAAGGAGGTCCCCGGCGGGCCACGGCCCTGTGAGGCTTTGCGACGCCGCCATGGCGAGGCGTGAGCCCAGGCGCAGGCCGACGGACGCGCGGAGGCAGGTCTTCAGCCCGGTCGGCGGCGTGTCTGGCTGCCTGGTGCGAGTCGGTGTCCTGCCGCATCCGGCCAGGGCGGGGCTGGTCGACTTCCGCGATCCTGCGGGCGCCATGTGGTGCAACCACGAAGGTGAGTGCTGGCCCCAGGGCGTGAACCTCGCGGAATGGCTGACGGGCACGCCGGCAGGGACCCTGACGGTGGAAACTCCGCTGGAGAGCCAGCCCACTTCGTAGACCAGCTGCCTCACTGCCCTGAGACCGGTACTTCTCCTCGACGGTTGCCGGACGTGAGCCCGCGATCTCTTCGTCCCGAATGAGGTTCGGTCAAGTTCAGCACCAGCCTCTTCGGTGTTTCTGCAGGTCGGGGCGTTTCGCTCGACGGGTCTCGCGCGATCCCGGGAGGAGTCGGGGAGCGGGCCGGCTGCCAGACGGCTCTCAGCTCTGCTGATCTTTGACGGACTTCAGCCGCGCAGCGCGGTCAGTACGTCGGCCCGTGCCATGACCCTTCGTCCGTCGGCACGGAAGGCGTTTTCACCCGCCCGGGATCCGGCGGAGCGGCTGCGCGTGATGGCGAACACCGCTGCCGCCGGCCGCAGGACGCCCACGATCAGCCCGGCGACGAAGAGTCCGCGGGCAGCGGAATCGCTGCTTGACGTGACCGACTTGGTGCTCTCGGCGCTCTTCGAGGTCGCGGTCGGCGAGGAGACCGCGGGGCTGCCGCCCTCCTCCGCTCCCTTGGCGGTGAACTTGAGCAGAGGTGCCGGGTTGAGCAGGGGTGCCGGGTTCACCGCAACCCGTGCGCCGCCGCTGCCGCGAACACAGCCGTCACCCAGGTCCACAGCACCGCGAGCCCGACATGGCCTGCGGTGCGCAGGCGATGGCCGCGCCATGTCCGGGGTGAGAAGTAGGCGAACTCCATGATCCAGCGCAGTCCCCAGAACAGGGTCTGGCCACAGAGCAGGAACGTCGGCAGGGGCGCGCCGGTGAGCAGGGCCGGCGCGAAGGCCAGGGGAAGGGAGCCGAGCAGTGTGCAGGTCAATGCGATGAAGAACAGGTGCGCGTAAGAGACCTGGCGGGTGAGCAGGCTGCTGGCGCGCAGGTCGGCGGGCCACCCCAGTATGCGCGGGAGCGCGACGTGCACCAGCCCCATGAAGATCAGGGCGACCCCGACCAGGCGCAACTGGACGGTGAGACTGAGAAGTTGGGTCACTTTCGATCCTTGCTGAAGGCGAATGCCGCGACCAGGCCCGCGAAGCGGCGCTCGGCGCTGTGTTCCAGCCCCGCGTGGGCGGCGAGCCGCAACCATTCCCGGCGGGGCAGGAAGTGCCAGGCGCCGGGCCCGAACACGGCTGTGTTGGCGGCATCTCGCAGGTGCTCGGCGACCAGCAGTGTGCCGCCGGGCCGCAGCAGCCGGGCGCATTCGGTGAACAGCCGCTCCCGGTCCTGTGCGTGGCGCAGTTCGTGCGCGGCGAAGACGAGCAGGACGGTGTCGGCCGAGTTCGCCGGGTGCGGCAGCGTCTCTGGGCGGCCCGGTGCGGCGTGGGCGGGGGGAGGCACCCGGCGTCGGGCACGGCGCAGGGACCCCTCGCTCGTCAGGGCCGGGTCGTACAGGTCGATGGCGGCGCGCTCGGCCTTCGGCCAGCGTGCGGCGAGTGGGGCGCTCACCTCGTCCAGGCCGGTGCTCACCACCACGTATGCCGACGGGATGCGAGGCAGCAGGTCCTCCAGCCAGTCGTACGTGTACAGGCCGGAGCGGTCGTAGACGTGCCGGCTCGCCGCCGTGGCGGTGCACAGCAGAGTGAGTGCCGCGACCGATCCCGCCCGGGCGAGGGGGCGCAGCGCGCGAGGCAGACGTGGAGCAAGGAGGGCCGCGGCCGCCGCAGTCGCCGCACCCGCTGCGTACTGGGGCCAGTTGTAGGCGATCACGTCGCGGACGCCGGAGTGCCGCAGCGTCACCGTATGCCGCCGTTCTCGGTGCGGCGCACACCGCGGTGCCAGCCGTAGTCGACGCCCGCGACGTGGAAGGCGTTGGCGAGGACGGGGCGGGTTCCGGCGAGCGGGCCGTGGTCGAAGAAGGTCAGCCGGCGCACATCGACACAGACCGGCTGCGGGTCCCACTGCGTACGGAATGCCTTGACCACGATCACGGAGCGGGTCTGGGGTTCGTACTCGAAGGTGTAGGGCAGGGGGCCGGCGAAGCGGCGGGCGGCTCGGGCGTCGGCGAAGGGGCTGTGCGGGGGCAGCGGCGCCGGAGCGCTGCGCAGGTCGGCACGCACCAGCAGGTCGGCGTGCCCGTCGGCGCTGTCGACCCGGAATTCCAGGGTGCCGTCCGTGGCGTGCGACCTGATGTGGGCAAGTCGGTAGTTGTAGTGAGTGAACAGGTTGCCGCCGAGCCACATCAACCGGGTGTCGGTGTCGCTGCGCAGGATGCGCAGCCCCCGCATGGTGCGCCCGCCAGGGGTGCGGAAGCGGGTGAAGACGCGGTATCCGGTCAGCAGGAAGTCACGGCCCAGCCGCGCGGGCAGGAACGCCGGCCGCAGGGCACGGGTGTCGACCAGGGCGGCGGCCACGAAGCCGTACTCCACGCCCTGCTCGCCGCAGGGGTACGTGTCAAGTTCCAGGCCGGGCGGCACCAGCCGGCGCAGCGCCTCGGCGGGCAGAGCGTAGGTCAGCACGAGCGAGTGCGCGAAATGCGTGCTCATCGCCATGGGATGACGTTGCACCAAGTGCCTCACGGGTCGATCCTCCTGTCCTCGGCGCCCGAGGTGTCTGCGCCCAGCCGCACGACGCGCACCACGCCCCACAGCGCCGATCGGTCCTGCGCCGCCCAGCCGGGTCCGGTCGCCGTGGGCTCGCGGAAGCTGCGCAGAACGACGATGCCGCCGGGACGGACGGCACGACGCACGGCGGCGCGCAGCCGGCCGGCGAAGGCGGGGCCAGGCCCGTCGAGCACGTTCGAGAGGGTCACCGCGTCGTAGCCGGCCAGCGGAGCCTGTTCCAGCGCGTCGACCACGTCGGCGTGGACGAGGCGGACGCCCGGCGCGAACAGCGGCTCTGCCCCCGGAAGTTCGACTCCCGCGAGAAGCCGCCACATCCAGGGGTTACAGGCATTGGCGTGCCCGGCGACGGTCCGCCCCAGGCGTCGTCTCAGCACCTTGTCGAAGCGTGCCGGGACCACGTGCGCGAACGAGGGGCGCAGCGCGACCGCAAGCGCGCCGCCCGGCCGCAGCGCGAGCCACATCAGCCGTCTCAGCCCCGGGCTGTCCAGGGCGGTGCGCCAACGCCGGGCCTGTTCGGCCGGATCGTCGAGGGTGAGGAAGGCGCGCAGTGCGGGCCCGCGCCAGGCCGGCAGCAGCGCGCCGGCCGCTCCACGGCCCAGCCGCATCAGTGTCTCCGCGGAGCCTTCCGTGGTGGTTCTGCCGGCGAGCCGGTCACGTGCGTAGGCGAGTTGCACCGGGTTGACGTCGACGGCTGTCACGTCGTGACCGGCCTGCTGCAGGGCGGCGGCGGTGTCGCCCGCGGAGGCGATGCACAGCACCCGTGCTCCCGCGCTGGGCAGGACGCCGAGCTCGATACCGCAGTCCTCGTACATCCGCCCGAACAAGAGGCGGGGGCCGCCCGACCCGCTGATGATCCGGCCGCGTGCCCACGGTGTGCCGCTCACCGGACCGGCACTCCGTGTGAGGTCCGTTCCACCAGCCAGACCAGTGCCACAAAGGCCAGATTCTGGGTGAGCATACGCCCCGGTTCCGCTATGTGGTCCAGGCCGAACAGCAGCCCGCCCGCGTTGAACACCCCCACGAGCGCCGTCTGTACGACAGCGGCGGCCCGCGCCCACAGCCCGGAGAGCGCCCACAGCCCGATGGCCGCCTCCGCGATCCCGATGATGATCAGCGCCGTCGTCACCGCCCAAGCCGGCAGATGGGGAACGTCCCCGACAATGGCCCGCTGATCGTCCCGCCCCGGCCAGACCTTGCACCACAGGCCCTCGTAGAACCACACCAGAGCAACAGCCCAGCGCGCCAGCACCCTTTGCCACCCCGTCACTACGCTCCGGTCTCCCAGCCCTTCGGGTGGTGCCTCTGCGGCGGGCGGTACATCGGACGCACCGGCGCGAAGCGCGGCCGGAGAAGACCCGACCAAAGAGTCCATGGACACCACACCCGATCGCAGAATTGAACGCGTTCAAGAACAGTCTACTCATGTACGACCGTCGGAGAAGGAGATGAGGGCCTGCTCGACCCGGCGGCGTCGTTCAAGGAGCCAGTGCGGGAAGTAGCCGCCCTGCCGCAGTTCGGGGACTGCCAGTTCGACGGTGCCGGCGCGGGGGCGTCTGCTTCCGCGGACATGAGTGCGTCGGCGAAGGTTTCGGCCATCGCGCGCACCAGATCGGGACTCGCCGCGGCAGGGTTGTCCTCGGCGAGGGCGTGCAGGGGCAGACTGTCAGGTGCGGTCATCGCGTCGATTTTTTTCGAGGCTTCGACACTTCGAAGATCAGCCGGTGGCCGTTCATCTGTGCGGGCCCTATCGCAACGCCGCTCACGAACGAGCGTGGGGGAGTGGTCGGCTCGTCGACGTACTCTCGCGTTTGGCAGGAGGCTTGAGCGCTGGCCTTTTCACCGGCCGCGGTCGAATCACCACTCGCTGCTCGGCCGTACGACCTCCGGCACTCGGCCCTGTCGACCTGGCTCAACTCCGGCGTAGATGCGACCGAGGTGGCTCAGCGGGCAGGAAACAGCGTTGAAGTCCTGCTCGGCCGCTATGCGAAGTGCATCGACGGGCGACAGGAGATCGGCAACCGAAGGATTGCAGACCTCCTGAGCGAGTACGAGTGAATTGGGTCGCTCGGCGAACAGCCCCCTCTTCACGGGTTGGGGGCTTCGTCGTGTATTGGCCGCACTTTCTAAGCCGCCGGTTGCTGCATGCACCTTTCGCGTCACTTTCCCCCTCGCTGCTGCTCGGGCGCCCCAGGAGTCCCGTCCGATTCGCCCTCTACGCGCGGCCTGACAGAGTGCCGACCCTCGCTATATGGGGGCTTCCAAGAAGTCGACGCGCAGGCTGGGCGAGTCACGGCTGATGTGCCCGTACTGCGGTCTGCCACAGGAACGCGTGGCGACGATCGAACACGACTGGGTGCTGCTGGAGCCCGACATGGCTCCGCTCGCCCACCTGGTGCCGGCGGAGTACCGGTGGATCGAGACGTCCGACGGGCGAGTGGCGGTGTACGGCGTCTGTCCTGCCGAGCCGTTCCAGCGGTGCCGCATCGAGCATCGTCTTGCCTGTCCCGAGCAGACCCTGCCGGACCTGTGGCCGTGGCTGACGAGTCTGCGAGGGGAGAACGCGCGGCAAGCCGAGCGGTTGAACGAGCCCGAGCCGCCCCACCCTCCCGAGGAGTGGCCGGACGCCGGATGATGGGCTTCGGCTGAATCGGCGGGCTGACCTGGGGCGATGCTCCAAGAGCCTTTCCGTAAGTAGTCCACAGAGGCCGTCATAGCGCTGCCCAGCGCCGCACACACAAGAAGACCCCGACCTCAGCGTTTCCGCTGGTGACGGGGTCTTTGGGCGCCTCATGCAGGGTGCCCCCGGCGGGGGACACAGAACATGGGAACGGGGGAAGCCGTCGGCCGGGGGCGGGCAGCTGGTGATCCAGACGATCATCCAGTTGAAGCGGTAGACCGATCGCTTGGCCGCAGATTCGAGTCCTGGACAGGAGCCCCAAAACATGGCTTGTCGTGCGCATGGCGCTGACCTGCGCGTTTGCGCCACGGTGGCTGTTGAGGGGCGGTCTCGGCTGGTACCGCTCGCGCCGGGGACGGTCCCGGGGGTCTCCGATTCCCCGCGCGTGGTGAAGCAGACCTCCGACCCGGGCTGACACTTTCCGTGTTATAGGCCAGGCCTGATGCAGCGGCGGTATCCGGTCAGGATATAGCCACATGGGAGCATTTTTTGCAGCTTCGGTGGTTGAGCCGCACGCGAGTGCAGCGCGCGCCGAGACTGGTCGCTATGGCGAGTGAGGGCAGTGTCTCGGCGCCCGTGCGGGGCGGGATCGCTCGGGGCCCAGCCCATGGTTCGGGTCGAGTTCGTTGTCGTCGACGGGCTGGAAGGAGAAGAACTCGGGCGGCGTCAGCTGAACGCAATGCGCGACGTTCTGTTCTTCCTGGCCGACGAGGAACAGTGTGTCGGGCAGCCCGAACAGGGTGGTGCGTAGCATTCTTGCCTGCCCCGGAGCCGGAGCTCGCCATACGGTGGAGCCGCACAAAATTCTGCGAATGCCTGCGCATCCGAGCCACGCCAGGGAGGCGGCGATGGAGGTAGGGGAGTTCTGGGCGCACCGTACCCGGGCGCAGGGCCCGGTCGCTCGGGTTGAGGTGCTCCGTCTCGGCACCAAGCGCCCGGCGCGCGTGAAGGTCCGTTTCACCGCGGACGAGGAGGAGGGCCGTGAAGCTTGGGTGCCGCCTTCTCAGTTGTGCGTTCCGTGGGAAGAGGTCGACCGCTGGCTCGAGAGAGAACGCCGCTGGAAAGAACTCAGCGCTGCTACGCCCCCTCGTGATGTTCCCGAACGCCGTGCGGTGGACACCGTCTTCGAGGTCTGCCCGTGGGACGAGTTGGCGAGCGTCGGCTATTCGCGGCACGACGACGGCGTCTTGTACGTCCACGACGTGACGGCGTTCGCCGAGGCGCTGAAGGAGAGTGCCGAGTTCCTCACTGGTGATCCGTTGACGGTGGTTCACGATGACGGGAGTGCGGAGGCGCCCTGGCCGGTGACCTTTGCGTGCGCTCGCAAGGGCGCCACCCTGCACGCCGATCAGGTCATGGCAGAGGTGGAACGCGAGGAGCAACGGGCCCAAAGGGAAGCGATCTACGGCTCGTACACCCCGGGGCGGGGCAAACGGGAGGGGCATCACTTCAGCCCCGCGGTCTGCGCCCACGTTGACAGGCAGTTCAAGCCCGCCCGAGACCTCGTACGGCACTGGTGCGGTGCGCAGGCCGTCGAGGCCTACGCCGAACTCCGCCTCCTGCGGGCCGAGGTCGTCAGGCTCGGCAGGATCGTGGAGCAGGCCGTCGGCATGCTCCAGCAAGCCGGCCGGGACAAGGACGCCAGGAAGCTCGAAGCACAGTTCGAGATCCCCGTGGCCGAATTCCGCAGGATGCAGCCGCCCAGTTGACCCACCCACGGGTCGAGATCCGCGCTTGGTCCGCGACATCATCGTCCGCAGTATCTGAGCAGGAGACAGAGATGGCCAAGAAGCCCCTCACCGAGCGGCAGATGGGGGTGCTCAGCTGGATCGCCAAAGGCTGCCCCGCAGGAGTATGGGACGAGAACGACTTCACCTACAAGACCAGCGGGCAGGCACTGCAGAATCGCGGGCTGGTGAAGATCACTAGGCGGGCGGGCGTGTGGAGCGCCGAGGTCACGGCCCCCGGCCGTCACTACCTTGAACACGGGACCTATCCCGCGCACAAGGCGGGGCAGGAGCGCGCCGGGCGGCACACCGAGGCCAAGGCTCCGTCGACGCCCTCGGTAGCGGCCCAGCCCACGCCACCGAAGAACCTCACTTCCGGCAAACCTGCGGCCCGCGCACCCGTGGCTGGCCCCGCGCCCAGGCGACGTACGGCGGCGAGACAACCGAGGAAGACCCTTGGCGAACAGCTCATCGACGATGTTCTCGCCGCCGGCGGTTTTCTCGTGGTCAAGCAGGAGCACGGGGCAGGGGCACCCAACTGGACGGCTCGGATCAGATCGGCGCAGCAGTGCGGAAAGCTGCCCGAAGGGAAAGAGCTGGTCCATCGCTGGCGGACGGGAGGCTACGAGATCACCATCCAGGACATGCCGGCGTGGAAGCTGGCCGTCCTGGACCCGATTCCCGTTCCGGAGCGACTCCACAGCCCGCATGCCATCGTGGCCGCGCTCCGAGACGGGGGACCCGCGCTGGGCCTGAGCAAGCCCGTCCAGCCACGAGCACTGCGCCTCGTGCAGGCCATCGTGACGCAGGCGGAGCATCGCGGGCACACGGTTCGACTGGCCAGCGGCGGACACCACGGACACCGCTCACGCCGGTCGGACGACGAAGGCCTCTTCACTGTCACCGCCCAAGGGCAGCCGTGTGGCTTCTCCTTCGGGCAAGAGCAGGACGTGATCGAACACGTGCCCACGGCGAAGGAACTCGCCGATGCCGACCGGTACTCCTGGGTCAAGACTCCCAAGTACGAGTACGCACCCTCCGGCCGCCTCCGCATCACGCTCAACGGAGGAATCACCCACCGCCAGTCCGTGTGGAAAGACACAGCGGACCGTCCGCTGGAGGACCAACTGCCGGAGATCCTTCAGGAAGTGGACCTGCGCGGACAGGCCGCCGAACGCAAGCGTGCTGAGGAAGAGGAACAGGCCAGGCTCACACGTCGTCAATGGGAAGCGGCAATCCGGCAAGCCCACGACGACTATGCCGAGACGTTCCGTATCCGCCTGCTGGAGCAACAGGAGAAGGCATGGCGGCAGGCCGCGCAGCTCTCGGCATACCTGACCGCGGCGAGCGCGCGGATCGACGCCATGCCACACGGTACCGAGCGCACCGCGGCCGAAGCCTGGCTGACCTGGGCGACGAACCACATACGATCACTCGATCCGCTCACCCGACCGCTCCGCATGCCCGAAGTACCCAAGCCCGGACCCAGCGACCTGGAGCCCTTCCTGCACGGCTGGAGTCCGTACGGCCCCTACCGCAGATGAGTGCTGGCTGCGTTGCTGGACGTCGACCTCGGCCGTACACGGCGGCTCCGTCCCCGGCCCGGCCGCTGCGCCACAGCCACGCTCACCGTCGTGCTCGTCGAGTCCTTCGCCATCTGCCGGTCTCCTCTGCCTGGGCCCCGGCCAGGTCCCCTTCGTCTCTGATCCAGCGGAACGGTGCTGGCGCACGAAATGAGGCTGGTGCGCCGGAGGAGGTGCCGCACCCGTCGTCTTGATACCGCTGTCGCCCTTCCTCAAGCTCCGGGCTCTCCCAGCCGATGATGGGCTCCTGAAGCAGACCGTTGATACCGCCCAGGTTTTCCAGGCTGGCCGGCGGCCACCAGATCCGCTCATGTACTGCGGCCACAAAGGCAGCAGTACATGTGCGAGATCCTCGGAGTGCTCAACGCTGATGTCCATGTCCCGGCAGTCCACACCGAAGATCTCGAATACCGCGTTCAGCAGCCGCAGCCCTGTGCTTTACTGCGAGGCCGGAGTCGCCTTGCTCTTCTGGAGCGCGACGACCAGGCCGTCGAGCATCGCGTTGACGGCCGCCGCCTGCGGCATGTCGTCCATGTCGATTCGGCTCCGTCGCTGGTCTATCTGTCGGTGCATCACGTCGTCACCCTGGTCGCGGAAGTCGGTGAGCTTCTTGAGGTACTTCTTGTCCGACTGACCCCACTTGGCCTGAGCGACCACCGTGGCGAACGTCGTGCCGATGGGGAAGCCGAAGCCGGGCGGGACGTGGTCCATCACCGCGCGCAGCAGGCTGTTGCTGGCCAGCGGCTGGCTGTTGGCGTAGTTGAAGTTCAGCTCGCGCAGGAGCCCGACTAGCTTGTCAGTCCGCAGGCCGCCGGCGCTGTCGAGGTCCTCCAACTCGGTGATGATCGCTTCCTTCACGTACACCCCGCGCGTCTCCACGGAGGGGTTCTCTGCAGGTTGAGGGTTACCCGTGCTGGCCTCTACCGCGACTTGGTCATCGAACGACACGTTGCGGAAGTCGGGCGAGGTGAACGGACCCAGAGATGAGCGCGGCGGATAGACCGTCGACCGGTTGGACTTGCCGACCATCTCGCAGGTCTTCGCCACGTACGCCTCCAGCGAGTCCGCGCCCTCGTAGCCAACGATGTTGCGCTGGATCCGCCACTCCCACTCGCCGTCAGGCGACGTCGAGCTGCCCTCGGCCTGGATGTACGGCTCGAACCGGAAGAGCTCCGGCAGCACAGCGATGAACTCGGGCCGCATGCGGGACATCGCCTGTGCCAGCTCGCCGGAGCGCAGCACAGCGCGGACCGGCTCGCTGCCGACCAGGTCAATCGGTCGGTTCAGGTGCAGCTCGACCATGTGGTGCAGGACGGAGAGGAACGGGTTGCTGACCATCATCTTGAGATCAGGGAGCACGAGGCCGGCCGCCACGGTCGGGCGGATCTCGCTCGTCTCGTTCATGTAGCGCTCGGGCACAGATGTGAACCCGTAACTCATCCCGACCTGATTCGAGCCGCCGACGCGCGGCAACGAGTGCAGGACGGCCTCTGTCGTCTCCGCGTTCATGCCCTCGCCGCGCTCGGCGAGGTCGAGTACGCGGCCCCACGTTGCCGACTTGCCCTCGTTGAGCAGCGGCTGGGAGATGATCTCCAGCAGGCGAACCTGCTCACGGTCGAGGGTGGAGGGCAAATCGCTCAAGGCGGGCGGCGTCACCCGGAGCAACTCAGACATTGGCGTCGATCCGTTCGATTGCTGCCCGGAAGACAGGCACGCAGTCCGCGTGCATACGGAATCCAGAAGTCCGCTGGAATGCAGGAATATTCGGGTCATACTGGGCCTGGACGGGAGCGGGCATGTCTGCTGGCCAGTCCTTGCGGGTTGCTCCGCGTTGAATCGCCTTGGTGATCGCTCCGGTCCGACCGCGCAGTGAGGCCTTGCCGTCGGGACCGCGGAGCGCTTCGGCTGGAGCCCAGCCGTCGTCCGCCGCGGCGGCGGTGCGGATGATCTCGACGGCGGCGGTCGGCAGGTCGCGCAACAGGGCGGCGGCACGGGACACGGTCCACTCCGGCGTGAAGGCGACCGGGAGCTTGTCGGCTTGGCCGAGTAGTGCGAACAGCTCGCGCGCCAGATCGTCGGGCACTTCCTCCAGGACGATGCGCATGGTGTGTTAACCCCTCCTGTCTAACAGACCCAATGTGGAGCCGAAGAAAAACGTAGCGGACGGGTCACTGTGTTATCCACCGCTTTGATAGGGCGTCAGACGGGCTCACCGGGCAGGACTGTGCGGCCCCGGCGCAGACGAGCTGTTCTGCAACCCAGCCGTACCCTTTATTGTCTGTCAAAGGTCCGTCACGGACTGCGTCCACCGGACCCCCGTGTACCTGCTGCTCTTGCGCCGTGCTCCCCCTGCCGGAATCAAGGGGCGGCGCAGCTCAAGGGTTGGCGATCTTTACTCCTACTTGAAGATTGCCTTACCTTCCCTGTGACCGTCCGCAATAGTGTCTTGAGGTTGGCATGTGCACAGAGTTAAGTGCGGGGGTGGGTGGCGTGTCGGACCTGAAGAAGCAGGCCACGTCCATGCACAAGGCGGCGTCGGGATTGCGGGCGGTGGGGCATCACACGGCGAAGCCGTTGCAGGAGTTCAAGGCGCAGTCGGACGACCTGGGCGCCCTGGGTGCGCTCGGCTCGCTGCTCAGCGCGACCGGCGAGATACGCGAGGGCATGCACACTCTCACCAGGCTGACGAAGCAGCTGGAAGAGGAGTGGGAGGCGGAGGCCAAGCTGATCGGGGAGGCGTCCGATGCCTTCGACCTGCTGGACGTGCTGATCGCGGCCGAGGCCCGGAGCAAGAAGGGCTGAGCGGGCGCAGCCATGGTCGACCTCAACCCGTTCCACTACATCAACAAGTTCAACCACATGTTCGGCGACAGTGTCGCCAGCGGCCTGGAGTTCCTGGGCATCTCGGATCCGGCAGTGGACCCGGACGGGGTGCGGGAGATCGCCAAGAAGTGGCGGCACCTGGCCACGGGCCTGGACGGCGCGGCCACCGCCGCCGAACGCTCCCTGCAGGACGTGGAGTGGGAAGGCAAGGCGGCCAAGGCGTTCCACAAGCGCTCCAAGAGTGCACGCAAGCAGGCCACCGAGATGGCGCACTCGCTGCGCGAGGGCGCCAAGGCGCTGGACGGCTTCGCCGACAAGGCGCACGAGCTGCTGTCCGAGATCGGCGTCATGCTGGCGGAGATAGCCGAGTTCGAGATCGCGGGCCTGGCCCTGTCGATCCTCACCGCGGGCGCCTCCGAGGTGGCCTCCACGCTGATGGCGGGGGAGCGGGCGCTGAAGGTCGTCGCGCTGGTCGGCCGGATCGAGGAGGAGGGCACCGCGCTGGGCTCCGTGGTCCGCGAGGTCATGGAGGTCATCCGAGGCGTGGAGCGGGCGCTGAAGGCGCTCAAGGAGATCCGCGGGGTCGCCGAGGTCGCCAAGATGGCCAAGGGCGGCATGGAGTTCACCGCCTTCCAGACCATGTTGGAGGACCCGAGCGCCTTCAAGGACCCGGACAAGCTCGCCGGGATCCTCACCGAGGGTGCCCTGATGGGCGTCGGCTTCGGCATGCTGGGCAAGGCGCTCGGCAAGGGCTTGAAGGCGCTGGGACCGGCCGCCCTGGCCAAGCTGGGCAAGGGCATGGGCCTGGACTGCGCCGCCTTCGAGCGGCTGAAGCTCAACCCGGGCTTCAACAAGCTGCCCGCCTCGATCCGCAACATGGTCAAGACGTTCGTGCGGGACCCGATCGATGTGGCCACCGGCGACATGGCCCTGTCCCGCACCGACGTCCAACTGCCAGGTGTCCTACCGCTCGTGCTGGAGCGCACGCACATCTCGTCGTACCGCTGGGGCGGCTGGTTCGGCCCTACCTGGGCCTCGACGCTGGACCAGCGAGTGCAGGCCGACGACGAGGGCTTCGTCTATGCGGCCCCGGACGGGGCCCGCCTCTGCTTCCCGATACCGGACCCCGAAACCAATGCCCCCGTCCGCCCCGCAACGCCCGGCTCGCGCCTGCTGCTGTTCTGGGACGACGAGATAGATGGCGCGGTCCGCATCACCGACCCCGACACCGGCCTGACCCGCGTCTTCCACTCCCCGGTCCCGGCAGCCGCCGACGAGGCGGTCGACCTCCCCCTGCAGCACATCCAGGACCGCAACGGCAACCGCATCACCGTCCTCTACACCGGCGCCGACATCCCCACCGCCGTGGTGCACTCGGGCGGCTACCACATCGCCATCGACCACGACCGGTCCCGCTCCCGCATCACGGGCCTGCGCCTCATCGACCCCGCCGCCCCGCACGCCCCCGGCACCACCCTGATGACCTTCGGCTACGACGATGACGGACGCCTGACCGAGGAGACCAACTCCTCAAGCCTGCCGATGCGTTACGCCTATGACTCCGACGGCCGCATCACCTCCTGGACCGACCGCAACACCACCACCTACTGGTACACCTACGACGACCAGGGCCGCGTGATCGCCACCGGCGGCACCGGCAACGCACTTGCTTCCACCCTCACCTACGACTCGGCCACCATGACCACCCGGGTGACCGACTCCGTCGGCCATACCCGCGTCTACGAACACAACGAGGCCCTGCGCCTGGTCCGCGAGACGGACCCGCTCGGCAACGTCACCAGTCAGGAGTGGGATACCGAGCGCCGGCTGACCACTGCCGCGGACGCGCTCGGACACACCACTGACTACCACTACGACGAGCACGGGCGGCTGACGTCCGCCGTCCGCCCGGACGGCAGCGAGACCCGCGTCGAGTACAACGACCTCGGCCTGCCGACGACGGTGACCGGTCCGGCGGGTCGCATCTGGAGCTACGAATACGACGAGCGCGGGAACCGGACCTCCGTCGCAGACGCCGTCGGCGCGACGACGCACTTCTCCTACAACAACTCCGGGCATCTGACGTCCATCACCGACCCGCTCGGCCACCGCACGCGCATCGCCTGCGACCGCGCGGGCCTGCCCGTGGTGACGATCGACCCGGCCGGTGCGGAAACCCGTTACGAGCGCGATCCCTTCGGACGGCCCGTCACCCTCACCGATCCCCTGGGAAACGTGACCCGCTTCGCGTGGACGGTGGAGGGCAAGCCCGCCCGCCGCACCGCCCCGGATGGCAGCAGCGAGTCGTGGGCCTACGACGGTGAGGGCAACTGCGTCCGCCACACCGACGCCATGGGCGCCGTGGACCGCTACGAGTACACCCACTTCGACCTGCTGAGTGCACGCACCGGTCCGGACGGCGCACGTCATACCTTCACGTACGACTCTGAGCTGCGCCTCACCGAGGTCACCAACCCTCTGGGACTGTCCTGGCGGTATGAGTACGACCCCGCCGGTCGCCTCGTGGCCGAGGCCGACTTCGACCGCCGTGTCGTCCAGTACGTCCACGACCCGGCGGGCGCTCTCGTCGCCCGCACGAACCCGCTCGGGCAGATCCTCCGCTTCCAGCGGGACGCGCTGGGCCGGATCGTCCGGCAGACGGACGGCGACACGGCGACCACCTTCACCTACACGGCCGACGGCGAACTCGGCACGGCCGTCACACCGGATGCGACCGTGGTCCGGGAACACGACGCCGCCGGACGCCTGCTGGCCGAGACCGTCAACGGGCGCACGATCTCGTACGGCTACGACGCCATGGGCCGTCGCACCAGCCGCATCACCCCCACCGGCGTGACCAGCACCTGGCGATATGACACTGCCGGCAACTGCATCGAACGGACCAGCGCGGGCCGCACGATCAGCTTCGACCGCGACCTGGCCGGCCGGGAACTGAACCGGCACATCGGTGACACCCTCACCCTGGCGAACACGTTCGACGACCTCGGCCGACTCCTCACCCAGTCGGCGACGAACCACGCCACAGGGGCCAGTCTCCAGAGGCGCGAGTACACCTACCGCGCCGACGGCCTGATCACCGGCATCGACGACCAGCTCAACGGTCGGCGCAGTTTCGACCTTGACGCCCTCGGCCGCGTGACCACCGTCCAGGCGGCTGACTGGACCGAGCGGTACGCTTACGACGAGGCAGGCAACCAGAGCGAAGCCTCCTGGCCCGCCGCACACCCGGATCACGAGGCCACCGGACCGCGCACCTACACGGGCACGAGTCTTGTCCGGGCGGGCAACACGCGCTTCGAACACGACGCGGCCGGCCGCGTCACCGTCCGGCGCAAGACCCGCCTGTCGCACAAGCCCGACGCCTGGCACTACTCATGGGACGCCGAAGACCGCCTCACATCAGTAATCACACCAGATGGCACCCGCTGGCGCTACCTCTACGATGCGCTCGGCCGCCGCATCGCCAAGCAGCGCCTGGCAACCGACAACGAAACCATCGTCGAACAAATCACGTTCACCTGGGACGGCGCCACCCTCTGCGAGCAGACCACCCTCACACCAGAGGCACCCGATCCCGTTGTCCTCACCTGGGATCACGACGGCCTGCGCCCCATCGCCCAGACCGAACACCGCACGACCCTCGACGCGCCGCAGGAGGAGATCGACTCCCGCTTCTTCGCGATCGTCACCGATCTCGTCGGCGCACCAACAGAACTCGTCGACGAATCCGGCGGCATCGTCTGGCGTACACGTTCCACGCTATGGGGGAGGACCTCCTGGGGTGCCGACAGCTCGGCCTACACCCCCTTGCGCTTCCCCGGCCAGTACTACGACCCCGAAACCGAGCTCCACTACAACTATTTCCGCCACTACGACCCGGAAACCGGCCGCTACCTCACACTCGATCCCCTCGGGCTCGCCCCAGCCCCCAACCCCGTCGCCTACGTGACCGACCCCCGGTCCTGGGCCGACCCGCTCGGACTCGCCCCCTGCGAGACTGGCCCCCTGGATCCCTACGCCGGAACCAGGGAAGCAGCACAACTCCTCCGCGACGCCGGCATCCCACGCAATTTCCGGATCCAAGTCATGGAGTCGTTCGAGGAAGGCACGATCACGGTGCGCCGGGCCGGCGACAGCGACTACGGAATGCGCTTCTACGACGGCAAGAACGCGTGGGCACGCGGGCGTTATCTCACGACACAATGGCCCGCCACTCGTGAAGAGGTCGCCGTCAAGGCGTCCTGGAACCAGTTCACCTTCCTCAAACAATGGAAGATCCGCCCGGGTGCACCCATCATCGAGGGCCGGGTCGCGGAGCAGGGCATCGGCTACCCTGGCGGCGGAAAACAGACGTACGTATTGGACCCCGACAGGGACTTGCTGGAGCCATAGTGTCCGAATCAACCGCACAAAAAGCCCTCGCAGCGACCCGACAGGCCCTGTCGGGAATCGATGAGGAACTACAACGGCACACCGAGGGCCACGGACGAGTGAGCAGCGCCCAGCAATTGACGTCCCTCCGCGAGCAGTTGGAGCAGGCCGCCGTACAACTCTCCACCTCCCCGCTCCCGCCCAAGCCGCAGCGGCTGCGAGGCATCGGCCGTGTCATCACCGACTCCTGGCCCTACGACAATCCACTGGGAAGCCTCATCCTCGAAGCCGAGCAGCTCTACCTCAGGGCATAGCGTTCCGGGCGGCTTCGAGGCTGCTGGCGACGCTCCCTCTATAGCATCAGGGAAACGCGCGGCGGGGTATTGGCCCGGTATCTTCATTGTGCTGCGGCGGACACGCACGGAGCGTGGAGCCCACCGCGCACGGTCCACAGGAGCACCAGCAGGGCAGGACCGAAGTCGTCCGCTATGAGGAACAGGCTCGCGATCGCGGCGAGGACGTAGCAGCCGATGCCGACGGCCAGGTAGACGCGGTATCGCGGGCGCGGCGCCGGCGTCATTCTCTTCGTGTCAGAGCTCAAGTTCATCACGGGTGTTGCTCTCGTCCTCCACTGTGAAGTGGAGACTTCGCAGCACCGTGGCCATGATCGGGGCGTAGCACCTCTCCCAGTGAGCGATCTGGGGTGTGGAGAAAGCCACCAGACACATGTGCTGACCGCCTCCCCCCGCCTTGGGCGGGATGGGGATGATCGCGTGGAACTGGGCAGTGAGGACCTTGAGTTCTTCACCACTCGGAGAGAACACCGCAGGAAGAACGTAGATCTGGCTGCCGGTGAAGACGGCAGCCTGGCCGCACGGAGCGTCGATCACCGATGCGGCCCAGCCTCCTCTTCGCGAGTCGAGGATCCCTCGCAGGGTCCCTCTGACTGCGGTGGCGGGATCGTCGCCGTAGGGAAAGTCCACGACGGCGACGGCGAGCGAGCCGATGGAAGTCTCGCCCTCGACGGACCGCAGGCAGTTGGCCGTGTACACGACGCCGGCCTCTGCGAGCAGCCGCGAGATCTGCTGGAGTGTGCGGGCCATCTCCGCCGGTGGCTGTTGCTCGGTTTCTGGCGTCAGTGAGGCGGAGGTGCTTCGGGCGTTCACGGTGGCCCAGGCCGTGTCGAAGTCCATGTCCAAAGGCATTTCTTCGAATTCGGAGGGAACCGAGAAGTCGACCCGTATCACTGGCCGCTCCCGCTACCGGGATGCGGATCGGTGGGCCCGGGCGGCGGCGGGGGTGGTGGGGGGCCCACCTGGCCAGACCGTTGTTGGTCGTAGAGGTCCACCAGTCGACGGTTCTTCTCGTACCACTGCTTCATCCACCGAGGGGTCAGGGCCGCGGCCACGGCGACGGCGATGCCGAGCACCGCCGCCATGACGGCGAGGGGTGTGTTCGGGCTGTCGCGCAGTACCCACGCGAGGATGAAGCAGCCGAGGCTGAGCACGGCGATGAAGACTACGAATCCCTTGATGCCGTTGGCCTCGTAGGCGGCGAGACCTCGCCGCTTCGACGCCATGTCGACGGCCGTGACGGAGTCGGCCGCTCCTGGTGCTGCACCGGGGACGGTCCACGTCGCCAGGAGCGGACCTCCCGCGCGCAATCGGTCGTGTGTCTGCCAGGCGCGCTGACGAGCCGTTGGTGAGTCATTGCGCACAAAGATCATGCGCATCGTGCTCCTGCTCACCGCCTCGGCTTGCTTGAGGTCGTAGCCGAACTCGAAGCCGATCGCCGTGATCATGTCGGACTGGCCGGCCTCCAGGCCGCTCAGACTGAACTCGGCAGTGCCGCGCCCATCGAAGTGGGCCAGAATCTCTGCATCTTTCATCGTGTGGCTCACTTTCCCTGCCGGGCTGCCTTGTCCTTCTCGGTTCCAGCTTCCCAGGCGTTCTCGAACGCCACGAGCAGGGGGGCTCCGGGGATAACCGGGGATGCCGCGACCTCAGCGACCTGTCGCCCATTGTTCGGCTCCCAGTATCCGAGTGCGGTCGGATCGCCCAGGAAGGCCGCAACCGTATCGACCAGGCCGAAATTGGAAGCATGGACCGCCAAGCGGCTGTCGGCGGCCACCTTGGATATGCCTTTGAAGCCGCCGCCGAAGGGCAGTACACCGAGAGCGTCTTCGGCCAACGTACGGTTGGAGACCACTGAGTCTCCGCCGACGGCTCGGGCGGCGCCGTGCAGTGCCAGGGCGCCGAGGGAGAAGCCACCGGAAGCGACGCCGATGCCCTCTGCAGCCGCGAGAAAAATAGGTGCGAACGGTCCGGACACCGGAGAGACGAGGGCGACAATGAGCGAGGCCGCGCCCAGCGCGGCGCTGATAGTCCCGAGCACGTCACCAAGGGCGGCGATGGCGTTCGCATGGTCCGCGAGCCACTTGACCGCGTCCGCCACAGCCGCGCTGATCTCTTTGGCGACGATGTCGTCGAGCGCGTCGAGTACCTTCCCGAGGCTTTTGAAGGCGTCGCCCAGCTTGTGCATCAGACCCGGCTCGTTCGGCGCGATGTCCATCGCCTTGTCCAGGCGCCGGGCGACCGATTGGCCTTCCAGGTCGTAGTCGCTGGCCAGCTTGCGGGCCTGAGCGCGGTACAGGTCGAGATCGGACTGCGCGGTAGCGGCCGCCAGCTCCGCCGTGGACCTGTCCTTCTCGGTTTTCTCCTGCTTATTCGCCTCAGCGTCGTCCTTCGATGGCAGGTCGATCCGTGGTTTGGGCGGCAGAGCGGCCAGCTTCTGTTTCGCCGCGTGCAACGCGTCCTGGGCGTCCTGGGCGTGCTGCTCCAGGACCTCGGCCTTGCGCTGCCACTCCGGCATCGCGTCGGCCCAGTCGTGCAGAGCCGTCGCGGCCTTGCTGAAGGAGCGTTTCGCCTTGTCGACCTTGGGCCTGAAGTTCTCGTGAAACTGCTGGCGGAACGCGTCCGCGTGCTTACCCTTCCAGTCGCCCTCTCCCGTGCCGTGCAGGACGTCGGATATCTCGTGCAGCGCATGTGCAGTGTGCTGCACGACACCCGCCACGTGCTTCGCCGCGTGGGGGTCGCCGGGGCACGGGACGAACCCAAGGGCCGGGAACCGACCCCTCAGAGGGGAGGTCTGCGTGGGCGAAGTCCAGGAGAAGACTTCACTCACACGCCTCCCCCTCCCGTGACTTCCGCAGCGCCTCAGCCAACTTGTCGTCGAGCTCCTCGAACTCCTTCTTCATCGTGTCGAGGGCTTTGACCGCCGCACCGGAATACTTCTTGATCTGCTTGATCCCGTACGACCACTCGTCCCCGAAGTCGTTCATACGCGAGGCGAGCAAGTTCACACCCATGGAGTCGCCGTCGACCTCGTCCATCTCCCGGCCCGGCCGCTCCATGATCTCGCCGATGCGCTTGATGTCGCTGCGGACACGGTCAAGTACACCGATGTCGATGCGGATGTCACTCATCGTTCCCCCGGTTGAATTGGCTCAGCGGTTGACGGCCTGGATCTCCTGGACGACGACATCCTGCTCGGCTCCGAATGTGCCGTCAGGCAGGGCCCGTTCGCCGTTCACGCCCGTACCGGTCCAGTGGATCTTCCAGGTGATGGTGGCCTTGAGCTTGTACGAGCCGTCTCCCGAGGAGCGCAGGTACCTCACGCCGCACGGCGGAGTCTCGTCCGCCTTGCCCTTCGCGTACGCCTCACCGATCCGGCCGTTCCTGATCTCGCAGACGCCGGACGCCGGAAACGTCGTGGCCTCGGCCGTGCCCGGCTCGATCCTCAGCGACACCGGTTCGGCGGTGGTCGTCGCCTCGATGCCGAGTAGTGGGACGGACGCTGTGACCGATACCGGCTTGAACTTCGCCGCGTCCAGCCACGCCCAGGTCGGCAGGTTCACCTTCGTGGTGCCCTGTGGAGCGAGCTGGACCTTGGTCGAGGGGACGCGGATCTCGGCGTACGCGAGCTGCGCGAGCACCTCCGGCGTGACTGCCTGGGGGATGTCCGCCGGCGGAGCCTCACCCTGGTCCACCCAGAAGATGGGCTTGGTGCAGTCGAGCGCGCCCGGGTCGCCCTCACGTCCCTTGGTGACGTATGAGTCCCACCAGTAGCCCTTGCCGGTCTTGTCCTTGTTGAAGTCCTTGTACGTGCCGGCGGTCTGGCCACCGTTCTCGTACTTGTTGCGTTGCTCCAAGTCCCACTGAGCCCCCGTCGACTCGGCCTCCCAGATCGGCTCCAGGTATGCCTTCAGCTCGGCCGGGGTGTACTTGGGCGCGTAATAGCACGCAGGCGGGGTCCACGTGGTCGTAGACGTCACTGCCCCTGCGGATTGCCCGGAACCGTTCTTCGACCGGTCGAAGACGACAGCGCCAGCTGTCGCCGAAACCGTGTCGCCCTTGCTGTCTGCCGACACGGTCGTGTCGCCTTCTCGACTGCCGTCAGGGGTAGCACTGGCCCAAGCGCTTGGCGAACCCAGAGCCACGAACGCCATGGTCAGGGCGAGACCACCAAGTACTCGCCGGCTCACTTCAGGCACTGCTTCGCTCCCGCGGTCGACACGATGCCCGTGGTCTGCCACACCCCGTCACCGCTCTTTTCGAGTCGGGTGTTGTAGAGGATGAAGTCCTGGTCGGACGGAGTGGTGACCTTGGGCTTACCCGTCTTGAGGTCCTTGGCGTAGCCCTTGCTCTCGTCGGCGCAGAACACGACCGATGCAGTCTTGCTGCCGTCCAGCGTCACGATCCGGTCGTAGTAGCGGAACGTCCCGGTGATACCGAGACTCGCCTTCTTGAACTTCCCCACCCACGTCACGGCCGCTTCCAGGGCTTTCCCGCTGTTGTAGAAGTCGATCCCCTTATCCTTCGGGTCCGTACCCGCGATTGCCGCGTTGACCGCGCGCATTCGTTCGGCGCTGTCGGCCAGCACGGCGTCTTTGACGGAGTCGCCCGTCTTCTCGCCCTCGAACGTCATAGTGAGGTCCGACGGCAATTTGATGTCGGGGCGGTCAGAAGGCGTCGAGGCGGAGGAGCTCGGCGACGCTGAAGCAGACGACTGGTCACCCGTGTCAGCACCAGCGATCTTGTCGTTGCTCTTGGAGCCATCGTCACCGCTCCCGCAGGCGGACAGCGACAGGGCCGCGACGGCGGTCAGCGCGGCGGCTGCGAGCAGGGTGGGACGGCGGTTCACGGATGGCTCCCGGTGGGGCGAGGAATCTCACGAGTGTGCCAACGCTATCGGCGGGACTTGGGGGACACCAGGCGGGTTCACGTCAAGCCCGATCTTCCAACTGGGCAAATCGCGACAGAAGTCACCACGGATAACTGAGCCGCAGGGTCACTGTTTCATAACGCAACGAAGTCTGTGGGCGTGGCCGTATCGCCTGAACACGAGCCACAGAAGCCCCGGATGGAGAGCATTCCGTACCCGAACAACAGCAGGTACATCATCGGAGCCGCGCGAGCGGTACGCGAAGATGGCTGCCGAGTGGTACGCCGCCGACGGGGCCTCCTTCGATGTGATCGCCGACGGACTGGGCTGCAGCCTCAGCGTCGTGAACGGATTGCTGCACCGGGACACCAGCAACGAAGTCCGCCGCGCAGCGTACTGAACGGACGGCATCCGACACCTGATGCCGTCACCACCAAGCGCCACGTAGACCGCATAGCCCGCGCTTGTCCGGTTTGCGCGCCCGACGCGTCGAATCGGCCGTACGCGGGGGGATCGCCGAGATAAGCCCAGAAAGGGCCACGAGATGATCTCGATGCTTTGAGGTCGCAACCCGTCACCCGTTCGGCTTCCTGGTCGCACTTCAAGCGGCTGATCGCGCAGTTGGACTGGCTGGGCGGTTCTTCGCCGCGGCCTCGTTCCGAATCGCGCCTCGGCGATCCGGCGGGCCTCGGCCTGGTCGTAGACCACGCCCACCCGCTGCCGTACCAGGCCCCGGTGGTCCTTCGCGGTCTTCAACCGCCTGGTACAGCGGCAGCGTGCCCTCCGGCAGCTTCACCGCCCGCCGGAAATGGGACCGCCTTCCGGCTCGGCGATCGCGTCCAGCAGGTCCGCAACAATCCCCACCGAGGCGAAGCCGGGGTCTTCAACGGCAGCAGCGGCACGATCACCGCCGTCGATGTCGAAGCCCACCAGCTCACCGTCAGCTTCCCCGACGGCGAGGTGGCCACTTCCCCTTCACCGACCTCGACGAGCTGGTCCACCCGCGTCACCAGCCTGCGCGAGATCTCCAAAGGCCGTGGGTTCGAGTTTCCCGAAGGGGCCTCGTAGCCGAACTCACGGATCGTGCGTTCAGAACGGACCGGAGCAGGCTCGGGTTTCTCCGAGCCTGCCGAACCGAGGGCACTGGTATTGGGGTTGCTGGAACCGCGATGGAGCTGGCGGTATTCGGCCGGGAGGGGCTGGCTGGGCACGAGGACCGCCGAATTAGAGCTCCGACTGGGCCGCGTAGCCTCGCGTTCGCCCAACATGCGGCGCCCCGATACGCGGAGGCAGGCATGGCCACGAACAGCCCACCAACGTGACGAGCCGCTGGCCCTTTCCGGAGTGCACCAACTCGCCGCTTACCCACGTCGCCCCGTCGTCGGGCGCTGATCGACTGCGTGGTCTGCGTCTCGCTCAGCTCAAGAGGCCCCTGCGGTTCAGCGAGTTCATGAGTTCGGTGCGCGCCTCAAGGAAGGCGTCACGAGCCCCGGACAGGTCGGCCAACGTCTGCTGGTACCGCTCAGGGTCAGAGCGCTTCCACTCCGGGGGGACCTCTAGGTAGGCCGGGGGGCTGGAGCCGTTATCGGGGTCGTGCATGCCGTCGAGTTCGTTGATCAGTTGGCGGAGGCTGTCCATGAACGTAGCGTGCGCGTCCGCCAGTTCAGGATCGAGGAATTTGATGTCGTTGTCGCCGATGAGGGCATCCCAGGCCGTGTCGATCGCTCGCGTGACATCCGCCCTGACCCGGCGCATTGGTAGCCGACCCTGGAGCATGCGGAGCCAGGGCGCGTCGAAGGGCATCGCCGCGAGGATCCGCTGCGCCTTGGACCGGTCCGCGGTGTTCCCGTGCAGCGCAACGGATTCCTCGGCCGCCCGATGCACGCCGCTGTCGTCGGCAGCCGGGGCTCCGATGGCCATCCATCCTGCGGAGAGACGGCGGTGGGCCTCTTGGCGGCTCCAGAACACAGTCTGGTCTCCGCGTCGCACAGGGACGGCGAGACCTGTGACCGACTGCGAGTCCTTCTTGGTAGGCGGCGGAATCACGAACGGGCGCGCGCTGGCGGGCTGAGCTGGGATGTCAATGCTCAACACTCCCTTGCCATCCCCGCACTCAACCCACCTCAGCTCTAGGCCCTCGATGTGCGGGTAGACCCGCTCGTCGATCAACTTGCGGTACGTCTCCGTGTCGACCAGCTTCCGTGGTACTGCGTTGACTTCCGAGACGGTCTCCACTCCGTTGGCCTTGGTCGTCTTGAAGCCGATGATGAGCAGCCCACCGGTCGCGGTGTTGGCAAAGCCAGCAACGTCCTTGACGAGCTCTTCCTTGTGGTGGGGTTCTGAGTCGACCATGTAGGGCGCAGACTTCACGTCCATCCATCCGCACTCTTCGAGGCCTATCAGCGCCGCAAGGTTTCCGGCGCTGAGCGCCGTACGTACGTCTTCGATGTTCACGGGGCCAGCATGGACGGCGCTGTGGGCGGCGTAAACACTGGGCTCAGCGCCCCTCCTGAGTGTATGTCGGAGATACCTCATCAGGGGTTCAAGATCATTCCGTGGCGGGTTTCTGGCGCATCTGCGAACCCCTATGTCGCTGAGTACGTCTACGCCCCTGGACGGGACAGGAATGTCGCCTGAGGCGGCGCGTTGTCAAGCGCCCCGAGACGGATCCGGCGAGCCTTCCGGCCTCCGCGGTCACGCTGGTCGCCCGCACTCCGATTTACCACGCCGACCCTCGCTCCGAACACCGAGCCCCAACAGCCGCGCCGTCTCGCTCGGCGCCTGCAGGTAGCGGGCGCTTCGACGGAGACGAGGAACTACCCGTCGTCGGTGCACAACTGAGCGACGGCTCGTCCCCCCGCCCGGCAGTCGGCCGGGCCATCCGAGTCGCTTGTCTGACTATGCCGCTGCGGATCCGGATGGCGGACCATCGTCCACCAGTAGCTCCGTGGCATGACCGGCGTTCCTTACAGCGTGGTCCGGGAGAAAGCGGCTGGCCTTCCCGCTCCATGTGATCACCAGCTCGTCGCGGGCTCGCGTGGCCGCCACGAAGAGCAACGAGCGGGAGCGCTGTTCCTCCTGCCGGTAGCGTTCCGTTTGGTCGTACCGGTAAGTCTCGATTCGCTGATGCGGAACGAGCCCCTCGCTCACCCCGGCGAGAAAAACCCGCTGGAACTCCAAGCCCTTGAAGCCGTGCAGTGTGCCGATGCGGACGGCGTCAACTCCTGCCGGCATGTCGCGGCCGATCTCGCAGGCGCGGATGCCGTACCGCTCGTCGGCGAGGGTGACGGCCAACTGCGTCACCGCGTCACGCGACGGGACGCCGACCGCCATCGCCGCGTAGGGCGTTCCATGACGGTCGTGGCGTTCTTTGAGCAGCGTGGCGATGGCCCGCATCTCGGTCTGCCAGTCGGGCGCCCGCCAGTACTGCGGTGCCAGTCCGGTCAGCACGGACCGGTAACCGTCGAGGGTGTCCCGGCCGTCGTCGAGGTCGTCGAACCGCTCGCCGTTCATCAGTCCCTGCGCGCTGCCCAGGATCTCGCGCGTGGTCCGGTAGTTGAGGGTCAGCCGGCGTGAGGCCCGTCCGGGCGTGCTGATGCCCAGCCGCCCCAGCACCACCTGGTGGGCGTAGATCCGCTGGTGGGCGTCGCCGACCAGGAAGATGTCGTCCGGGCCGGGCGTCACCATCGCGCGCAGCATGCGCCAGTGGGAGGCGGACAGGTCCTGCGCCTCGTCCACGACCACGTGCCGGTAGCGGGGCTTGAGCCACATGCCGCTCCCGGCCTCGCGGTGGATCAGGTCGAGACCGCCGTGTTCGGCCTTGTAGCGGGCCTGCGCGGTCACCTTGGCCATCCGCCGGCCCTCCGCACGGGCGGCCTCGTCGGCGATGAGCGCGTGCGTGGTGCGGTGCTCCCGATCCAGATGCGCCCGGTAGCGCTGGACCAGCTCCCACACCTGGCGGCGCTGCTGACGCTGAAGGACACCCCTGCCCCTGCGTTCGGCCCGGAAGTACATGTGGTCGGTGCCGCAGCCCTGGGCGAGGATCACGTGTCTGAACTCCCAGTCCAGGAACTCCACGTCGAACGCGTACACCTCGGCCTCGGTGCACACCGAGTGCCAGAGGCTCAGTGCCTGCTCGTCACTGAGCGGAGGGGGAAGCGGGGAGCCGGGGTGCGTCTCCTGGACGACCTCACGGGCGAGTTGGTCGATCGACTTCACGTCGACCCGGCGCACGAGCTCGTCACCGCCGAGCCGGAGCAGCCTGTCCCGCAGGTCCTTGGCGAGGTTGGTGTTGTACGTGGTGAGCAGCACTGGCCTGCTGTGCCCCGGTGGCAGCTTCTCCACCAGGTGACGTACCCGGTGCAGCGCCACCACCGTCTTGCCGGTCCCGGGGCCTCCGGTCACCTTGGCCGACCCCTTGAACGAGGTGGTGGCCAGGCGGTGCTGCTCGGGGTGGAGGAAGAGCCGCCAGGCTTCGAACCCGTCGCCGAGCGCGTCGAGCACGGCGGCGTCCTCGGTGCTGACACGGGACACCGGCCGACGCGCCGCCTTCGCCCAGTCGTGCGGATCCACCCTGTCGTCGGCACGCCATGACTCGGTGATGTGGGCCCGGACGTCGGCGGGCTCCATCCCGTCGCTCAGGGCGAGCAGGACGTCGCGGGTGAGCCCGGGGAGGTTGTGGCCCAGCAGCGCGTCCAGCTGCGCCCGGTCCGTGATCCGCCGAAGCGCCGGAAGCAGCGCTGCGGACACGCCGAGGCGGAGCAGTTCCGTGTCGTCGTGCCGGGCGAACAGGGGCACCGGAAGCGACCGGGGGGCCGGATGAGCGGTGTCGTCGGCCAGCGACGGCTCCCCGTCCTCGGTGTCGCCCGCGCCCTCCCGGAGCGGAAGCGCGACGACCTCACGGCTGACCACGCTCTGGTCCACGAGTTCGACGCCCCCGGAGACCTCGTTGATCTCCACGGTGATCCGGGCGAGTTCGTCGCGGGCCGTGTCCCCGACCCGGACGGCGAGCAGGCTGAAGCGGTTCTCGTCGGTCTCCAGCAGCAGGGCCGTTCCGCGGCTGTCGATCCGCGCGAGGAAAAGCCGGCCGTTTCGACCGGTGTCGCGCAGCGAGGTGAGCAGCAGAGCACGGTTGGAGCGGTCGGCGCGCAGCCTGCGGACGAAGTCGCCGACGGCGTTCTTGTCGCCGGGGGCCAGGCGCTTGATGTCCTCGTTGGCCTGCGGGGTCGGGATGACCTGTGTTCTGACCGGGCTGTTCACGCTCCGCCGCCTCCCTCGTCCCTCACGCCGGGCCGCGTCTGGCGGAGCAGCGCGGCCAGTTCGGTCTCGTCCCAGGCCGCCGCCTGACCGACGCGCCAGCCCGCGGCATGGCACTCGGTCAGGTACCCGGTGTCCTGTGCGTCCTCGGCCAGAACGACGGCGATCCTCGCCGTGGGCCAGGCCAGTTCCAGGGGGCGGGAGACGCCACGCGTGTCCCACCCGGCCTCGGGCGGCGGCACGTCGCCCCGCTCCGCGAGCGTGCGCGCCAGCTTCTCGATGGCCGGGTCGCCCATGTACGACAGCTCCCGCAGCACGAGTTGCCAGGCGGCCGCCCACTCCAGAGCCGTGGGCGTGGTGTCCCCGGCGGGCGCGACCACGCCGGTGCCGGTGCCCCGCTCCTGCCCCGCGTCGGCCCCGGCCGGGACCGCGCCGGCATCGATCAGCCCAGTACCCTTGCGGTCCTCGCGCAGCGCCGTCAGGAGCCCGCTGGCCTGTCCGGCCGTCGCGGCCAGCAGGCCCGCGTCGAAGGCGTCCAGCGCGGTACGGGCCAGCTGCAGCCCGTCCGCCTGGCCCTCACCCGACGGATCCAGGAACTGCAGGACGTTGCCCCAGCACAGCCACGCCTTCCAGCGTCGCCGGTGCTCGGCGCCGTCACCGGCGACCGCCTCCGGTCGGTCGTCCAGCACCGCGAGCGCGCTCAGTCCCTGCGGTTTTACCCGGGAGTCCCCGATCAGCAGCAGGGGCAGTCCCGAACCGTCGCGTACCGGATACAGTCGCAGCCCGCTCCCGACGACCGCCGGGCGATCCTCGCCCCGCAGCGCGGCTTCCACCCAGGGCACCGCCGCCTCGGGTCCGGCGTCGACGACGTCCTCGCGGCGCGCCATGCTCATCAGCCCCGCCACGGCGAGCCGTGCCAGCACCTGCCACCGGCGCGGGTCCGGGTCGGCCAGGAACCCCAGCAGCGCGGGGATGGCGCCGGCGAACAGCCGGTCCAGCTCCGCCGGGTCCTGCCGCTGCTGGACCCACCGGGCCCGTGCCTTGCCGCCCGGTGTGCCGTCCCCGTCCACCGGGTACGGCGGCCAGGCAGCCCGCGCCTGCGGTCCGGCCAGCGCGGGGGCGAGCGCCCCCGCCGCCTCGTCCGCGTCCGCGCCGCCGGCCCGCCCGGACCGCTCGCGCAGTTCCTTCTCCCAGGCGATGACGTCGTCCCAGGTGATCTGCCACACCAGCATGCCGTCGGCCCGCAGCCGGGCCCGTTTGGCAGCGTCCCCGGCGATCCGGTTGACGGCCTCGGAGGCATGCCAGCGGTAGCCGTCGAGGTACACGGCGACCGACATCGGGCGCGGCCCGTCGCCGTCGGGCGACCCCTCGTCCGGGCGCAGCAGCAGGTCCGGGACAGTGCCGTGGGCGTCGAGCGGCTTCTGCGCGACCACCTCCCAGTGGACGGGCGAGCCGTTCCGCCCGCGCAGGGTGAACCGCTTGCCCTGGCGACCGGTCGGCGTTTCCTCGTGCTCCACCCCCGCACCGTCGGCCGTACTCTCCAGCCACCGGTCCAGGCAGTCGATGAACCGCCGCTCCAGGTCGCTCTGTGCCTGCGCTGCGAACCGTCGGCGGTCCACGTCCCCGCCGCGCTCACCGTCTCCGGCCCGCCCGTCCGGTTCCCTGCGGACGCGGCGGACGTCCCAGCGACTGTGCCCGTCCACGCCGAGGACGTCGTCCAGCATCCACAGGGCCTCGCGCCGGTCGAGCTGGGGGTAGTCCCGGTCCGGCGCGTAGCCGAGCAGACACAGGTGGCAGGCGCGCCGCGGCCCCTTCTCGCAGGGGCACTTGCGCAGATATGCCTGGGCTCCGGCCAGCACCGCCCGGAACTCCTCGCCGTCGTGTTCGACGAGACGCTGGAGGTAGCCGGTGCCCCCGGGCAGGGAGTCGTACAACACCAGGTGGTTGCGGGTCAGGCCGGTCGCCCGGTCCGGTTCGCTGGTGGGGGCGGACCGGATGTGTGCGGGGTCGCCGCCGTAGCGCAGGGCCAGGCCGAGGTGGAGCGCGGCGGAGAACGACGCGAGCCGCTCGGGTACGTGCAGGGTCGCGGCGGGCAGCAGGACACGCAGGGCCTCGGTGCGGTGTTCGGCGCACGTGATCACCCGCGTGTCCGCCGCCTCCACAGGCCGGGCCCGCCGTCGGGTGGGGCACCAGGGCCTGTGGTGCGCCAGCTCGGGCCTGGCCGCGATCGACTCGCTGAGCTGCTCCTGCACGGGCGGATGCCCCGGGTCCCGGTCGGTGGCCCCGCCGCACAGCGGGCACACGGTGAACGGGCTGACGGTGACCTCTTGTCCGGCGAAGAACGTGTCCGGATGCCGGCCTGGCCGGGACAGCCCCAGGTTGAAGCGGCGTACGACCGCCTCCCGCACGTGGTCGAAGCCGAAGACGGCGCTCTCGTGTCGCCAGCTCTCCTTGACTGCCGCCGGGTCGACGTCGACCGCTGTCACCGTCGAGTGGTAGCGGCGGCTGCGGGACTCCTGGTCGTCGATGATCCGGGCGTCGTCCCGCCGGTCACGGGAGGTGACCTTGCGCGGCACGATCACCGAGAACCGCGCCGACCGGCCGCCGATGCCGGGCCCGGCGCAGCGCGGGCACGGCGAGGTGTCCGTCTCCGCGTCCCGCCCGGTGCGGACGTGACCGCACTCCGGGCACACCCGCCACACCGCGATCGCCGGCCGGCTCTCTTCCCCGTCCCCGGTCTGCTCGCCGTTGTTGCGGGGCCGGGCGCCGAGGTCGAATCCGTCGACCTCGTGCCGGTAGCCGAGCACGTAGTAGGAGTTACCCGGCGCCAGTTCGGTCAGCGCGGCCTCGGCGGGCCGCTGATATAGGCGGGTCTCGGTACGCCACCGGGTCCCCGGCTTCCGCTCCGTCTCCGTGCCGCGGGTCCGCCCGGCGGGTTCCTTGTGGGTGAGGACCGCCTCCAGCCGGACGCCGTTCTCCACCAGGGTGTAGTTGGGCAGCAGGCCCCGCTCGACGAGGAACGCCTGCGCGCCGGACTGGGCGAGGAGCTGCAACTGACCGCGTACGGCTCCGGCCTCCCGGCCCAGGGTGCGCTTCTCGCGGGCCTCGTCCTCGACGGTGTCGTGCAGGGCCTCGGCGGCCTCGTCGATCGCGGCGAGCCGGTCCACCAGCTCGGCCCGCTCCGCCTCCCAGGCGGCCTCGGCGTCCCGCAGCCGCCAGGCAAGCCACCGCTCGGGCGAGGGCGCCGCCGCGTCGCCGTCGGCGGTCAGTGGCTCCACGTACCGGCGCAGCTCCTTGTGGGCGTCACGGGACGCCCCCGAGTCAGGTACGCCCTCGATCTCGGGGAACAGCCGCAGGAAGTCGTCCACCAGGTCGGTCCTGCCGACGACGGCCCGCCCGAAGTGGCGCAGCCAGCCCGCCGGTCCGAACAGCGCGGTCGCCCGGTCCGGTAGCGGCAGCACGCCCTCCAGCGTGCCCCGTCCCGCGAGGTCGAGCAGGTATGCGGTGAACTGGCGGCGCAGCAGTTCGGTGGCGGACAGGAAGCAGCCCGGCGGCAGGATGCGCCCGGCGATCAGGTGCCGGGGCTCGGCCAGGTGGTACAGGGAGCGCGGGCTGGTGTCGGCGAGGGACACCAGCAGCGCGTTGCCGGTGGAGCGCCCCGCGCGACCGGACCGCTGGACGTACGCCGCGGTCGTCGGCGGCAGCGAGGCCAGCAAAACCGCCTCCAACTGACCGATGTCGATGCCGAGTTCCAGCGTGGGCGTGCAGGAGAGCACATTGGGGTCGGTGTGCCGCACCCCTTCACGGAAGCCCTTCTCGACCTGTTCTCGTTGCCTGCGGCCCAGTACGCCGGTGTGCTCGGCCGCGACCACGCTGTACGGGTCGGCCTCCCGGTACAGGCGGCGGTAGTAGTCGCCGCGGTAGTCGCGTCCGGCCCGCCCGGCGTCCGCCGCCGGGGGGCGCCACAGGTCGCCGGCGCAACCCTTCAGCGGACAGGGCAGCCCCGCCCACACACCGACCCGCTCCGGCGGCACGGTCTGCGTCCAGCCGCACTCGCGGCACACCAGCGCGGCGTCGGCCGTCTCCTCGTCGGCGAGCGGACGCACCCGGACGTGCCCCGGGGTCAGTCCGTACACCCCGGCCCGGTCCTGGCCACGTCCGGCCCGCTGCTCGCCGGTGCGCCGGTACGCCAGCGCGCCGATGCCCGGTTCGGCGAGCCGGGGCAGCAGCCTGGCCAGGTACTCACCGGCCAGGGCGCGGTCCAGGTCCAGGCAGCGGGCCGTGAAGTCGGTGTACCAGCTTTCCCTGGTGTCGACCCGTTCGAAGTCCGTCCGGCCGGGCCGGGCGCCGACGAGGACGAACGCGGGCGCCTCGGAGCCCCGCCCGAACGCCTGCATCCCCTCCGGGCGGCCGCCCCACACGCTGTAGCGGTCGCGGCCCTCTTCGCGGATGAAGGTGTCCAGCCAGGCGTGCCGTATGCCGCCGCTGACCCTGACGTGTTCCAGCAGTCCGCGCACGAACCCCTCGAAGCGGCGCAGCCGTTCGGGCCCGGCGGCGGGTACTCCGGCTACCGCGCCCGCGTCCGGGCCGCCGTCCTCGGCCTCGGGCCTGCCGTCCTCGGCTTCTGGGCCGTCCGGCGTCCCCTCGTCCGGCGCCTTCCCGTCCGGCGTCTCCGCCAACGGCAGCTGCTGCCGCAGAACCTCCTCGTAGAGGGCCTCGGCGGTCTTCGCCGCCGTCTCTGCGTCGGTCAGGTGGACCTCGGCGGCCACGGCCCGGGTGAGTTCCAGGGTCCGGCCGCGCCTCGCGTGCAGCCCGAACTCCAGCAGTGTGTTGAAGGCCAGGCGCTCCCCGACCAGGTTCCACGTGCCCTTCGGTAGCCGCTTGCGGCCCGCCAGCAGCCGCCGCACCCTGTCCACGTCGTGCAGGTCCGGCGGGACGACGGAGGCCAGCAGCTTCTCCTTGTCCACGGACGCCCGGCGCACCAGCGCCGCGATCAGCTCGTTCAGCGGCACCCCGTCCTTCGCGAACGCCGCGTTCACCGCCGCCTGTTCGGTCAGCTGCTCGTGCACCAGCGACCGCAGGGAGAACTTCCAGGCCCGGCTGGCGACGAACCCGGCCAGGTGCGCGGCGTCCTGCACCGAGTCGTTGAAGACCAGGGTGCGGCGCCGGTCGTTGCCGTCGGCGTCCCGCGCGGGCAGCTCGCCGCCGGTGAACAGCTGGGTGACCGCCACCGAGGCCAGCGGCGCGACACCCGCGCCGAGGAAGCGGATGCCCTCGGCCTGCCCGCAGGCCGGGCAGCGGTCCTGCCGGGCGAACTCGTCGGCGTCCTGGTTCAGGTACCACAGCTTGACGAACACCCCGTTGTCCGGGGCGTCGGCGATCCGCCCGCCCGGCAGCAACACCTCGTCCGGGTCAACGGGCCGCAGCCGCTCCCCGTTGTCCTCCAGCACGAGCACGCTCGCGTCCCGCCAGGCCGCGCCGCGCCGCCGCGCCCGCGCGAGGGTCCGCCGGGCCTGTTCGGCCGCCTCGGCGGGCGTCGCCGCGATCATCGCGCGCACCCGGGCCTTCCCGGCACCGCCGCCCGCGCTCAGCCGGTAGATGTCCTCGGGCGCGGTCACCAGGACGGACGGGTTGCGCTCGGGGCACACGGCACTCCAGCCTGACCGCCCGCAGTGACGGCAGTACGCCGACGGCAGCCGGCCCGACCGTCGCACCGAACGCCGCCGCTCCTCCTGCGCGGCCGACGCCATGGCGGAGGCGGCCGCCTGGTCATCGTCCGACCAGGAGAACACCGGCCGGGGCGAGACGAACCGCAGCACCCGTGACAGCGACCGCACCCACAGATGGCTCTCGACCAGCAGCAAGGGCCGCTCCTCCCCGTCCGGCGCGTCCGGATCGCGCGCCTCCGAGACCAGCGCCACGAACCGGGCCAGCGCCTCCACGGCGGTCACCGGGTCCTGCTCCACGGCCAGCCGCCAGGGCGAACTCGCCGGGAACGCGCCTAGCACCTCCTCGAAGGTGAGCGGCCGGTCCACGCCGGTGGCCAGCAGGTCGTGCGTCACCGGGTGCGCGAGCAGCCGCCGCCCCAGTTTCCGGGCGTCGGACGTGTCACAGCCGAGCACCGTCCGCGCCAGCCGGTCCATCCCGCCGGCAGTGGCCACCGGATCGGGCAACGCGGCCACCTCGCCGGGAGACGGTACGGGCAGCGAGGCGTCCAGCGGCTTCAGGAAGACGCTCAGCTCCCGCCGGTCCTCCCCGATGACCGAGTCGTCGGGGAAGTACGTGCCGAACACCCGCGACGCCACGTCCAGCATGGCGCGCGCCCCGCCACCTCCGGAGGCCTGCGGATCGTCGTCCGGTCCGCCCTCGCCGAGCGTCGCCGAGGTCGCTACCGGGCACACCGACCCGAGCGGCCGCCCCTCCTGAGCCGCCCCGGCGACCGCGCCGAGTCGCCGCAGCAGCATCGCCACGTCCGTCCCCTGCGCCCCGTCATACGTGTGGAACTCATCGATCACCACGTACGCGAGGTCCGCGTCCGCCCACAGCGGGGCGTCGAGCTGCCGCTGGAGCAGCAGGTCCAGCATCTTGTAGTTGGTGATCAGGATGTCTGGCGGATTGCGGCGTATCTCGGCCCGCTCGACCATCACCCGCCCGTACGGCGAGGCCGCACCGCGCGCGCTCGCCTCGCCGATGTACAGCCCGGCGGTCACCTCGGCGAGCCGCGGATCCTCGTCCAGCAGCTTGCCGAGCCGCCCCGCCTGGTCCCCGGCGAGCGCGTTCATCGGATACAGCAGCACCGCCTTGACGCCGGCCCGCCCAGCCGCCCGCTCCCGACGGCAGTGGTCGAGTACGGGCACCAGGAACGACTCGGTCTTCCCGGACCCCGTACCGGTCGTCACCAGCGTGGGCCGCGGCACGTGCCCGCCCTTGGTGGTGAGCCGCGCGAACGCCTCCGCCTGGTGCGCGTACGGCCGGAAACCCTCCCGCCACCAGTCCAGGTACCGCTCCCAGCCGCCGGGGGCGGACCGGAACGGCCGCCGGATGCGCAGGTACGGCCCCCGGAAGAGCCCGTCGGCGGGATCGGTGAGGAAGTCGGTGAGCGCCTGCTGCGTGGCAGGTTCGGCCAGCGCGAACGTGGTGGTCAGGTACTCGACCGCCGTGTCGCGCAGCGCCTGCGCGGCGAGTGTGGGTCTCATGGCGGTCGCAGCCCCTCCCGTACGGCCAGACACGGGACGCCCGCCGACGGTTCCCCCGGCCCCGTCGCCCCGTACACGATCTCCACCACCTTACGTCCGGCCACTGACAGTGAGGAACGAATCAGCCGGGAGGAACTGGTGAGACAGTCTGCCGCCGACCGCTGCCCGGCCGACGATGCCTGCGCGCCCCGGCTGCCAGGTGTACCGGCGCTGCGTCGGCTCCCTAGAGTTGTAGCCCGGGCCGGATCGAGAGAGGGCAGAGGATGGACGCGGAGATCACCCTTTTAGCGGGCACCGCCGGCACGACGATCGCAACGCTGCTGGCGACCGACATGTGGAACGGCGTGCGGAACGGGGTGCTCGCGCTGTGGGGACGCGTCCGGCCCGACGACCAGGAGCGAGTCGCCACCCAACTGGACACCTCGCGCCGGGACCTCCTGGACGCGCAGGCTGACGGTGACGAAGAGGCCGAAGGGGAGGTCGCGGCGGAGTGGCGGGGACGCATCCGCCGTCTCCTCGTCGCCCACCCCGAGCTGGCGGCGGAACTCCGCTCTCTGCTGACCGAGCTCGCTCCCGGCGCGCTCACCCCAGTGACCGTCACCCAACGCGCGACTGCCTCCGGCAGCTCACGCGTCTACCAGGCCGGCCGTGACCTGAACATCGACCAGCGATGACTGGAAACGACGGCCGAGCCACCGACCAGGGGCGCGTCTACCAGGCTTCCGGCGACCAGCACATCGTCGAACACCACCATCACGGCACCGCCTGGACTGGCCCGGACTCGGTACGGCGTCCGCCCATCGGCCGGGCACCGGCGATTCTCCGGGACCGCAGCGAACTCATCGGACGCTTGAAGGAGGCGGTTACCGAGGGCGCCGGAAACACCGTGTTCGTCCTGCACGGCCTGGGAGGATGCGGCAAGACCGCCGTGGCGTGCGCACTCTTTGACTACACCACCAGGGAACGCGGACGCCTGGGCCTGTGGGTCAACGCCTCCGATCAGGCATCCCTGCGGGCCGGGATGCTCGCGGTGGCCGCCGACCGCGGCGCCGGAGACGGTGAACTGATGGCCGCGCGCAACGGCCTGCGTGCGGCCGCCGACCTGGTGTGGGACCACCTCGACCGGTCCGACCTGCCGTGGCTGCTGGTGCTGGACAACGCCGACGATCCGGCGGTGCTGCGGGACGGCGGGTGGCTGCGCACCAGTCCACGCGGAACCGTCCTCGTGACCACACGGCAGGCGGCCGGCCACTGGTGGCCCGCCGCCGAGCTACTGTACGTAGGTGTCCTGCCGCGTGAGGAGGCGGCCCAGGTCCTGTGCGACCTGGCCCCCGGAACGGGTTCCGCCGAGGACGCAGCCGCCGTTGCCGACCGCCTCGGCCGCCTGCCGCTCGCCCTCACCCTGGCCGGCGGTTTCCTCGCCCACCAGGTGATCAGCCCCTGGACCATGGAGGAGTACGGACGCCGTCTGCGGGAGCGTACGGATCCCATCGAACTCATCGACCAAGGCGCCACGGACGCGGACAACGACTCGCGCCATCTGGTCAGCGGAACGTGGCAGCTCTCGCTGAACTCCCTGGTTGAGCAGAACCTGCCCGAGGCCGTCACCCTGCTCCGGCTGCTGGCCTGCTGGTCGAACGATCCGCTGCCCCTGTCGCTGCTGGCCGACGCCCGGCTCGACCTGCCCCTGCCCGCTGACCGGGTGGAACTGGCGCTTCGGGGACTGCTCGACCGCTCCCTCACCGAACTCCTCCCCGGCGACATTCGCAGCCTGCGCACGCACGGGGTCCTGCTCGACAGCGTCGCGCGCGTCACCCCGGCTGACGAACGCGACGGACTCGCTGCCGCGGCGGCCGGAATCCTGCTGCGCTCGCTACCCGCGACACCGGTACGCGGCCTGCGCGACAGTCGGCTCGCTGTCCTCGCCCCACATGTCCTGGCGTTACTTCGTCGCGTGATCACCTGGCCCGAGACCGCGGTCGGCACCGCCGAAGTCGCCGCCATCTGCGCCCTGCGTCTGGTAACGGCGCAACATCGTTCGGGCGACTACGCCTCTGCGCTGGCCGCCGCCGAACAGGCGACGGATCTCGTGCGACGACGACTGGGCGACGACCATGTCCTGGTGCTGCGCCTACGGCAGCGGATCGGGAAAGCGATCGATCGTCTGGGACGCCTCGAAGAGGCAGCGAACCTCCACCGCAGGCTGCTCGCCGACCTCGAACAGGTCTGCGGTCCCGAGGCGCCCGACACTCTGACCACCTGCCTCCACCTGTCCCGCCCGTTGACCTGGATCGGCAAGCAGGCGGAAGCGGTCCAGCTGATGCACCGAGCGGCGTCCGGGCGAGCCGCGCTGCTGGGCCCCTGGCACCCGCTGACACTGGAGGCGAGGGCATGCCTGCTCGAACTGCCTCCCGGACCGGAACTGGACCGCGAGGTATCGGCAGGACCGGACCTGGTCGCGGACTGCCGCCGCGAGCTGGGCGCCGACCACCCAATCACCCTGTCGGCCGAACTCAACTGCGCGGGAGCACTGTTCAACACCGGACAGCACTCCGAAGCACTGACGCTGGCCCGCCATGCGCTGGCAGCGCACGAACACCGCTTCGGAACGGACTACCCCATCACGCTGGCGGCACGAAGTCTGCTCAGCAGTGTCCTGCACGCGGTCGGCGAGTACCAAGAAGCAGTCGAACAGGCGGAGACCGTCAGAGAATGGCGCGAGCGGGTTCTCGGCCAAGAGCACCCGTGGACGACGGTCATCCAGGACAAACTCGCCCGGTACCGGCGTTCCCTAGCGGAGGCAACGCCACCCGCCCCGAGCTGATGCGCGGCGGTTCGGCAGCCGCTCAGGATTCGGAGTCCTTCACTGGTACGGACTCCGTGAGCCACAGGGGACCGTCCGCGCACATCACCTTTGTTCCGTCCACCGGCTGCAAGGACGTGCGCAGAACCCGCAGCCGACGGCCAGCCACCGTGGCAACCGGGCCGGACCGCCCCGAACTGCCGAACCGGATGGCGCGCACCTGGTTGTGGATCTCTTCTCTGGCGTTGCTCCAGTCGATCCGCGAGAACTCGGGTTCCATCCATCCCGCGTACGTGGCGGCCGCCTCCTCCTGGGGCATACCCGGGGAACCGGCCACGGCCCGCGAGAGCGCCAGAGGAAGAAGCCGCTCGATGTACCGGTCGACCTCTTCCCACAACAACCGGGGGACGACGTCATCGCCCAACGCGATCCCCGCCTCCTGAGCCAGAATCCCGCCGGAGTCGAACTCACTCTCCATCCAGTGGATACTCACACCGATTTCCTTGTCACCGTTCCTGATCGCCCAGTTGACCGGAATGGGACCTCGGTATTTCGGCAGCATGGACGTGTGCACGTTGATCGCGCCCAGACTCGTCGACCGGAGGACCGCCGACGGCAGCTTCCAGGGGAAGCCGTAGCAGACGATGAGATCGGCCCCATACCCCTCGACGATGTGCGGCAACATACTCTTCCGGCCTGGGATGAGCAGATCCATTCCGTCCGGCAGCGCATCGACGATCTCACCCACAACATCGCCTGCACCACTGCGCGTCGGCCCACCCGGCCGCAGTGACCGCGCATGCAGACAGGCGACGGGCACGTGCCCGGCCTGCTCGCAGACGCCACGCAGGAGGGCGAAACCTTGCGCAGAGTATGAAATCAGGACGATGCGCATATGTGGCCTCAGTGACACCTCAGACCTGCTCCCCAGCCAGGTTCGGCGGAGGCAACGGGGCGACATGGCTGCTGAAGAAGTCATCCAACGGCTCACCGGACCGGTGCATCTCCTGGATCACCTGTCGGTACTCGGAGATGTGCTGAGGATCGTCGAAGCGGATGCCGCCGGCGAGCACCCCTTCGTCGTCATAGAGGACCTCGTACATCACCAAGGAACCGAGCACGACGATCTCCGGAAGCGTGCGCCGCGTTTCGTACCGCCGGATTCCGTCCCTGCTGAGGACTCTCGTGTCCTCCCCGCACTGGGCTTTGAGGTGCAGAAGGTGGAGTTCCCACTGGAGGTACGGAGAGATGGGCTCCTCCACGCAGCGGACACGGTGGAGAGCGAACCCGCTTCCGGCGATTCGCCGGAAGTACTCCTCATAATGACCTCGTTGTCCCTCGATCAGCGTCAGGGACTCGTCCCACTCCCCACGGCGGAACGCTTCCCAGCTCTGTACCCCGGGCTCCCGGAAGGTTTGCTGGCGTTCGAGCTTCCAGAACCCCTCGGGCCCGGAACGCCAGAAATAGCGGTCGAAGTCCTCCATGTAGTCGTCCAGTCCGAGACGCTGGCCGGAGCCGCCGGTCTGTGGGCTACGCATCAGGGATGTCCGCCTTCGCTGCAACGACAGTCCTGCGGGGGATGACGACGATCCGCTCGTCCGGGGCGACACTAAGTCCCGGGGGAAGGCGGGTCAGGTAGGAGTCGGTGAGGTCGCGGCCCACGACGGCGATGTCACCGTTCTCCAGTTCCCAGATGTCCGGACATCCTTGTTCGCCGCCTGTGGTCCCGAGTTCGGTGGGTGATTTTCCCAGGCGGCGCACCAGTGGAGAAGAGGGATCGGCTTCCCAGCCCCGAGTCATCACGGTCCTCCGTTCAATTGCTCCGAAGGTAACTGAGATCACACATGATGTGAGATCAATACGCGACTTTCAGCCACGCGAACGCAGCACATCGCCCCCTGCATCGGGCAGACGGCCATGCAGTTCGGACCGCGGCCGCCGTCGGGAGGGACGGGCTGCCGGGTACTCCGCCCAGACCGTCTTCCCCGGCGCCCCGCCCTCCCGGGGGCGCCATCCCGAGCGGGCGGCAAGCGCTGCCACGATCACCAGTCCGCGCCCGGTGTCATCCAGCGGCCTGACCGGACGGGCGACGGGAAGCCGTTCGCCGACGGTGTCGGTGGCGGTCACCCGGATGACGACGGGCGCCTCGGGAGGACCCGGCTGCGCGCCGAGGTCCAACCGGAAGTCCCGGCCGGGCACATGCGCGTGCCGCACGGCGTTGGCGCACAGCTCAGCGATGATCAGGGTCACATCGTCGTGCACGGCGGTGCCGTACGCCCAGCCCCACGCGTCCAACCGCACGGCGGCAAGTCGTCGGGCGAGCCGGGCACCGCGCGGCGTACAGCTGAACCGCATCCCAAAGTGCTGGAAAGGGGCGAGGGATTCGGGGTCGCCGGTAAAGGTGGTGGCTTCCTTCGTCATGCGGACAGCATTCGGCCCTGTCGCGTAGCGTGACCAGTGGTGACGCGCTGACGCGGCCCGGTTGTACGCGGTTGTCGGTGGCGTTGTCTGCAGGCTGGGGCGTGTCGTGTGTGCGGCACATGCGGTGCGCGGGTGCACGGGACGGGCGGGTGAGGCCGATGGAGCCGACGGGACTGGACACGGGCGTGGACGAGGAGGCGGGGGAGGGGGAGGCCGGTTTCCGGCCGGAGGACGATCCGGGTACGGGGGTGGTGGCCGCGTTCGGCCGCCAGCTGAAGCTGCTGAGAACGGCGGCGGGCATGGAACGCGCGGAACTGGGCGGCCGGCTGGGCTACTCCGCGTCGAGCATCGCGTCCTACGAACAGGGGCGCCGCATCCCGCCGCCGCGGTTCATCGAGCGGGCCGATGAGGTGCTGGGGGCGGGTGGGGTGCTTACGGCGCTGAAGGAGGAGGTGGCTCGGGCGCAGTATCCGGCGTTCTTTCGGGATGCGGCGAAATTGGAGGCGGAGGCGGTCGAACTGCACGTCTACGACACGCATGTGATCAACGGCCTTCTCCAGACGGAGGAATACGCCCGTGCGGTGTTCCGGATGCGGCGTCCACCGCTGGACGAGGACACCATCGAGCAACGCGTTGCCGCACGCATGCTCCGCCAGGAGATTTTCGCGCGTAAGCCGTCGCCGATCCTCAGCTTCGTGATCGAGGAGGCGGTTCTCACCCGGCCCATCGGCGGCCGGGCTGTGACGCAAGGGCAGTTGGAACAGATTCTCCTGTTTGCGCAGCAGCGCAACGTCGAGATCCAGGTCATGCCACACGACCGGGAGGAACATGGCGGATTGGCAGGTCCGTTCACCTTGATCGAGACGCGGGAAGGGCGCAGGATCGCCTACGTTGAGGTGCAGCGCCACAGCCGTCTCTACACAGAGCGTGAGACGGTGAGGGAGATGGAAGTGCAGTACGGCATCTTGCGGGCCCAGGCACTACCGCCCCGTGAATCCCTGACGTTCGTCGAGAAGCTGCTGGGAGAGACATGACCTTCAGGATGGGCGAGCGGCTGTCGGACCTCGCCTGGTTCAAGAGCAGTTACAGCAGTGGTGAGGGTGGCCAGTGCTTGGAGGTCGCTACTACCCCCGGAACCGTCCACGTGCGGGACTCGAAGCGACCGGCGGACGCGACGGTGACCGTCTCCCCTCAGGCGTGGGCCGGACTGGTCGCCCTGGCCGTGACCGACCGGAGCGTCTGACCTCGCCGCATGGCGTGAGCCCTGCCACCCGTCTTGGGCGGCAGGGCTCACGTGGGTTGCCGGGGTTCTACTCCCCGCCGCTGCCGGGTGGCTCGGTGTCGCCAGGCTCCCACCCGACGGCCCGCATCCGCCGCGTGAACTCCGCGTGTGCGGCCCGCATCTCCTCCACCCGGTTCGCCTGGTACAACGGCTCCTCGTACCCCTCGGGCACCTTTGCCGCGAGCGGGAAGTCCTCATGCGAACTGAGCTGCTTCCACGCGTCCTTGGGCTGACCGTAGCCGTGTTGTTGACGCGCCTTGGCGATCCGCCGCCCCGTGGCGTCGAACCACATGTTCTCCTCGTACTGCTGGAGCACAGGGAACCGAGCCCGGTACATGGCGACCAGCTCGTCGGCGCTGATGCCCAGCCATACGGCGACCAGCGCGTCGATCTCGACCAGGGCCGCACGCCGGTCGAACTCCGAGCGGAGCGGGGTGTCCCGCGTCCAGTCGGGGCCGATGCCCGCCGAGAGGCCCGGGCGACCGGACGGCCACTCGTCCTTCGCCGCCCACTCGTCCTTGGCCCAGGACGCTTCGTACAGCTTGGACCACAGCTTTGAGTAGGCGTTCGTCTGGGCGTTGAGACGCAGGGTCCGGAGTAGAAGGGCCGGGGCGAGGGGGTGGTCGGGGGTGGGTGCGGGAAGTGTCTTCGCTTCTCCGATACGCAGGTCGTTACGTCCGGTGGCTCGCAGGTAGTAATCAAGCGGGAGGCTGGCCATGAACCCGCTCAACAGCGCTGTCTCACAGTCATCGTGCAGTGAGGCGCTATTCACCAGATCGACGTGCACCGGACCACTCGGAATCAGTGAGGCGAAGAGGCTGCGCTCCGTGTTGGACGGAATCTGCCGCCGCCACGCCACTCGATGAAACTCCGAGTACGGCCGCTCCGCCACCGGCTCCAGAAGTGTACGGACGGCCTGAGCGCAGGCTTCCGGGTCCTTCGCCAGGTCGGGCCGGCCGGCCAGCACCTCGGCCTCGGCCGCGTGCACAGCGGCCGGGGAGCCGAGGAGCTGTGCTAGCCGTTCGTGATCAACCCAGCGGTCTTGCGCCTTCACAAACCGTGACTGCGAGGTGGCCCGCCGGTAATTGCTGCGTGGTACCTCCTCTTCCGAAAGCCCCGCGACATCCCAGGGCTCCATCTGAAGCGAAGTCCGCGCCCCCTCCACCGGCCGTTTCGCGAACGGCGTCGCGATGCCGAAGAACGGCCCCTGGAGGATCACGTCCTCCCATGCCTCCGCCGGGCCGGAATCCCAGGTGAAGTAGCCCGCTGTACGGTCGTTCTTCTCATGGAAACCGGGGCTGATACGCGGCCGGAGCGCCCCGAGCCGGTGCGGCCACCTGGCCAGTGCCGAGATGGCCGACTCCTCGGACACGGTCACGGGGAACAGCAGCTTTGCTTCCTCGGCAAGAGCCGCATCGTCTCCCGTCAGCTTCTGCCAGTCGGTGAGCGTCGCCTCGTCCACGCTCACGACACGGTTCAGATGCGGCCTCTTATCCCAGGTGCCCTCGTACTTGATCCCCGGAGTAGCCCCCTTACCGTCATGGCGCAGCGACTCAGAGAGCACCAGCGGGTGAACCAACCAGCTCAGATGCTGGAAACTGATGGCTCGCTTCCTGCCGTAGACATTCACGCTGAAATGCGTGCTGTGGTCGACTGGCTTAGCGAAGAGGTACAGCTCGTTCACGAAGTCGGCGTGCAGGCGCAGGTGTTGATAGGCAGCGCGTCTCAGAGTGCCTTCCTTGGCCCCCGTCAGATGGGTGGACGGGTGAATGAGCCCCACGGCCCCTCTTTCGCCCGTCGCCCTCCATGACAGCAGCATGAACCCGCGATACACATCCGGCTGAGTGCCGACCAGCTCCGGATAGTTGTCCAGCGACGCCAGGAACTCGGTCGTCCCCGCAGCTCCCGCCAGCTCCTCCAGAAACGCCGACCGCGCGTCCCCCCGCTCCAGCACCGCCCCCTTCTGCTCGGCCCACGCCTCGTTGCTCGGCTTCTCCGCCAGCTCGAACCACGGCTCGAACTCGGCGAGAACCTCGCTCTCTTTCCACTCCTGCTTGACCCACGGTGGATTCCCCACCATCACGTCGAACCCGCCCTCCGCGAACACGTGGGCGAAGTCCAGCTCCCAGTGGAAGAACCCCCGCTCCTCGGCGATCCGCGCGGCCGTCCCGTGCCACGGGAACAGGTCACCTAGGTCGAGGAAGGACACCCAGGCCGACAGCCGGGTCATCCGCGTGTCAAGGTCCTGCTCGAAGGTGTCCAGATCCGGTAGGCCGGTCACCTTGGGCATCTCGAACAGCGAGGTCGTCCCCTTGGCCTTTGCCTCCGCCTCCGAGTCGGCGTCGACGCGGCCGACGAGGGCCTCGGCGAACTCGATCCAGTCGTCCAGCGACCGCAGGGCCACCCTGCGCTCCCCGCCGCCCCGGGCCGCCTTCTTCAGGTCCCGGCCGTCGCGGAAGTAGTCCGGCGCCGTGCCGTCCAGCAGGTCGACCTCCTCCAGCGGCCAGAACCACAGCGCGCACCAGGCGTCCATGAGCTGCCGCAGGCGCCAGTACGGGCTGCCCTCCGCGTGCAGGGCCTGGAGCACCGCCTTACGGTCCATGACCGGGCCGCCCGGCGCACCGGACGGCGCGTCCGCGCCCCACACGGGAACCTGCCGCGAGATCTCCCGCTCGGACAGTTCCAGACGGAGCCGGACCAGACCCCACAGGTACTCCACCCGCTCGGCCAGCGCCATCAGCCGCCCGGTCTGGGACCGCCCGCCCGGCCTCTCGTCGTCCTCACCGCCGCCGGGCGAGGTCCGGGCGGACACCTGAGGCCGCGCCGCCCGAGCCGACGGCAGGGAGGCGGTCGCGGCTGCCGGGGCGCCGGAGTCCCCGAAATCCTTCGCGCCCCCGGACCCGTTTGTATTCCCGGAACTCCCCGAGTCGCCGGAGCCGGCGAAGTCCAGCCCCGGCTGCTCCCAGATCTCCAGCCCCAGGTCGAATGCCCCCTGCCCGGACCGTGCCTCCGACTTGGCGGCCCGCTCCTGCGGTGTCGCTCGCACGACCTGCGCGGCCGAAGTCGCCGCACTCGCCCGCTTCGACGACTTCGAGCCCTCGGGCGCCCGCCGGATACGCGACCGCCACCGCTTGAGCGCCTCGATGCGCTCGGGTTCCAGCCACTCGGCGACCGCCCCGGCCACGACGCTCACCGGCGTCTGGTCGGCCGCGTCCTTCTTCGGTTTGCGTACCGAAAGGGACTCGGCGACCGAGCCCCAGCCCAGTGCCGGCAGCAGGAACTGGTGCACGGCCCGCCCCGGCAGCTTCTGGGGGAACGGCAGCGCACGCGGCTTCTGCTGGTCACCCGCCTTCAGCCAGCCGCCCCCGCTCAGCCCCTTGCCCGGGTACACCTTTCGAGACGCGCCGACGAGTGAGTTGCCCCGGTGCAGGTGCAGCCCGTACCAGGGAGCCCGCATCCCCGGGTACATGGTGTTCAGCCACAGCGAGATCTCCGCCAGCTCCACCGCCGTACCGTTCAGATCGACGCCGTAGGCGTTGTGCAGGGCGATGTACGCCTTCACCTTCTGCAGCTCGCGCGGATACTCCTCCGGGTCGATCTGCTCGCCCCGCTCGTGCTGGGCCAGCCTCAGGTACAGCTCGGCCAGCTGGTTCACGGCCTCGTTCAGGAACGCGCCCGAGCCCAGGGCCGGTTCGCACACCCGCCAGCGCAGCACCTCGGCGGCCCTGACGTGGGACCTCTCCGGCTCACGGGGGTCAACGCGGCCCTCGTCGTCGAGCCGGAAGCGCAGGGTCTGCTCCACCGTGGCCTGGGTGAGCGACTCCGGGGTGTAGTAGGAAGCACTGGTCTGCCTCTCACGGCCAGCCAGCCGGTAGATGTACGACCCGACCCGGTGCACCACCGAGTCCGGTACGCCCGTCTCCGGATTGATGCCGTCCGCCTTGACGAACACGCTGTCGCCCGGTGTGTCTCGGTACAGCCCGGAACGCACCTGGGCCTTGTTGATCAGCCAGCTCCCGCCCTTGGGGTCGCCGCCTTTGGCGACCTCGTACAGCGGCTCGGTGGCGACTAAACCCGAGTACGACATGAGGCCCTCGTACACCGCGCCGAGGTGGTTGATGCTCAGGTTCGCGTAGCTGATGAAGCCGCCGCGTCCGTTGCCCTTGCCCTCCACCAGGGTCAGATGGCGCAGCACCTGGTGCAGCACCTCGTTGCGCAGGCGCAGGTCCAGCGGCTTGGCGGGGGCCGGGGAGCCGTCGGGGCGCGCCCGGTGCGGGTAGCGGACGCACCGACCTACCAGCTTTAGCGATTCCGGGTCGAACAGGCTGGAGCGCAGGGCCTCGACACGGACGTCGTCGTGGCCGTCGTCGGCGGCGAGCGTCGGTGCCTCCTCCGCGAGGACGGAGGCCGAAGCGCGGTCAGTGACGGTCCCGGCCAGCGGATGCCCGTGGTAGACCTGCTTGAACAGCAGGGCGAGAGACTCGTGGAAGTGGTGGCCCCGGCGGGAGGCGCTGCCCAGCTTCTCCGGCACGACCAGCTCACGCAGCCGGGCCACGCTGTAACCGGCGGCGTACGCCTCGGATTTCACCGGCAGGATGTTCAGCTCCGGCCGGGCTTCCGCGTACAGCAGGAACAGGATCCGGTACAGGTAGCGCAGCGACTCCTCGGTCAGCAGGCGCGGCAGGTCGCCGGGCTCCCGCAGGACGTCGGGCAGCCACTCGGGCAGGTCCTCGGGGTGCACGCCGTGCTCGATGCGGGCCCGGGCCAGGACCTCGTTGGCGATGAGCTGCACGGACTTCTGCAGGCCGATGCGGAGCTTGTCGGTGACGCCCTCCGAGTGGTCCCGGGAGGCGGCGACCAGGCGGGCGATGCCGTCGTCAGAGCCGTCCTCACCGGGGCGCAGCGAATCGGCCGCGAAGACCGCCGCGATCAGGTCGATCTCGTTCGCCCGCGCGCCCTTGGCGGCCTTGCGGGGCAGCGCGGTGTCCAAGTTCACCGCCAGATAGCGGCCCCGGGAGAAGGCGTGCCGGTCGGCGAGGATCACCACGCCGCCGAAGAGCAGCAGCGCGTACCGGGGCGCGTTCTCCGCGTTCAGCAGCCAGGACGCCAGCTCACGGACGGTGGTGAGGGTCTTCGACGCGGACACCCGCACCGGTACCGGCAGCAGGTTCGCGGTGCCATCGCCCCGGGTGGCGTCCAGGTCCTCGGCGAAGCCGCCGGTCAGGACGACGATCCCGGGCTCGTGGTGGGCGACGGGGGCGGCGACGGGGCCGGTCGGGGTGCGGACGGTGAAGTGACCGGGGGAGGGGCTGAACCCCAGGGCGGACAGCAGCCGGCGGTGCCAGGCGTCCAGCGCCGTACGCCACTCGTCCTCCACCGTCTCGTCCGGCTCGTCGGGGCGGGCCCCGGCGGGCTGGAAGGCTGGGGGCTCGGCGTCCGCGCCGACCGCTCTCAACACCTCGGCCGCCGCCAGCTGCGCCGCCATCGCGGGCGCGTACGGCAGCCGGTTGTACTTGTCCGCCTCCGGACCGAGCACGGCCCGTACGTCCATGTACGGACGGGTCAGGTCGCGCAGCGCCTGCCGGGGCGTGGTCACACCCTGCCGTTCCAGCGCCGCCCACTCCTTCAGCGGACCGCTCGCGAGCTCCTTGGGCAGGATGTCGTCCAGGTAGAACGAGGGGAAGTACTCGCGCTCGTTGATCAGGGAGTCGAACGTCATGCCTGCGGCTCCTGCTCGCTGCTCGGACCGGGGGAGGACAGGGGCGGTCGCGGCACCGCCGGGATGAGGGAGAGGGGCCCATAGGCCGCGAGGCCGCAGATCAGCCGGGAGGCGCTCGGGCGACCGGAGGCGCGGCAGGTGACGGACCAGGTCATGAGCCGGCCTCCAGGACGGCCAGGACCCGGACCATGGGCTCGCCGGCGGTCCGCAGCCGGGCGGCGATCCGGGCCAGCCGATCCGCCGCCTCCCGCTGCTTGGGCTTGCCGCCCTCGAACCCCGGCAGCGTCTGCTCCCGCCATTCGCCGATCCCGCGTTCGAGGTCCTGCAGCGGGGAGTCCACCAGCTCCTCCGCCACCTTCCTGACCCGCTCCATCGCCCGCCGGGTCTCCGCCACGGCGAGCGGCACCAGCGGCCGCAGCGTCTCCGGGTCGGAGGGCGTCCAGTGGTCCCGCATGTCCGGGCCCACCCCGAGCGCGGTGAGCAACGTGGGGGTCAGCTCGCGGACGCGGGGCGCGGAGGTGCCGAGCCGGTCGACGGCGAGCCAGGCCACGGCGGTGGGGCGGCCCTCCGCGTTGGACCACACCCCCTGCGTCAGGAACACGGGGTCCGGAGCCCGCTCCGGCCCCACCTGGAGCACCAGGGCCTGCTGGCGGCCGTACTCCACCAGCACCTTGTCGGTGATCCACTCCACCACAGGGTGCAACTCGCCCACGTAGTGCGCGTCCGGCCACAGCGACGTCGAACCGGCGTCCTCCCGGGCGCGCCGCAGGGAGTCGGCAGCGTCCTCCCGGCTGAAGGTGAGACTGATCCGCCTCGTGATGCCCTGCTCGCGGACGTAACCGGGCGGCAGGACGTCGAAGCGGTCGGCGAGATCCCGCGGTGGCTCGAAGCTCAGGTCGGTACCGGCGACGGTGAGTCCCGCCCGCAGCCCGCCGAGGTCCGGCAGCTCGGCGAGACCCGCCAGGACGAACTCCTGCCGGTTGCGCTCCGGGGAGGCGGAGAAGAAGCGCAGTTCCTCCACCGTGGGGATGTCCGAGGCGGGGGACTCCGGCCAGCCCGTACCCGCACCACTGTCGTCCGCTGCCTCCTCACCGTCCGTCGGAGCGAAGTCCCCGAAGTCGTCCAGGTCGATGTCCAGGTCGAGATCGGAGTCGGCGCCGAAGGTACTCCCCTCCGGCGTACCGTCCGCCGCCGCCACGACATGGGCCGGGCCGTCGGCGGGCGCGGGGCCGGTGCCGAACTCGCTCATCGTCAGCCGCTCGACCGGCGGCGCGGCGGCGTCCGTACCCGATGCCCCGCCATTATCGACCGCTCCATCGGCTCCACCCGTCTCGAACGCTTCCACCGGGACCGCCTCCAGGTCCGCCACGGCCTCCTCGGGCGTGGCCCGGCCCAGCAGCGCCTCCATTACCCTGCGCTCCTCGCGGGCCCCGTCGTTCTCCCGGGTGACGGCCTCCACCGCGCCCAGCACCTCGTGCACCCTGGCCTCACGGGCCAGCACCTTCTCCGCGACGGTCCGGTCGTCGAGCGCCCCCTCAACCGCGCTGGTGAGCAGCAGGGCACGGAACTCGGGCGGCCGGGTCTGGCCGTAGCGGTCGATGCGGCCGTTGCGCTGCTCGACCCGGATCAGGCTCCACGGCAGGTCCCAGTGGACCAGGTGGTGACACTGGCGGTGCAGGTTGACGCCCTCGGAGGCGCCGTCACCGGTGAGCAGCACGCGGATGTCCCCGCCCGCGCGGGCGAACTCGTCGACGTAACCCATCTGGACCGTGTCGGAGACCTCGCTGTGCATCACCTTGACGGCCGCCTCGCCGTCCTTCGGGTCCGTCCAGCCCAGCAGCGGCGGCAGCACCGTGCCGAGCCAGTTGAGGGTCTCGCGGCGCTCGGAGAACACGACGGCGCGGGCCGCGCGACCCGGTCCCACCTTGACGTGGTCCCGCAGTTCGGCGACGAGCCCGGCGAGCTTGGCGGTGGCACCCGTACCGTCCGCCGCCGACCGCTCGATCCGGCGGGCCAGCTCGGTGAGGCGCAGCAGAGAGGCCACCTCGCGAGCGGGGGAATCCGCCGGGCCCTGCGGGGAGGGATCCGTCACGTACTTGTGGCCCTCGGGTAGGGCGTGCCCCAGTTTGGCCAGTTTCTCGCGGGCCGTCGCGAACAACGCCCGGTGCGAGGAGAGGAACGACTTCAACAGCACGTAGGGGAACAGATGCTCGTCGCCCCGGGCGTCGGACCGGCCCTGTCCGGGGTTGGCCAGCCAGACCTTCGCCAGCTCGACGAAGACCTCCTCCTCCAGTTCGCTCGCCGTCACCCGCAGTGGGCGGGACTCACCGCGCGGCGCCCACTTGTCCTTCAGCACCCGTGCGACCTCATCGCTTACCTTGGTACGCCGCACCATCAGATGGTGCAGCTCCTCGGCCCGGGGACGGGCGGCGTCCCGCACCGCCATCGGGTCCAGGAGCCGTACCAGGCCCGTGAAGGCGCGCATGTCGCCGTTGTGCGGGGTGGCACTCGCCAGCACCAGTGCGTCGGTCTTCTCGGCCAGCAGCTCGGCGAGTTCCCGGCGGCCGCTTCCCCGGTTGAGGAGGTTGTGGGACTCGTCTATCACCACGGCGTCCCACTCGACATCCCGGAGCCACGGCCCGTAGCGCTTCTGGTTCTTCAGGGTGTCCATCGAGACGATGACGCGCTTGTAGTACGTAAAGGGGTTGCGCCCCACCGGGATCTTCCGCTCGATCCGCGAGATGCCCACACTGTCCAGCCGGACCAGCGGCAGGGAGAACCGCGTCCACATCTCGTGCTGGAACTGCTCCAGGACGGGCGCCGGCGTCACCACAAGGATGCGCTCACCACGGCCACGCCGGATCAGCTCCCCCAGCAGGATCCCGATCTCCAGCGTCTTGCCCAGGCCCACGACGTCGCCGATCAGCAGGCGCGGCTGGAAGCGGTTGGCCAGCGCCTTCACCGCGGGCCGCAACTGGTAGTCCAGCCGGTCCAGCAGGAAGCCCTCGGTCAGCGCGAGGCCCTGCTCGCTCTGCGGGAGCGGCAACCTGCGCCGCACCGCTTCAAGGAAGAGCCGGCCGACCCGGTAGCCGTCGGATTCGTCCGCCACAAGGCAGGTGTTCTCCGGACGCAGGATCCGCGGCATGCCATCGAGCGCGGTGAGGAACCGTGCCGTGTGCCCGCGGACCAGCTCGGAGGCGCCGATCGCGTCGATCGCATACTGACCCGTGCGCACCTCACTGCTGCTGCGTACCAGCCACTCCTCGTCCCGGACCTCGATCAGCGTCCCGGCCGGGGGCGCACCGGAGGGAAGACCGGAGGCGGTCTCGGACATGGCGGACGTTCCTTTCGACGGACACCGCACGGCACGACGCCCGGGTCGCGGGTGCGGTCTCGGTGTGAGTGTTCCTTTGTACCGTTCGCCGCCCTCCGACCGGGCAGGCACCCCGGAATCGGTCACGGCGGTGCGGGTAGGACGCGCTGAGTAGGGGCGGCGACGTCACGTGCCCCGGTGGCGGCAGCCGCGAGCCGGGCCGTCACCGGGGGCACCGGCTCCCGGTGTTCTCGGCGGGCCTCCGGCTCACAGACGTCCGCTGTGCGCGTACGCGCGCCGCAGGGACTCCGCCGCTCGGAGCGCGGCCGGAGGCGGGCCGGAGGCCTCGGGCTCCGCCGCCGGTACCGGGTCCGGCGCGGGATCCGGCGGGGCCAGACGGTAGCTGGTGACCTTGGCAGGGTCCTCGGCGGATGCCCCGTCCTCGGGTGCCTGCCGCGCCTCCTCGTCCCCGACCGTCGGTACGAACTCGGCGGGAGCGGCGGGGGAAGGGGTGTCCGCGTCCTCGGCCGCCGCCGGAAGCTCTTCCGCCGCGTCCTCCTCGGCCAGGAACTCGGCGAAGAGGTCGTCGGCCGAGGCCCACGGCGCGTCCGGGCGGTCGCCCTCGTCCACGGCCCGCTGGGCGGCCAGTCGCGCCTCGGGGTCGGTGTCGTCGGCGAGCGCCGCGGCGGGCAGGACCGGGACGAGCCCGGACGCGTCGACCAGGGCTCGGAGCTGCCCGGCCGCGTCCTGAGGGGTGAGGCCGTGCTGGGCGAGCAGTTGCACCAGCCGCTGCTCCACCTCGCCGAGCAGCGGCCGCTGGACCGCGACGTGCACCAGCATCCGAGCCAGCAGCGGCACGAAGGGAGGCGGCACCCGCTCCCAGCCGGGCTCCACGGGAATGGGACCGTGAGGGAAGGCGTCCCGCCGCGTCGCGGCGAAGTAGAGCACCGCGCCGAGAGAGTAGATGTCGGCCGGTTCCTGGACGTGCTTAGCGTCCGTCGCCTGCTCCAGGGACATGTAGGCCGGGGTTCCGAACCCCGTACCGGTCTTCGTCAGCGCCTCGGCACTGTCACGCTCGGTCAGCACCGCCAGGCCGAAGTCGAGCACCACCGGGCCGTCCGGACCGATCGCGATGTTGCCCGGCTTGAGGTCCCGGTGCAACAGCTTCACCTCGTGGATGGCACGCAGCGCCTCGACGAGGGCGAGGCCGAGCGCCGCGTACGGGCCCACCTCCAGCGGGCCGCACGCGTGCACGAGCCGATGGAGAGTCGGGCCGTGCACGTAGTCCATGGCAAGCCAGGGCAGGCCCGCCTCGGCGTCCGACGCGAGGAGGGAGGGCACCCGTGAGCTGACGACGGCCCGCATCGTTTCGATCTCCTGCCCGAAGCGGGCACGCGCCTGCTGCTCCGAGTGCTCGCTGCCGTCCGTCAGAGAGTCCGGCTTGATTACCTTGACGGCGGCGAGCACAGGAGCGCCGTCCGGCCGCTGGTCGACGTCCGTCAGGTGATACGCCGCTTCCAGCTCCGGCGGGAGGTCCGCCAGCCGCAGCCGCCGAGCCAGATAGGTCCTGCCCATGCCCCCCTGACCGAGCACGGCGAGCAGCTCGAACGGGCCCAGTACGGCCGGGTCCTTCTCCGTGTCCAACGCCTGCATGCCGCTCCGCGTCCCCCGCCCCTTGTCTTCGGATCAGATCCGGCCCGCGGCAGAGGAACGGTCCGGGAGTCCGCGCGGTTCCCGGACGGCCGCGTCCCGCCGGCCACGCACACAGCGTGTCGATCAGTGTACGGAAGTGATGGTCGTGATCGGCCGCTTCCGATCAGGTTCCGTCATGCCACTCTGTCCCCCGCGTGTAGTCGGCGAGGCGCTCCGATCGCGGTCCGAGAAGCGGCCGGAGTTCACGGGTCAGGAGTTCCGCGTCCGCCGACGGGAGCCGGAGCGAGGCCCGTCGAATGCGCGCGCTCCACGAGCGCTCGTCCGGGAACACCTCCAGCCGCGGCACCAGGTCGGCGAGCAGGACACCTCCGCGCACCGGCGCCAGTCCCTCGACGCGGAGGGAACACCCCGAGGTGAACCGCCTCTCACCGAAGACGACCGGCTCCGGGAGGGTCTCCACGGGTGACGTGACGACGGCAAGTCCCATGACCCGGCCGCGGTCACGCGTCGGATTCCGGTAACAGCCCCGCGTCGTGTACAGAAGGGCCTGATCGCCCTCGGCGGGCAGGCCGCTGGCTCGGCCGGCCGGAAAGGCCATCCGCTGGGTCCGCAACACCCACGCCAGCGGTTCACGGTCGCTGATGATCACCAGATGAGTCGCCATACCCTCTTCCCGCACCGTGCGGTCGGCTCCGCGCCGCACCTCGTCGACCCGCACGTGCCGACGACACACCCTAACCGTGTCACGCTCGACCAACGGGATCTTCACTTCCCAACGCAACTCCACTAATCAAGTGACACATCTGATGTAGGGCGGCGCAGATGTGGTCGGGACCATACCCTCTCGAAGTCTCCGAGAGGCGCTCGGTATCGCACGGGAGAACGCACTTGAAGATCTGGCTACCTGGCATCATCGGGGCGCCAGAAAGTCCTTGAAAGAGCTGTTCAGAGAGGGGTTCCGCTCTTCGCAGGGTCCACGGTGTCGTGGTCGCGACCCAGTCGTGATCACCGGGGAGGTCCCTGCCGTGGTGCCGATTCTGTTCACCGCCGTGTTGTCGCTGCCGTTCGTGACGATGGCCGGTCCGTTCGCGCTGTGCGAAGCACGAGATTGCGTACGCCCGGGAAGTGGCCGTCACCGCCGCGTCGTACGCGGACGTCACGCGGTTCGGGGAGGCCGTCGATGACCGCGACGCTCTGCGCCTTGGGCGCTGCTCCGTGCATCGTGTGGTGCTGGACGGGTTGCACTCCTGACGCGCCGGCCCAGGCTCGTGCCGCTCTCCGCTGCGCCCTCGACCAACTCGGATTCGACGGCGAGGTGATCAGCGACGCCGTGCTGGCCGTCTCCGAGCTCGTCACCAACGCCACCAAGCACGCGGTAGGGCCGTACGAGATGCGTCTGCGCCGTACCGCCGCGGAGGTCATCTGCGAGGTCGAGGATCATGATCCGCGTATTCCGGAGATCCCTGCCTTTCCGGCAGTGATGCCGTACGCTCCGGCCGAGGACAAGCGTGGGGGTGGCCTGGAGGCGCTGTGCGCACTGCTGTCCGAGGACGGACGAGGCCTGTTCATCGTCCACGAACTCACCAAGGGAGCCTGGGGGTTCCGCAGCCGGAATGGAACCAAGACGGCCTGGTTCGTGCTGCCGGGCGTTGTCGGTACGGCTGATCGTCTCGTACCTTCAAGCGACTGAGGTGTTCAGGGCGTTTGGGTAAGCGGTAGACCGCCTTCCCCCCTCTTTCACGCGGTGTTTGTCGCTCGACCGAGCTACAAACACCGCGCATCATCTATGGCCAAAGGTATGCAACAAGGCTAAACCCGGCTCAAATTGATCGGTCTGATTGTGGTTGACCCTCTGCCTCAGTGGGTAGCTCCAGTCGCATTCGACTACTAAGGGTTGCTATACATGTGCACTGAGTGATGGGGGTCTGTGGTGAAGAACGGACACGGCGGCCTGGCGTCGTTGGCCGCTCTGGTGCTTTTGCTGACGGCTGCCGCATGTACATCAGCTGATGGTGCTCCGGCGCCTCCTGGGACACCGGCTTCGGGCTCATCCGCGTCCGCTGCTCCGCCCTCGGGGGACGCGGCCCTCACGGCCTACCGGGCGATGTGGGGCGACGTGGTCGTCGCGGCTCGGACTTCGGATGCCGAGCACTCGCGGCTGGACGACCACGCAGAGGGCGGTGCCCTGCAGCTTCTGCGCCACATGATGCGAGCGAACAAGGAGCAGGGAGTCGTGACGAAGGGGCAACCGAAGTTCGCGCCCGTGGTCACGAAGGCCAGGGACTCGACGGTCATCATCCAGGACTGCGCCGACGATTCCCGATGGCTCCAGTACACCGAGGACGGTGCACTCGAGGACAACGTACCGGGTGGACATCATCGCGTCGACGCGACGGTCAGCAAGCACGGCGGCCGTTGGCTGGTCGAGTCGTTGTACATCGACGAGGTCGGCACGTGCGTGCAGTAGGTCATGGCGGGGCGGTCGTGCCGATGGCCATCCTTTTGGCCGCCGTCGGGACTGGCGTGTTGGCCGGACCGAAGGCGTTCGCAGACGGCGGACTCGGCAACGCCACTGGCGTGAGCTGCACGGGCGGAGGGTGCGATCTCAAGGCTTCCCGTACGAGTCCGGCGCGACGCTCCCCTGGGGCAGCTCCCGTACGCCGAAGCGGCGGTGGCAGTCGTGGAGGCGGCGGCGGTGGGGGCGGTGGGTCCGCCGGGCCACCGACGGTTGTCTCGGACGGGTGGGAGTACGACCTGGGCAACGGCATCGGCATTCTGCCGCGGTTTGACGCGGACAAGAAGGACAAGAAGAAGGCCGGCGGCTTGCAAGCGCCGCAGATCTCCGTGGAGGCAGTGGCTCGACAGGCCGTCGAGCGGCTGCAGCTGCCCGAGCCCGTAATTCACACGAGTCCCGACGAAGACTCCGCCCAGGTGGTCCACGTGCCGACCTGGATGTGGGTGGAGAAGAGCAGCTGGGGACCCGTTACGGAGACGGTGTCGGTGCCTGGTGTGCAAGTGACTGCGACCGCGCGTCCGCGTCTGGCGGTGTGGTCGATGGGGGATGGCTCGACGGTCTCGTGTACGGGGCCTGGGACGCCGTACTCCGCGAAGTACCGACCGGACGCGGAGTCGCCGGATTGCGGCTATACGTACCGAAGGTCCTCGCTGGCCCAGCCGGACAAGAGGTTCACGGTGTCCGTGCGGGTGACGTGGGATGTGGAGTGGCGCGGCGGCGGTCAGTCCGGAGTGGTGCCCGGACTGGTGATAGGTGCGGAGCGGCAACTGGTGGTGGATGAGGTGCAAGCCGTCGTCGTGCGATGACGTCGTCGGATGAGGACCGGCTCGTCGAGACATGACGGGCCCGGAACAGTCGGATTTTCTTTTCTGCGAGGTGATTTGTGGGTACCTCCATGCCTTCTCCGCCAGCCCCTGGGATCGGATTGCCCGGTGCACGCAAGGGTGGACCGGAGCAGCGGCCGCCGGCGCACGGCGGCGGCGTCAAGCGCAGACCGGGCTGGCTGTGGGGCGGGATCGGGGCCGTGTTGGCGTCCGCGGTCGGCTTCACGCTGATTGCGACGGAACTGGGCGGTCGTACGGACGTGTTGGTGCTCGCCCGGGACCTACCGGCCGGGCACGTGCTGACCGCCGGTGATCTGCGTTCCGTGGAGGTTGCGGCTGAGGCGGGCGTGGTTCGGGTTGCCGACCGGGCGCAGGTGGTGGGACGGCAGGCCAGGGTGCCTTTGGTGGCCGGTTCACTGCTCGCGATGGGGCAGATCGGGAAGCGGGCGGACTTTCCACCTTCCGGGTGGTCGCAGCTGTCACTCGCGGTCGAGACGGGGGGTGCTCCGCCGGAGCTCGCGCGGGGAGAACGCGTCGCCGTACTCCCGGGCCCGTCCACCGACGGTGCCTCTGTGGACAAGGAGGCAGAAGACAAGGCGCCGGCTGCCGTCGTCGGGACGGTGACCGGTGTGAAGGCCCCGGAGTCCGCCAGCGGTGTGCGGGTGGTGACGGTGCTGGTGGAGACCGGTGCGGTGCGCCGGGCGGCGGAGTTCGAGCACCCGCGCATCGTGGTGCTCCCGGCCGAGGGGCGTGAGGCACCGTGAGGCGGCTGATCACCTTGGGCTCGCTGACCGGTGCCCCGGGAGTGACGACGACTGCGCTGGCATTGGCCGCCGCGTGGCCTCACGAAGCCGATGGCGGTGTACGGCCGGTCGTCGTAGAGGCCAATGTGTGGGGTGGTGATCTCGCCACGCGGTACGGGGCTCCGTATACGCCTGGCCTGTTGGATGTTGCCGCCGCGGCCCGGCAGCCCCAGCCGGGGTCGTTGCTGGGGGCTGTTGCCGAATTGCCCTTCGGTGTGCGGGCTGTTGTGGCGCCCGCCGGCCGGGGTGCGTGCGGCGAGGCGGTACGGGTGTTGGCTGCCGAGAGCGGGCGGCGCGTTCTGACCGGAGATGCCGGTGACCGGGGCACGGCGCTCCTGGACGTCGGAAGGATCGGCGAGGACGTCGCTGGGCTGCTGAGTTCGTCCGATCACGTGATGCTGGTGACGCGCGGCTGCCCGGAGGCACTGACCCATGTCTACGCGCACCTCCTGGGCATCGGCGAAGAGGCCCGGCGGATCACTCTCGCCGTGGTCGGGCCGTGCTCGTTTCCGTCGGGGGAGATCACCCAGGCCCTCGGCGTTGGGGACGTGGTCTTCCTGCCGTGGGATGTGAGGACCGTGGCCGCGATGCGCAGCCAACGGCGGATCACCCTGCGTACGTCCGGTTTCCGCACGTTGCCCTTGATGGCCGCCGCGCATCTCCTCGCCCGGCAGATCAGCGGAGTCGGCGGGCAGGTGGAGGCGCCTGAGCGTGCCGGGGTGGTCAGGCAGATGCGGGCGGCGCTGGTGGAGGCCGCGGCAGAGGGGAGCGGCGTATGAGCGGGGCAGGTATGTCCGTAGGCGCGGTGCCGGGCCAGTTCGGAGCGCATGAACGGGAACTGGCGGACTTGGTCAGGCAGCGTGTGGTGACCCGGCTCGCGGCGTACGCCGGTGAACGGGAGGCGGCCGGGCTCCCGCCCGAGGACGACACGGCGCGGCGGGACACGGTGAAGCGCCTTCTGGGCGAGGAACTCGGCACTCACTGGCGCAGGACCGTGACCGAAGGCGGCCGGGCACTCGACCAGTGGGCCGAGCAGCGGATCGCGCAGGCCGTGGAGGACTCGCTGTTCGGTACCGGGGGGCTGGAGCGGCTCCTCGCTGACGAAAGCCTGGAGAACATCTGCGTCAACGGTTGCGACGTGGTGTGGGTCAAGGACGCACACGGGCAGTGGCATCGTCGGCCACCGGTGGCCGACTCGGACGCCGAGCTCGTGGAACTCGCACGCACCCTCGCGGCGAGCGTGGACGGCGAGGAACGGCGATTCGACCGCGGCATGCCGCGTCTGAATCTGCAACTGCCGGATGGCTCTCGGCTGTTTGCCGTGATGGCGGTGACCGGGCGGGTGTCGTTGACGATCCGGCGGCATCGCTTCCCGGCCACGTCGATGGCCGAACTCGTACGGCTGGGAGTGTGCGACCCGCAGCTGGCCGCGTTCCTTGCCGCGCTGGTGCGGGCCCGGAAGAACATCGTGATCGGCGGCGGCACCAACGTCGGCAAGACCACGGTGCTTCGGGCGTTCGCCAGTGAGATCCCGCCGGCCGAGCGGCTGGTGACGATCGAGGACACCTTCGAGCTGGGGCTGGACGCGGACACCCAGGCGCATCCGAACGTGGTGGCCATGCAGGCCCGTGAGCCGAACATCGAGGGCCAGGGCGGCATCGACCAGGCGGAGCTGGTGCGCTGGGGGCTGCGGATGTCTCCGGACCGGGTGATCGTCGGGGAGATCCGCGGGGCCGAGGTGATCCCGATGTGCAACGCCATGTCCCAGGGCAACGACGGCTCCCTGTCCACCATCCATGCCTCCACCTCCCGAGGCGTGTTCACCAAGCTCGCCTCGTACGCGGCCCAGGCACCGGAGCGCCTGTCGCTCGAAGCGACGAACCTGCTCGTGGCCTCCGCCGTGCACTTCGTCGTCCACCTCGGCTGGGACGCCGACAGCCGGCGGGTGGTCGACTCCGTGCGCGAGGTCATCGACGCCGACGGGGCGCACGTCGTCTCCAACGAGGTCTACCGGCCCGGCCCGAACGGACGGGCCGAGCCCGCCGCCCCGCTGCGCGCCGAGACGCTCCAGGACCTCATGACGGTCGGCCTGGAGCCGCAGGCGGTCGCCGTTCCCCGGTGGGGAGCGTGATGGGCATGGAATTCACGAACGGCTCGCTGACGGCGGTCGTAGCGGTGCTCGGAGCGATCTTCGGACTCGGCCTCGTCACCATCGTCTACGGCTCCCTGCGGCGCCCGGACCGTGAGGTACGGGCCGGCGCCGTGCGGAGCCTCATGGAGCGCCTGCCCGAGAACTGGACCAAGCGACGGGTGACCGTTGCAGGGGTGACCGGGATCGCCGTCGGATCGCTGACCGCGTGGCCGGTGGCGGCTCCCCTCACCACGGCCGCGCTGCTCACCCTGCCCGGGCTGCTCGGCCCGGACCGACAGTCCGCACGGCGTACCGAGCGGATGGAAGCGCTGGCCACCTGGACGGAGATGCTCCGGGACACGTTGTCCGCCGCCGCAGGCCTGGAACAGGCGGTCCTCGTCACCGCAGACATCGCCCCCACCGCGCTGGAACGGGAACTCGGCAGCCTGGCCGCCTCGGTGCGTGCCGGACGTCCGCTGCCTGCGGCGCTGCGAGCCTTCGCGGAGGAAGCGGACGATCCGCTGGCCGACGTGGTCGTGGCCGCGCTCGTCATGGCGGCTGAGCAGCAGGGCAGCCAACTTGGACCACTGCTCGGTGAGCTGGCGGAATCGGTGCGCGAGCAGGTCGCGATGCGACAGCGCGTCGACGCGGGACGGGCCAGCATCCGCACCGGAGTCCGGGTCACCGTAAGCGTCACGCTCGGGATGGCGGTGGGGCTGGTGGTCTTCAACCGTCCCTACCTGGACCCCTTCGACACGCTCGCCGGGCAGGTGGTCCTGGCCGTGGTGGGCGCCCTGTTCGCGACGTCCTTCGCCTGGTTGACCGCGATCGGTCGTGTCGACGAACCCGTACGCCTGATGAACTCCGCGACCGCACCCAGCCCCGTGGGCACCGGCGCTGTGCCAGGAGGAACACGATGATCACTGTCCTGGTACTGGGAGCCATGTTCGGGGCCGGCCTGACCGCCCTCGTCCACGGGCTGCGCCCTCCCCGCCCCGCCCTCGCCGACGTACTGGCCGCGCTCAACGCTCCGCCACTCCCGCCGGCGTCAGCGCCGGAGGCCGAGGGCGAGGAATGGGCGACCCGGCTGGGCCGACGATTCATCCCGCTGGTGCGGGCGCTCGGCCTCCCCACCGCTTCTCTGCGCGCGGACCTCGCCGCGTGCGGGCAGGACGTCGACAGACATCTCGCGGGCAAGGCGACCTGCGCGATCGCCGGACTGGCCACACCGTGGCTCGCGGTGGCGCTGATCCATCTCGGTGCAGGGATGGACACAGGATCGTGGGCGCCGGTGAGCGGCTCCTTGGCGCTCGCCGTAGTCCTGTTCTCTACCCCCGACCTCACAGTGCGAAGGCAGGCTGCCCTGCGGCGTCGCGAGATGCGGCACACCCTCAGCCTCGTCCTGGACCTCACCGTGATCGCGCTCGCGGGCGGGGCCGGAGTGCAGCAGGCCCTCACCCATGCCGTCCACGCGCCGACGGGATGGGCGGCCGGGAAACTGCGCCATGCCCTCCATGTCGCCCAGCTGACCCGCACCAGCCCCTGGCCGCACCTCGGCGACCTCGGACGGCAGCTGGCCGTCAACGACCTTGCCGAGCTTGCCGCCACTCTCGGCCTGGCCGGCGCGGAGGGCGCCAAAGTCCGTGGATCCCTTGCGGCGAAGGCCAGGGCGATGCGCCGCCGCCGTATCTCCGAGGCCGACGGAGCGGCTCAGGCCGCCACCGAGCAGATGTCCCTGCCAGTGGTCGTGCTCTTCGCCGCCTTCCTGCTGCTGATCGGCTACCCGGCCCTCGCCCATGTGCTGACGGCCACCTGACACCCGCCTCGGATGCACGCAGCTCACCCAACGCACACCACCGACCGGAGAACGATCCGCATGTCTCGAATGCACCTGGACTACCTGATCGCCACCGCGCGCACGCATCTCGCACGCGTACGGCACGCCGCCCGTAACGACGCGGGCTACACCACGGAGACGATCGTGGTCACCGCACTGCTCGCGATCCTCGGCTTGACGGTCGTCGGCATCATCGTCGCCAAGGTCACCGCCCGAGCCAACAGCATCGACCTCGGATAGGGCATGCCGTACATCCCGAGCGGGTTCCGCGACGACCGTGGCGCGGCAACCACCCAGCTGGTGCTGGTCGTTCCTGCCGTGCTGCTGATGATGCTGCTCAGCGTGCAGTTCGCGCTCGTCTGGCACGCTCAGCACATCGCGCAGTACACCGCCGAACGTGCCCTGGCCGCCGCCCGCGCGAAGAACGCGACGGCCGCCGACGGGCAGGCCCAGGCCCGAACCAGTCTCGCCCAACTCACAGGCCGCATCCTCACCTTGCCGTCCGTGACCGTACGCCGCACGGCGGTTCAGGCGACCGTGACGGTGCGGGGAGCCGTGATTCCGGTGGTGCCCGGTCTCGACCTGCACGCCACCGGCGTGGCCTCCGGAGCCGTCGAGCGACTCACCACGCCGCAAGGAGCGACACCATGACGGGCCGCCCCGACCGGTGGGCCGTGGACCGTGGGTCGGCGGCGATCGAGCTGGTGCTGGTGACTCCGCTGCTCGTCATGGTGATGCTGACCGTCGTCGGGCTGGGGCGCCTCTCGGACGCGCGGCTCGTGGTGGCAGACGCCGCCCACCAGGCCGCCCGCGCCGCTTCCCTGGCCCGCACGGAACCTCATGCCCGTTCCGATGCACAGCGTGCGGCGCAGGACGCACTGCACGCCGCACGCAGCGCCTGTACGCGCCCCCAGGTCACGGTCAACACCGGCAGCCTGACACCGGGCGCCAGCACATCAGCCACCGTGACCTGCACCGCCGATCTTCGAAACCTCACGATCATCCCCGTGCCCGGGAGCGTGACGGTGGCTGACACGGCCCACTCGCCCGTTGACCGTTACCGGAGCGCCCCATGAGCATGCCGAATCGGCTGACGCCCCGGGCTTGGGGGCGTGTTACGGGAGGCGACGACCGCGGGCAGGTCACCGCGTTCGTCGTCGGCACCGTACTGGCCCTGTGGCTGTTCGCCGGGATCGTCGTGGACGGCGGACTGGCACTGGCCGGCAAGGCCCGAGCCCTGGACACGGCTCAGGAGGCCGCCCGCACCGGCGCGCAGCAGGTGGACATCGGGCGTCTGCGCCGTACGGACGACGTTCGGCTGATGGGGGAGAAGGCCGCCGCGGCGGCGCGGGCGTATGTCGCCTCCACGGGCGACAGCGGTACGGCGACGGCGCACGGCGACACGGTGACGGTACGCGTTACCCACCATCAGCGCGCGCAGATCCTCCAGCTCATCGGCCTACGCACCCTGACCGTCACCGCGTCCGCCACCGCTCAGGCCGAGCGCGTGACCCCGTAAACCGCCACCCGTACGGGGCGAGGAAAGGATCACCCGGGTATGACGTCCCACTACTCGGCCCGCGTACGGCTGCGTGCAGCGGCCACAGCGGCGGGCACCGGCCTGATCACGCTCGCCCTGCTGGTCGGCATGCCCTGGGTGCTGTGGGCGGCGGCCGGTGTTCCCTGGCCCGAGCAGGTGTCCTCATGGCGGGACCTGACCGATCGGCTCGCGGAGCCCGTCGGCGATCCCCTGATGATCGAGCTGCTGGCGCTGTTCGGCTGGGTGTGCTGGAGCGCGTTCGCCTGCTCGGTGGTCCGGGAGATCGCCTGGTACGCGACGCATCTGCCGCAGCTGATGCGCGACCGTCGCGTGCACGCCGAGCACGTGGCCACGCTCTCCTTGAAGCGGTCGTTGGCGGCGCTGTGTGTGGGCACCCTCGTCCTGGCCGTGCTCGGGCTGTGGCGACCCCATATCGCAAGCGCTCAGCAGCCGTCTGGCGTCGGAGAGTTGACGTCCCGGGTAGCGGCGACTGCTCCGCTGCACCCCGCGTTGGCCTTGACGGCCGTATCCCGATCGGAAGGCTCGAAGGCCGATGATGACGACGCTCGAACGAGGCTTTCGGCGGAGGCGGCCGAGGGGCATCGGCTCGTCGAGTACACGGTGGTAGCGGGCGACACACTGTGGGACATCGCGGCGACGCACCTGGACGATCCGGTGAAATGGCCGCGGATCTACACACTGAACAAGGACCGCGTCCAGCCCGACGGCGGACGACTGACCGACCCGGATCTGATCCTGCCGGGTTGGCGGCTGGCCATCCCCGTCGCTGAAACGGTCACTCTGTCTCCCGCACCTCCCACCGTGCCCGCGCCCTCCGTCCCCGATACGCCGAAGACCCCGGACAAGCCCACAGCTCCACGGGAGGCTGCTCCTCACAGCGCGCAGAAGGGCGACGCAGACCGACGGCGTGCGGACGCGCAACGGCACGCCGAGCGAGGGGCGGTCGCCGTCAGCGTCGGTGAAGCGAGCCTGATCGGCATCACCACCGCGGCCGGGCTGCTGGCCGCACTGCGCTACGTCCGCGTCCACCGCAATCGCTCGTGCCGGCTGGGCACGGACGTACACGAGCCGGAGCTCAGCCCAGTCGTCGAGAAAGCCACGCGGGCGGCACGAGAAGCCGCGCTCCCGCGCACGCCGACGGACCCGGACATGCTCGTCACCCGCCGTACCCCGCCCCAACCACCCAAGCCGGCTCAGGCAGTGACCATCGGCCAGGCCGACGACACGGAGATCGCCCTCGACGCCCTGGCCTACGACGGAGGCTGCGACTGGAGCGGTCCCGGCGCCGAGGCGGCCACCCGCGCCCTGCTGTGCGGCATCCTCACCGCCGCCGAACGCCAACGCCCGCAGGAACCCCTTCTACGGGCCGTCGTACCAAAAGAGTTGACGGACCGCCTGCTGCCCGGGCTTCCCTCTCAATTCACGGCCCTGACCCAGGCGACCGACACGGCTCATGCCATCAAGCTGGCCGAAGAGCATCTGATCGCCCATGCGAGGCATCGGCAGCAGACACAGGAACCCGGCCTGGAAGCGGCGGTGTCGGGGCATGACGGCGATCCCGAAGAGCAGCACGGCGCCGGCCCCGGCATCCTGCTCCTCCTCGCGACGCCGGAACCGGCTCACACCGGGCAGTTCCAGGCGCTGGCCACGCGTACCGACCCCGACGCCCTGCTGGTCCTCACCCTCGATACCGCCCTGCCCGGGACCACCCGATGGCACATTGCCGCCGACGGCGCCACGAACCTGCCGACAAGAACCTCCTCGCGAGCCGCACGGGCATCGTGGACAGACGAACTGCGCCTGTTCCAGATCACCGCCGAAGCCGCCCGGGACGTCATCGAAGTCGTCCTCGCCGCCCATGGACAACGCCCCCGGCTGCGCGTCATCCCCGCCGAACGCACGGAGACACTCGCACCACCCGCGGGAGAGCCGGCCGAGGCCGACGAGGACAACGACGCCGAACCGGCCGCTCCCGCATCTCTCACGCGCTCCGCCGAATCACACGAATCACGGCGGCCCGAGCAGCGCAAACCGATCCGCCTGCACGTCCTGGGCCCCGTCACCCTCTACGCACGCGGAAGCGACGATCCTGTCGGCGTCAACCTCCGAGCGGAAGCACGGGAATTCCTGGCCCTGCTGGCCGCCCACCCGGCAGGCCTCCTGGCCGCCGACATCGCCGAGAACCTGCGCCTGGACGGCGATATCGAGCAGAACGCGCGCGAGCTGAAGAATCTACGACGCGCCGTGCGACGGGCGTTGCGAGCGGCGACCGGAATTACCCAACAGGAATTCGTCCTGCTTCAGGGAGAACTCCACAAGCTCCATCCAGAGCTTGTGGAAACAGACCTCGCTGATTTCACCGCAACTCTGAACCGGATCTCAGCCGCCGGCGACCCAAGCACGCAACTGTCCTCCGTACGCGAGGCACTCCGCCACTACCGCGGAGTCTTCGTCCACGGCGGTGACCACCTGTGGGCCGACGGCATCCGCGAACACCTCGCCACCAAAGCAGCCGACGCCGTCCTGCGCCTGGCTCACCACGCCGAACACGCCGGCGACACGCACCAGACCGACGCGGCTCTCACCGCACTGGAACACGTCATGGCGCTCCACCCCGACCACGAGCAGCTGTACCAGCACGCCATCCGCCTCTACCAAGCCGCTGGCCGCCACGACGCCGCACGGCACACATACACGCGCCTCCAACGGCACCTGGCCGACCTCGGACTTGAACCCGAACCTGCCACCCAGGCCCTGATCACACCCAGGGCCCACGCCCGCAAGACCCGGTAAGAAGCAGCCCACGGTCCACGCACGCCTCGTCATCCGCCGCCCAAGACCCCCTGGCGTCCACCCCGTCGCATCCGGTGCCGTCTCCGGCATCGCTTCCCCGTGCGTGCTTGGAAACGACGCCCCCTGCCGGCCCGTTCTGACAGGCCAGGCGGCCTGCGAGCCGCCGACGGGCGAGGGCGACTGTATATCGGTGCAGCAACGCATCCCGATCTACTGACAGCTGCCGCCCAAGCCCCGCACATCCCGCATGGACCCCCGTGCCCGGACATCCCCGGCGTGCTGCATTCCTTCTTTGATTCATCACTTCGCTTCCAAAGATCCTGATACGACCCTGTCCCTGGCCTGCCCGGCCCTCCCAGGGGGGCAGGAGACGCGGCCGCACAGGCGGGTACGGGGCAGGAGGCCCCGCCGTACCGGGGGTTGAGCCGGTGGCCGCCTATTCGCGCATGTACTCGATTCCCCAGGTTGCCGGCGCCCCGCAGGCGCCTGGGAATCGGTCGTGCAGGTCACACGCCACGACGCCTTGCGTCGCGCCGCCGGGAAAAGCCCTGAAAAAGAGTCGTGAATTCGCGAGAATTCCAGCATTATCAAGCCGGAATGCGGCTTCAGATGGGGTGCGGGTCGAGCTATATTTGAATTGTTCCCGGAAAAGCCGGGAATGGAAAACCTGCCAATGGGGCCGCCCGAAAACGGATGGCGGGTGAAGTGTGCCCAAAGGCGGCCGAATTCGAATTCAGATAAAGCGACCCTCTCGACCAGATTACCCGGTGAAAGGAATTCCTCAATGACGAGCACCGCCACGCCTACGCCCGCCTCCCCGCCTTCGCCCCCCGCCGGGCAGCAATCCGCCTCCGCACCCCCGCCGAGCACCCCCACGACGCCTGCAGGGCCTGCACCCGGTCCGGGCGGCAAAGCACGCCCGGGCGAGTTGCGCGCAAGGATCGCCCAGCTGCTGGCGGCGAGCCCGGGGCGGGTCTTCACGGTCACGGAACTGGCGCGAAGGCTGGGGCACTCGGGCGGGGCGGTCGGCAACGCCTGCGAGACGCTCGTGAGCCGGGGCGAGGCGGAGAGGTCCGGTTCCAAACCCCGTACCTACCAGGCGACTTCGGCGACGGCCGCCGCAGCCCAGCACACCGTACCGCCCCCTCCGCCCGCCCCGGCCAGCACGCCCCAGGTACCCCGCCAGACCCCTGCGCCCCCGCCGTCGAACGGGCGGCCCGTACCGATCATCCGCCCGAACGGGCAGACGTACCACCCCCGGGCGCTGGCCCAGCTGCCCGATGTGGAGGCACTACGGAAGCTGCGGAAGGCGCAGGTGGCGGTGCTCCTGTACGGGCCGCCGGGCACGGGGAAGACCTCCCTGATCGAGGCGGCCTTCCCGGACCTGATCACGGTGGCCGGGGACGGGGACACCACGGTCGGTGACCTGATCGGCGAGTACACCCAGGACGCGAACGGCGGATACGAGTTCATCTACGGGCCGTTGGTGACCGCCATGCAGGAGGGCCGGGCCCTCCTCCTGGACGACGCCACGCTGATCTCCCCGAAGGTGCTGGCCGCCCTGTACCCGGCGATGGACGGACGCAGGCAGATCCAGGTCAAGGCGCACAAGGGCGAGACGATCACCGCAGCCGACGGCTTCTACGTGATCGCCGGACACAACCCGGGCGTGCACGGGGCGGTACTCACCGAAGCCCTCGCCTCCCGGTTCAGCATGCAGATCCAGGTCGGCTCCGACTACGACCTGGCCGCCTCCCTCAAGATCAACCGCACGGCGGTACGCATCGCCCGCAACCTCGCCACCCTCCAGCAGGCGGGCGACCTCGGATGGGCGCCCCAGCTACGTGAGTTGATCGCCTTCCAGAAGATCGCCGATGTCCTCGGCGCCGAGGCGGCCTTCGCCAACCTGGTCGGCATCGCGCCCCTGGAGGACCGGGACACGGTCGCCGAGATCGTCACCAAGGCCACCGGCCGCCCCGTCACCGCCCTGACCCTGGGCCGCCAACTCTGACCGCCCCGCCCGGGCCCAGCCGAACGCCGGGCCCGGGCCGCCACCCCAACCCACCCCCACCCCCACCCGGAAGGGACCCGTATCCGCCATGCCTACGCACACCCAGACCCACGTCCAGCACACCCCGCCCGCCCTGTCCGAGACCGAACAGGCCCTGGCCCGCTGGGAGGACGACGGCGGCCCCGCCTTCGAATCCAGGCCCGGTCCGCAGGCCGGACAGTGGCTGCGCATCGCCGCCGCCCTGACCGAACGCCTCCCGGAACTCGCCGGACGCGAGGACGTGATTGTCACCTGCGAACACGGCACCCGCTCCGGCGCCCCCGCCGCCTTCTTCCCCGTCACGGCCCAACTGGAGATCGACGCCGCCCTCTTCGCCCCGCTGGCCCCCGCCACCATCGACCCCACCCGGGTAGGCGACGAGGAGAACTACCCGGTCGCCTGGGGCGCCCTCACCCACGAGGCCGCGCACGCCGCCCACAGCCGCTGGTCGACACCGCCCCCGTTGCGCGGCACGGCCCTGGACACGGCAGGCCAGCTGCTGGAGGAGTCGCGCGCCGAGCACGCCCACCTCGGCCGCCGCCCCGGTGACCGGAGGTACCTGCGGGCCGCCGTACACACCCTGGTCATGGAGGACTTCACCAGCCAGACCCCCGCCGACCGGTGGCAGGCCGCAGCGGCGGCCGGGCTGATCCTCGCCCGCAGGGACGCCGGAATCCTCGACGAGGACGAGACCGACGCACTGAAGGACACCGTCACCGCCATCCTCGGCCCCGACCTCCTCGACACCCTCACCGCGATCTGGACCGCCGCCCACGCCACCGCCGACGAGGACGAGCAGGCCATGCTGGAACACGCCCGGGCCTGGTGCCAGGCACTCGGCGCCGACCCCTCCGGGCCGGAACCGGCCCCCGACCCCACCGCAGGACACCAGGGCGAACTGGCCGAGGCCATCGGCAAGGTCCTCGGCGCGGTAGCCGCGAACGAGGCCGCACGGGCCGCAGCCCAGGCACGCGTCACAGCAGCCCAGACGGGCCGGGCACGGGCGAAGGCCGCGCAGGCCGCCCACGCACGGCAGGCCGCACAGACGGCCGAGAAGGTCTTCGCCCCCGGCGGACGCCCCTACACCCCCCACGCCCCCGGCAAGGCCACCACCAAGAGCAAGGGCAAGGGCCGTTCCCCGGTGACCGGAACCCGCCCGCCCACCCGGGCCGAGAAGACGGCCGCCGGGCAACTCGCCCGCGCACTACGGGCCGCCGCCTACCGCGAACGCACCACCACGGTCACCGCCTCGGCAGCCCCGCCCGGACGCCTCAACATGCGCCAGGCTCTCGCCCGCGACGCCCAGAAGGCCGCAGGCGCGATTCCGACGGCAACCCCCTGGGTGCACAGGGTGCACCGGGCAGGCCCGATGCCGCCCCTGCGGGTAGGCATCGCGGTCGACGTCTCCGGCTCCATGAGCCTCGCCGCCGGACCGATCGCCTCGGCCGCCTGGATCGTGGCCAAGGCCACCGCCCTCACCGACCCCGACTCGCGCAGCGCGACCGTTGCCTACGACCGCTCGATCACCGCGATCACCGCACCGGGCCGTTCACCCGCCCGCGTCACCGAGTTCGACGCCAGCGGCATGGGCCACAGCCTCGCCGACGCCCTCGACGCCCTGGAAGCCGGAACCGGCCTCACCCACCCCGGCGCAGGCCGCCTCCTGGTCATCGCCTCCGACGGCTACTACAGCTCCGGCGAAGCCGCCCGCGCCGCCGCACGCATCACCGCCCTGCGCGCAACCGGATGCGCGGTGCTCTGGCTCGCCTTCGACCCCGACCCCCGCCCCCTCCCCGGCACCGCCCTCCTGCAACTCACCGACCCCGCCCAGGCCGCCACCGCGATCGGCAAGGCCGCCATCGCCGCCCTCGCCGCCACCACCCCCTGACACACCCGGTGCCGCCCCGGCCCCGCCCGGGGCGGCACCTGCCCACCAGGCACCAACCAACCAGCCCAACGAAGGAGTTCAGCCCCCATGACCTCACTCGCCGAACGCGCCCACGCCGCCGCCGACTACATCCGCCACCACACCGCCGCCAACCCACGCGGCCCCTACCGGGGCGAGGAACACGCCCGCACCGCCGTACGACTGGCCGCCGCCCTCGGCCTCGGCCTGGAGCAGATCACAACCGCCCCGGACCCGCTGCGACGCCGCACCACCCCGGGCGAGCCGGTCCTGGCCACCGCCACCTGCCCCGACACCCCCGAGAAGTACGTCTTCCTCGCTCGCTTTCCGATCTACGAAGACGAACCATTCGAACTCCTCGGCCCCTGCCCCGAGTGCTTCGGCCAGGTCCCCCTCGCCGCCATCCGACACCTCGCCGACCTCGGCACCCACCTCGCCCGCCCGCCGCTCGCCCCCGAAGACCTCGCGCACCCGAGCACCCTGCCGGACACCTTCGCCAGCGACGAAGGCCACACCAGCACCTGCTGCTACGGCGAAATCTTCTGACCCCCCAACCCACGGCACAGGCAGGAAGGACACCCACCACCATGACCGAACACGCCAGCCGTATCCGAAGCACCACCCCCGCTGCCCAATCCGGTTCAGCCCCCACTCCTCGCCGAGCCCCCGGACACGAGGCTCTACGCACGGCCCTCGGAGAAGACGGATACCAGCACCTCGTCCACCAACGGCACGAACGCGGCACCGCACTCGGCGAACTGGGCTACCTGGTCCTCAACACCGCCGCCGAAGCCGACCGGCTCCACGGCAAACTGCGCCGCCACGCCGCCCACGCCCGCGACCGCCTCGGTGAACTCTTCAACCTCCGCCTCGATCCCGCCTTCGTGTCGGTAACCGGCCTGCTGCAGAACACGGGCCACACCACCGACCTGCACGCCGCGCGCTTCGCCCAACAGATGAACCAGCTCGCCCTGGTCGTGGAGAGCTACCAGACCGTCATGCGGCACACCGCAGGCGTCACCAACCGCAGCTGACCCCATGGGGGGGCCCGCACGCGGGCCCCCCATCCCGCCCACGCGTCACATCCACACAAAGGAGAACCGGTCGTGAACGCCCACCACAGCATCGCTGCCCACCGCCTGCTTACCGAGACCCACAACCGCCTGTTCGACCACCCCGACCAATCCGTCCCGCCCCTGGACGACCTGCTGGCCCAGCTCGTCGTCGAGCTCTACGACCAGGACTGCCTTGGCGGTCGGACACTCTCGCTGGGCGGCACGGTCGATGAGGCCGCCGCCTGCCTGCTGAACCTAGCCACGCCCCAGCGTGTGACCAGTCCCTTCGACGAAGACCTCCGCTCCCGGATGAGGGATCTGGACCGACGCCCCCTGCCTGAGCGCCTCCTCCTGCTGAAGGCAGCAGTACGCCGTACCGGGCTGTGACCAGGCGCCGTTGACCATGCGGGGCCCCGCACCCGCCCGCGGACCAAGACCCCCGGCGCGCCTGCTCCGGAAGGACTCCACCCATGCCCGGTACCGACATGCCGCAGCACCCCACGCTGGTGCACCAGATCCTCCTGCGCGCCCACTCACTCGTTATCGCCTCCGAGAACGAGGAAGACTCGCCGCTGGCCGACCTGCTGGCCCGCGCGGCAGACCATGTGCAGGCCGAAGACGGCGAACACCTGGACCCGCACGCCCTCACCCGGGCCGTGGCAGAGACCGCCGCACAACTGCTCGCCCGTTGCAAGATCCCCGTCACGGCGGGCGACCCTAATGCGGCGTACTACCTGCAGACCCTCGACCAGCTCCCGCGTACGGCCCGCGCTGGCCTGCTCACCGTGGCCATCCGGTACACGGCACCCGACCCGCACAGCATCCTGCCGGCCGCCAAGCTCGCCCCGGCCCCGGGACGACAGACGGCCCCGCGGGGCCCCATGAGGGGTGCCTGCCGATGCCCGTGCAACAGCGGCGGGTTTCTGCGGCGGCTGCGGTTATCGGGCTGCGGAGGACGATGATGAACCGGCACGTCCCGCGCGGCGACGCCGAGTCGTCGATGCGGTGCCCCTTCGATGATGACGGCGTCGAGCCCGAAGGCAGCGAGCCGTACGACGAGGTCACCGACCCGCTCACCGGTATCGTCCGGGTGTGCGCCCGCCGCTGTGACACCTGTATCTTCCACCCGGGCAACCTCATGGACCTTCAGCCCGGACGCGTCTCGGCTATGGTCACCCGGGCGCGGCAGACTGAGGGGCACGTGGTCTGCCACGAAACCCTCGGTACCGAATCACCGGCGATCTGCCGAGGTTTTGACGACGGCCCTGACCAAGGCCGCAACCTCGCCCTCCGCCTGGCCCGCGCGCTCGAGTCCCGTGGGTCCTTTCCGTCATCCCCGGCGGTTCATATACGAACCGTGAGCAGCAGGGGCCTCCGGCCCCTCCGGACATCGCGCGCCGGCTCAGGGGCACGAACCCGGACCGAGTCGGCCATCTCCCGGCGAAGGCCCATGGCGACGAGGCCTGGGACGAGATTGAGTCAGTCTGATCAACCGACAGCCCCCCGCTCCCAACCTGCTTCACAGAAAAGCCACAGATCTCGCGATCGGTCGCAGCTGCTCCCCGGACCCTGGTGACACGACGGCTTCACGCCATCCTCGCTGTCACCTCTTGCCTCACTGGTTCAGACCATGGCTAAAGTGGCCTGGCCGTGCGCGATTGGATCAGACCAACCATTCCGCGTCGCGGCTGGCCCAACGCGCCGGGGGGAGCGTCTGCACGGTCACGCCCCTTCCTGGCTGCGTTCGTTCACGGAGGGGGAATCCTTGCGCCGGTCCACATCAGCCGCCGCTTTCGCTGCTGCCGTCGCCTCTACCGCAGTAGTGGTCTGTACGGCGCTGCCCGCGTCAGCCGCCACGTCATACGTCCACAACGACTGCACCGCCAGTGACACCAGCAACCCGACCCACTGCTTCCGCATCAACTTCAACTCGCGGTCGGAAACCACTCTGCAGTCCCTCAGTGGCTGCCTTGCGACCCGGCATTCCCGGTCGAACGAGGACAGTTACTCGCCCAATGGGGCGTCCGTAGTCCGGTTCGAGTTCGGCGCCTTCCCCTCGGACGCGTACCACGGCATGCCGCATCCCTGCGACGACAGAGGAGCGGGGCAGGCCGTCTACCACAACGCGGCCTCGGCGTGGAACCAGGACCCCTACGCCGCGTACACGGTGTACGCCAAGACTGGTTACAGCGGCACGAGCAAGTACTACCCGAAGGCGGACGGCTACGCCCGCAATCTCGGGTCTGGCCTGCAGAACAGCAATAGCTCGCACAAAAGGAGTTGAGTATCGTGCCGACCACACGAATGAGGGCCGCCGCCCTCGCCGCTGTCGCCACCGCCGCCGTGTTCACCTCCGCGTGCAGCACCTCACACGACGACTCGGCCGGAGGCAAGAGCCGGCAACTGGTGGCGCAGGCGATGGTGCTGCCGGATGCGAAGGTCCGCGCCACGTGGCCGAAGGCCCAGGTGGATCGGGGTCTGGCGAAGGGGATGCGGCTCCCGCTCCAGGATTACATGATGGCCTCCTCCGACGTCGTGGACGTGGAGAACGCCAGGGATCTGGTCAAGCAGCAGTGCATGCAGCACCTCGGCCTCAGCTTCACTCCCGAGCCGTCCGGTCTGAATCCCGCAAGCGCGTACGACGCGATGAACATGAAGCGCCGCTACGGCATCAGCGACCGCACCGAGGCCGCCAGGCTCGGCTTCGCCGCGCCGCAGGACGCCGAGGACGATACCCAGGCCGAGGACGCCGAGTTGGCCAAGGAGGATGCGGAGTCTTCCGTTTCGGGGTGGGACACGGCGATGAACGACACCTGCATCCCGGAGGCGAACAACAAGGTCGGCGTCCTGTTCGAGACCGACCTGTCCGGGGATCTGGCGTCGCAGTCCTACGAGGCGACCAGCACCCGGCCCGCCGTCAAAGCCGCGCTCACGTCGTGGTCCTCGTGCATGAAAAACCACGGCTATCAGGTCAAGAGCATCGACGACGCCGAGGGCCGGTTCGCCACACCGAAGCTGCACGGTCTGAAGCCGGCCAAGGATGAAGTGGCCATGGCCACCGTCGACGTGGACTGCAAGCAGGCCGCGGACCTCGTGCCGGCCTGGTACCAGGCCGAATCCACCTACCAGAAGGAGCAGATCACCTCCCACCTTAAGGAGCTGCAGGCGGAGAGGGCCCACAACCAGAGGCTGGTCCAGAAGGCTCATGCCGTCCTCGCCGCCGCGGCCACCCGCTGACGCCCCGTCGGACACACCGTGATACCGAGCAAAAGAACAGCTCTCGGCTGGCTGCTGGCCGCGGCCATCGTCGTCGGCGGAACCGCCTGGTATGCCAGGACCCAGATCAACACCGACCCGACATCTGTCTCCCAGAAGGCGGAGGTGGAGGTCACCCAGTACGACACCGAGACCCGCCACGGGCAGCTCATGGCAGTCGTCGAATACGTCGTCCACAACACCGGGCCCGCCCCCGCCACATACGTGATCTCGTTCGACTTCGGCGGACCGGACAAGACCGTCCGGCAGCACGTCCTGCCTGGTGACGCCTACACCGGGACCGCCGCCGTGCCGTGGGACAAACAAGACGCGTTCGCGGGGGTCAGCGTCCGCGACGTCCAGAAGGTTCTTGACGGGTCGTAACCGGCCCTTTCCCCTATCGACCGCCGCCCCCTCGCTTCCGTCTCCCCTGTAGCCGAAGGAGGGGCGCGGCGGTTTGTCATGCCCATTACTAAACTGCCCCAGGGAGGGGACGAGTGTGTTGAACGTACCCAGACCAGCCCGCCAGAGCCGCACGGTGGTCGCGGGCCTGGCGGCCATAGCGATCATCACCGGCCTCGTACAGGGCGGGGCACCAGCGCTCGCCGCCGAGGCCAAACCCAGACCGTTACCCACGACGACCGTCGCAACGCCCCCTATGCCGCCGGTGCGCGTCGCGAATCCGGGCAGCACCCTCGGCAAGGGCTGGAAGACCTCCGGGGACCGGGCCGTCACCGGTGCTGCCGACAGCAGCGGCTTCAAGATTCTTGTCGCTGATGCGGCCAAGGCGTACACATGGAAGACCGCAGCCGTCCTCGCCGAACCGGGCATGTCCGCGGACTCGTGGATCGGCAACACGTGCGTCATGGACCGGAACCACGCTGCCGCCGTCTACGCGCCCCGCACCTTCACGAACAAGCCGGACCTGATGCAGGGCGGTGCTTTCGCCGCCGTCGTTGATCTCACCACCGGCCAGGTGACGAAGCTGCCGTTCACGGCCACGCTCGCGTACTTCGATCCGTCCTGCAACACCGCCACGCATCAGGCGGCGTTCACCGCCTTCCGCGACATGAACGACCCGGCCAAAATGCAAACCCGGCTGGTGACCGTGGACACGGCCGGCCGACCGGCCGCCGACACCGCGCTGGCCGGCGAGGTGACCAGCGCGGTACCGGTCAGAGGCGGCACCGTGGCCGCCCACGGCCGCAGCCTGGTCCGTATCGACCACTCCGGCAGGCTGAAGACCCTGGCCGCGACGGACAGCGTCCCGTTCGAGATAAGCCCCATGGCGTCCGGACAGGTCGCATTCGTCGACCGCAAGGGCGACAGCACGGCGCGTGCAGAGATCTGGCGGGGCCGCAAAGAACCCTCCCTGATCGCCACGGGCAGGCTCGGCGACCTCGGCCTCCACCCGGGCGACAAGGGACGGGTGTTCCTCACCGGCCACCCCACCGGCACTCCGAACGCCACAAGCACAGGGATCACCCGCGTCAACGCGCCGGCGGACGCGGACATCTCCACCCTCGGCCGTCTCGCCATCGGGCAGGTCGTCACCCCCGGCATCCGTCGCGGCCTTGCCCGCGTCAAGGACGCGGGCAGGAACTTCGACAAGAACGAAGCCGCCTCGGCGGCTCAGAAGCGCGCGACGCCGACGCCGGACACCATCGAGTCGGATCAGCCGACGACGGTCACCTCGACGGCTACCGCCACCGGGAAAAAGATCACGCAGACGGTTGCGGACACCACGGCCGAGAGCGGCAACGGCACGTTCTCTCCCGCACTGACCGGCACTCGGACACCGGTGGCGGCCCCCCGCACCGGTGCCGTCTCGCATGACCCCACGGATCCCGACCGTTGGTGCTCCGTGCCCCGTAACGACGTCAACAGCCTCGCCCTGCAGCCGACCCCGAACCAGGTCGAGTGGGCCGTCGACATGGCCGTGCGGGGCGAACTGCACGCTCAGTGGGTCACTCAGGGCGGATGGCGCAACGAGAGCGGATTGGGCACTGTCGACCCGCAAGGGCTGTTCCCCCGTCCGTCGCTCAGCGGTGGTGCTCGTATCCCCGCCAACGTGCTCCTGGGTGTGATGGCGCAGGAGTCCAACCTGTGGCAGGCCGAGCCCGGATCGATCCCCGGTCAGATGGGCAACCCGCTCGCCTCCTACGACGGCTTCTACGGGCACAAGCAGGTCGATGGCGATCCCGACTCGCACTGGACGATCCACTGGGACCAGTCGGACTGCGGTTACGGTGTGGGCCAGGTCACCGACGGCATGCGCATGGCCGGACACGAGAAGAAAAACGAGACGGCGCTAGCTCCCGCCACACAGCGCGCGGTCGCCCTCGACTACACCGTGAACATCGCCGCCTCCATGTACATCCTCGCCGACAAGTGGAACGAGATCCACGAGCCGGGACAGACCCTCACCCTCAACAACGACGACGCCGCCAAGCCGGAAAACTGGTTCGCCGCCCTCTGGAACTACAACTCGGGCATGAACGACCGTTCCGACGCCGGCACGAACGGCAACTGGGGCCTGGGCTGGTACAACAACCCCGCCAATCCGGCCTTCAAACCGGACCGCAAGCCGTTCCTGGACAGCAAGATCGATCCGGACGGCTGGGCGAAGGACCCGGCGCACCCGCAGGACTGGCCGTATGAAGAGAAAGTCCTGGGGTGGGCCGCGTGGTCCATCGACACCGGGTACTCCTACGCAACCTCCGGGCGGCAGGACTGGCCCGGCGAGTCCGGTTACGCGACGGTCGGCTTTCAACCCGCCTGGTGGACCAGCGATCAGGCGCGTAGCGAACTCAAACCGCCACTCGACACCTTCTGCAACTCCCACAACAGCTGCAACGCGGCCAACCCGCCGCACTGCCCTGACGCGGCCTGCTACGCCCAGTACTGGTGGCACGAGACCAACGCGACTTGGAAGAACTGCGCTGCCCCCGCAAACGCCTGCGGCAACGAGAGCATCAAGTACGCCACCCTGCGCGCGGAGCCGGGACGCGGATACCGCCTCCAGACCGGGGCCCCCGTCTGCTCAACCGCCGGGCTGCCGTCGCCCGCACTGATCGTCAACTCCATGCCCGACAACACCAACACCTACAGCGACTGCGGAACGACCGGCATCGACGCGGGCAGCTTCCAGTTCACGTTCTACGCCGACCCCAATGCGACCGGCCCAGGACTCGGCCAGTACGACGCGAAGGCCGATCTGCACCAGGTCGGCGGTGGCTACAACGGTCACTTCTGGTTCGCCCACACCCGCGATACCGCCCATCTCGGCGGCGACAGCGGTTTGATGACCGTCAAAGGCACCTGGACACTCGACCAGAGCGTGTCGTGGGCCCGTGTCCTGGTGCACCTGCCGGACACCGGGGCGCAGTCACGGCAGGCCGCCTATGTGATCGGCGGTTCCGACAGCACCTCACCACACAGGATCGTGGAGCAACGCGCGAGCCGCTGGGTCAGCCTCGGCGCCTTCCACTTCACCGGCACCCCCAGCGTCACCCTCACCAACGCCACCGACGACGGCACTGCAGACGAGGACGTCGCCTGGGACGCCGTCGCCTTCCAACCCTTGCCCGGCAAGCCGAACCACATGGTTGTCGCCATGGGCGACTCGTACTCGTCCGGCGAGGGAGCTTCGGAGGGGAACCAGGACTACTACCCGGAGACCAATTACCGCAACAAAGATGTTCGGGACGCCTGTCACCGTTCTCGTCAGGCTTGGTCGCGGCAGGCGAAGATCCCCGGAGAGGCCCTGCCCACGGCGGATCTGGACGACTCGTGGAGCGCGCGGATGGATTATCACCTCATCGCCTGCTCCGGAGCCCGCACCTACAACGTACTAGGCGTGCCACAGAACAACGGCGGGGAGGTACCGCAGATCGACCAAGGCTATCTGGACACGAACACGACCCTGGTCACGATCTCCATCGGCGGTAACGACGCCCGGTTCGGCGACATCATCCAGAAATGCCTGCTGTCCTTCGGGGCGGGCAATTGCGGCGACAAGACATTCGACAGCAGCGACACGGACGGCAATGTCAGCGGGCGAGATCAGAAGTTCGTCGGTCAGACCCTGAAGACGGCTGTCCCAGGCATCATCAACGAACTCGTCCGCCCGGACATCGTCAAGACATTGATGACAATCCATAGCAAGGCGCCGTCCGCGAAGATCGTCCTCATGGGCTACCCGCCTCTCATCTCCGACAGCGGGTCCTGCTTGAGGGTCGGCATCGGCACCGCCCAGCTCGGACTCTCAGCGGACTCCGCGAACTGGCTCAACGACACCGCTGGCACCCTGGCTGCGGCAATGCAGGGCGCCGTCGATGACGTGAAGAAACAGGGCGTTCTGGCATGGCCCTCGAACCCGGCGAACGACTTCGATGGCAAGGGGGTGTGCGGAAACCCCGAACAGGTCCATGGCATCGTCAAGACCCTCACCACCTCAGACAACCCAGCCCTGGACTGGTCACTCCTGAACAAGTACGGATTGTCCGCCCAGTCGTTCCACCCCAAGGTCGGTGGAGCACGCCTGTACGCCGACTCGCTTGAGCGCACCATGGCAGGCATGGGCCTGTAGTCCGGTCGGTCATTCGTTCCGGGGCCGCCGTAAGCACGGCTGCCCCGGAACGGTCGTATGTAGGTACGGATACTCATGCACGGCCCGTCCGTCCTGCCGGACAGTTGCAGCGAGCGCTCAGCGTAGCCACGGATACAAAAAAGGGGAGAGCATGACAAGAGCTCACAAGACCGTGTGGGGCGCGGTCGCCACCGCCGTCGTCTTAGCCCTCTCCGCCTGCTCGTCCCAGGGCCGCGCCGCGAGCCCGAAAGAAGTCCGCAAACTCGCGGGCAGCACCGAGGCAGTACAGGCTCGGCAGAAGACGGAGAGTCGCCTGCGAGACGTGGTCCGTGCGTACGACGACCACACCCCCCTCACCCTCGCCATGGTCGTCGTACGCGATACGTGCCTGGGAGGAAAAGGGAAACAGTGGTTCGACTCCAACGGCGACGACCAGTACAAGATCCGCTGTTCGATGTGGGTCACCGCGTACTACGGAGCCGACCGGAAACGAATCGTCCCCGTCCTCGACGGCATACTCACCGCCGGTGACGGGACCGGGTCCGGCATCCCGTTCACCCACGACACCTACGGGCAGTTCGTCGACTACTACCGCGGCCACGGCGGGCATGGCGAAGTCCCCGAGCTGTCCCTCCCCGATCACACTCTGTCCTGGGACCCCGTACGTGAACGCCGGCCGGACCTGATGGTCAAGGAGCCCGACAAGTGCCCGACCGACGATCTACCGCTGACCCGATGTGTGCGGGAGCCGGACGCCAAGACGGTGGCCACCATCCGCAAGCAGTACGGCATGGTGTTCAAACTAGATCTTGCCTCACCCGAATACTACAAAGTATCCAAATAGCACCAACATCGCGGAGTCTGGATCCACCGATCGATGACCGAGGCGGGACGGGGTTGGCGCAAAGAGGCCCGCTGAGCTGGGAATACGGGAGTTCTCACACCTCCATCAGAACCAACCGGCAAGGCACCTCGTAAGTGAAATCCTCCCGTCGCCGATTAGGGCATGACCGCAACCGGTGGACGGGCGAATAGCCATCCTCCGTCGTCCGCCGCCGCCAGGTGACGCCGCACTCCATTTGTCGGTTGGTCTGAAACCCACATAGGTGGCAAGGAAGCTTCCTCTTCTCGTTCATCACTCTGCGTATTCACTCGCCGAGGGATGTGTCCCAACCAAATACCTCCTACAGCGTCTCCAGGGTTGCCCGGCTGTTGCACCGGATGGGCTAAAGCGTGCACATGCCCGCCTGGCGGGAGGCGACCTGGCGGGAGGATAAAACCCTCCGGGCGGCGACCGGCGCGTTCATCTGCTTCGAGGACGAAGCGGGCGTGACCGGCCGTCCGCCCAAGGGCCGCACCTGGGGCCGACACGGCATCACCCCGAGAGTGAAGGTCTCCGGCCGCAGTCGGGGACGGCTCTCGGTGGCCGGGCTGCTGTGCTTTCGGCCGGCCCTGCCCGCCCGTTTGTGTTATCGGCTGCGTCGGCATACCGGCCGCAAGGGCGAGCGTCGCTCACTGGGCGAGACGGACTACGTCCGCCTGCTGGATGGCGCCCACCAACTGCTCAAGGCCCCGCTGAGCGTGGTGTGGGACCGGCTAAGCGCGCACACCTCCAGGACGATGAAGGCACTCGTTGCCGAGCGGGACTGGCTGACAGTGGTCCTGATGCCCGGGTATGCGCCCGACCTCAACCCGGTGGAGGGCCTGTGGGCGCACATCAAGCAGAGCCTGGCCAACCTGGCTGCCCGCACCCTGAACGAGTTGAAGACTCTGCTCCGCAGACGGCTGAAGGCGCTGCAGTACCGGCATGGCATTCTCGGCGGATTCCTCGCCGGGGCGGGGCTCGCTCACGATAGACCGGACGGACCCTAATACGCCGAAGTCAGTAAGTGCGTTCCGCACAGGTCACCGGGATCTGTCCGCCGACGACGACGTACCAGTTGTAACCGTCTTTATTGCACTTGTGGTAGGCGGGCCCGCTATTGGTGCGGCCGATGGCGATGAGGCAGAAGTTGTTCCGGATTACGTCGCCGCGGTGGACGTAGCGGACCACAGGGGAGTTGGGCTTGGCGACCGGAGCGTTACCCTCCGGCCTGCGTACGGCGACGGTCTTTCCCGTGACCTTGATCTTGCAGTGCGTCGGTTCGGCCCGGCTCTGGGGCTGGGCCCAGGATGGGGTAGCTGGTGCGATACCCCCGCAGAGGGCAACCATGCCCAGGAGGCCGCCAACGGCGGGACGCAGATGAATGCGGACGAGAGACGGGGGCATCTCCTACTCCTTTGGGCAATCTCGGCGCAAGGCGCCTCTGGGCATCGTGGTCTGGAACCGGCGGGTGGGGACCCGAAGGCGTCGCCGGGTGCCTCCGACAACGACTGGCGCGTTCACGAAGAGGTGCCGCTTCACCTGAATTGGCGGAGTATGCGGCTAAATGGGTCAAAGTGGGCGATGGGTGTGTGGCAGGAGCAGCAGTCTTCAGGTCGACGCCGCTGAACCCGTAGATGAGGAGCGCCCGTTGCCCAGTTGTCACGTCTCGCTGCTCACGACGAGCATGCTCGTCGTCCCGCTACTCGCGATGTCAGCTCCTGTACTGGCCGCCGAGCCAGTGGACGTCTCGGTCGTATCGGTGGTCCTCAAGCAGGACTTCTGCCGCATCACCGGGACTTCGGCGACAGTGCGCGTCAAGCCACGCAAGTCCGCCAAGGCGCTCGGCACTGCGTACAGGGGAGACACCTGCACCGCGCACGGCTGGGCGGAGGGCGAGGGTGCATGGGTGAAGGTCACGATGAAGCGCACCGGCGTCGTCGGGTACGTGCACTCGTCCCTGGTGGCATGGGGCAAGGAGTCGCTGACGGCCACCGGGGGATGACCGGTCCCGCGGCCTGGTGTTCCGTGCCAGGTCACGGACCGCCGGTTATGCGCGTCGGTCCCTTGTGATGCCTCGTGTCCCGTTTCACTGATGGTTGAGCGTTCTCACCGAACTCTGACCACCTTGCAGGCCTACTGGGCCAGGAGTTCCGCGCAGGTCGGAGTTGCTCACCATCGACGGCCCGCAGGTCAGATCGCATAGCCCGGCTTGCTGGCGGCCACCGCTCCGTTGCCATCGTGCACTACCTCAAGTCGACCTGCGGTCGGCACGATTGGTTGCCAGTTCACCTGATCTAACGAACTCCGCAGTCCTGGTTCGGCATTGCGCGGGAGTGGGTGGCAGATTCCGTGGTGCACGTCGGTGGCTCATCACCGGCGTCCGCCTCATGCCGCCGTCGGCGGAGCAGGAGCAAGCTGCGAGATGTCCAGACGCCACCGAGGCGTTGTTGGGGCTGATCGTTCTTCGGGCGTTGGCAGGTGGGCCGTACGAGGCGAGGACCGCCGTACTCCCTTCTGCAGGGTGTTGGCCCGTTCCTCGTCGGCACGAGGCTTTGGCGCTCGGGCGCGTGACACGCTCCCGAGAGTCGGGAGTTTCTGTGTTCGCCCGGCACGCCGGGTGGAAGGACAACACCATGGTCGCGAAACGACCTGACGGCATTTTCCCGCGCATCGGCACCGATACCTACGGCCGGTATCTCGCGGACGCCATCGAGAACACCTGCGCGGAACTCGGGGTCGTACCCCCTCCCCGGCCGGCGATCACCGAGGGGCTGGCCACCGCCCTCCCGGACACCGAGATCAAGGGCTTGATCGCCAGCCGGAGCAGCCAGAAGGTGCTCAAGCCCTCGGCCTACCGTCTCGTGCAGGCCGGCGACGAGCAGGTACTCCTGCTGATGTGTGACGTCCATGGTGCTGCGGTGGTCCCATGGGACCTCAACGACCGCACCGTCAACTGCTGGTCGCCGCCCGTTGCTAAGGCCAGCCAGCGCGTCAAAGACCTCATCGCCGCCGAGCTGGCGCTGCACGAAGCCAGGAAGACCGCGAAGACCGCTGAGAAGGAGCGGGAAAGCTGCCGTCGCGCGGCCGGTGACGACCCCTACGCCGCGCAGGCCCTGGCGGCAGCCACGCAGAAACACGAGGACGCTGACCGCCGCGTGGTGGAACTCGAAGGCGAGCGCCAAGCCCTCCTCACCGCCCTCGGTGGCCGACGGCCGCGTCCTGTGGTTCGGGCAGCGGAGGAGGACGGGGAGCCGAAGGCGGCGCTCACTCTCGCCGAGCAGCCGTACGACGTGGCCGTCCACATGCAGCGGTACGCCGCCGAGAACCTGGAGCGCGCCGGGAAGACCCGCGGCTACGACCTGGCCGAGTCCCTCGTGGACGCGGGCCAGCTCTCCAAGGGCATGAACGTCCTGCAGCAGTGGCAGATCACCCGCCCCGACGGCACGGTGTCGAAGCTGTGGCGGCTGGCCGCCGTGACCGGGAACAACCGTGCACTGGCCCGTCTCAACATCTTCCGTGTGCGTCCGGAACACCTGGTCACGGGGATGCCCCAGTCCCTCCTGCCCATGCCGAAGGGCAAGAAGGTCGATCCCGAGCTGCTGCTGCTGAGCCAGCGGGAGATCCTGAACAGGCTCTCCGACCGGCTCAACGAGGCCGCCGCCAAGCCGGAGACGGAGGCGACCGACCCGTCGGTCCGGGCCGGAAAGATCGCCACGGTCTCCGCGGAGATTGTGATCGGCTGCACCAAGCCGGCGGCGCTCGAACACGTCCTGCGGACGCTGAACGTCAACGACCACCTGCGCGGCATCCAGCCCTACGACGAGGATGCACGCCTGATCGCCCTGTTCGCGACGCTCGTGGACGCATACGCCAGGGAATTGCTCCTCGCGGACGCGCTCGCCGAGGCATTCCCCGACGCGCGCGGTACGGACCTCCTCGACCTGGTCGGGGTGCGCGACGCGCTGACCGCTAACGGACCGCTCGACCCGTTGACGCCGCTCGTGCCCGCGGGCGACGACGTCTCCCCGGCCGTACTCCGCGACATCGCGGTGCGCGCCATCACAGCGCTCGTGTTCCCCGAGATCCCGCCCGAGGCCCCGAAGCAGACGAACTCACGCACCGTCCGCGACACAGGGCGCTTCTGGCCGATCGTCAGGGGAACGCTGCAGGAGCCGGCGTGGAGCCAGACCAGGGCGAAGACAGCAGAGGCACGCACCCGCCTGTGGTCCGCCGCCATCGCCCAACTGTTCCTGCACCGGGGCAACATCCTCTCCGCCCTCGGCTTCTTCGGCGTCCCCGAGACCGCGAAGGGCGCGGGGCAGGACCCGCGGTCACTCAAGGTGCTCCTCCTTGGGGCAGAGGCCGGCGACGCGACCGCCTGGGCCGCCCTCGCCCAGCGCATGGCACCGGCGCTGATCCACGCTCCGCAGCCGTTCATCACCGCTGGTCAGGGCAGCGAGGCGGGCGACGGCCGCAAGGGTGTGCGGCGCACCCCCAAGAGCGCCCTCGCCGCCCTCACTCTGGCGTACACGGCAACCAGCGTGCCGAGCGTCAGCCGGGCTCTTCTCCTCGCGTTCGCGAAGGCCGTGCTGGAGCACCCGGACGCAACACAGCCGCCCGAGGCGGAAGACGGTAAGCCTCTGATCTGTTACGGCGAGCAGCACTGGGTCGAGGGCCGGACGCCGATCACCGCGGGGATGGTGATCGCACCTGACACCGAGGGTCGGCCCACCCACTACGTCGCCGACAAGGCATGGTTCGACGAGACCTTCCCCGTGGAACTCGGTCGCCCGGCCCCGGGCAGCCCCGGAAGCACCACTACTTCCCCCACGGCCGGAACCAGCACGAATCCCACTGCCACCACCGTGTACGGCGCTCCACCTGCCGACCCGCACGACCAACTGGTCACGCTGCGCCGGGAGCTGCCCGCCCGCGTGGAACTCGTCGAGGGCGGCTACCAGCAGGCCGTGGACTCCGCCTACACCCTGATGACGGATTTCGAGGAGGCGCACCGCCTGCGAGTCCAGCTCGGAGAAGACGCGCTCCCGGCCGAGCAGCGGATCGAGTGGATGGAGAAACTGACGAAAGTCCGGGCCGCGGCCCAGGCCAGCGTGACGACGCTCGAACAGGTGGAAGCGCTGATCCTGCAGGTCTGACCGGCGCGTTAGAACCCGGGTCCTCGTGTACCGGCGGGCTTCTCAAGACAGTCGAGGAGCCCGCCTCCCGTCCACACCAGAGTGGTGCCTCGGCGGGTCACGCGATCGGTTCAGCCATGTGCCGAGAGCGGGCAGACCGATCGAGGCGGCACGCATGCTCCAGGCGCGGGCGATGGGGCCGTCTCGCAAGCGTGGCGGGCAAAGTCCGGTGAGAACGCTCAACCTGCGGTGGGAGGGGACATCTCGCTCCCGGTGAAGGCGCGCAGCACAGCAGTGTGCTCATCTGCTCCGGTGACGTCTTCGGCGGGGTCGCCGAAGCTGCTCAGGGAGTCGTGATCGCGGAGTTCCGGCATCCGGACGGATTTCTTGAGCGCCGCCCGGAGCGGTGACCAGTGCTCCGGGCGGCGGTGCAGATGTCAGGTGAACGGGTGGCCGAGAAAGGCCACCGCGCCCGGGCGGTCGCACCGGTCGTGAGATCCGCGTGCAAGATGCGCGCCAGCTCGTACGCCGTGCGTGCGAAGGTGTCGCGTGCGGATTTGGCGGGTCCAGTACGCCGCGTATACGGCGATGCCCGCCGACACCACAGCTACGAACGCGCTCAGCCACTCCGCCACCGAATCCCCCGCCCGTCCGCGCCGCGGGTCCGCTTGTATGGGAGGCTTGCACGGCAACCGGGCTGGTTCCCAACCCCCGTGGGAACCAGCCCGGTTAGCTTTCCGCCGGTGGACTACACGTTGGCCTGCGGTGTTGCCAGTCGGTAGGCGCGCGGTCGGTTGCTCACCTGTTCCGCGATGTTCTGCTTGACCAGCTTGTCCAGGGCGTTGGCGATGGCGCCTGAAGACTTCTCGATGACCCGGCTGATGCCCGTGGCGGTGAATGCCTCGCCGGGGTGCGCCGACAGGTGGTCGATGACCATCTGTCGTAGTGCTCCGGGGGCGAGCCGCTTCTTCTCATCCGGCAGAGCGTTCGTTTCCGCCTGCGTTACCGGCGGCTGGTCGGGGTCGGTCTCCGGGGCGACGGGGGCCTCCTCGGTGTCCGCGCTGTGGTTGTCCTGGGCGGGATGCGAGCCCTCGTCTCCGCTGGCGCCGTCATGGCTCCGCTCGGCATCCAAATCCGATGCCGGAGTGTCCGGCGTTACGTCGGCTGCCGTCACGTTGTCGGTGTCCGGCGTGGCCTCGTCGGCGGAGGCGTTGTCGCTTTGCTTGTTGTCGGCGCTCGGCTCCGGGGTGTTGGAGGTGGAGTCGGTCGGCTCGGCGGTCACGGCTTCCTGGCCGGTTTCGGTGGCCGTGGCGGTGTTCTGCCCGGTGGGTGCGGTGCGCCAGCGGTCGGGGGTGCGGCGAGGGCCGTCGTGGCCGCCGGGAGTGCGGGTGGCCAGGCCGTGTTCCTCCAGGGTGACCAGGGCCTTGCCGGTGGTGGAGCGGCCCAGGCCTGCGGCGAGGGCGAGTTCGGCGGCCGTGGCCGTGTCGTCGTCGGTGAGTTTGACCAGTTCGGCGTAGATGGCGGCGGGTGCGCCGGTCAGGCCGGCGAGCGGTTCGGGGTCGGGCACGGCGTGCAGGGTGCGGGTGGTGTCGGACATGGGGGAACCTCGTTTCCGTCGGATGTCGCGTGGGAGAGGTCCCCGGCCGGGGGTGCGGACCGTGCAGATGCGGTGCCGCGGGTGTTCGCCGGGCGCGTGCGCATCGCGGGTTTCCCGGGTGAACATGGCTGTGGCGTGGGCGGGTTCACGGATCGTCCGTGGGTCCGCCGGTTGCGTCGGCCACGTCCATGGACGCTCCGCTCCGCCGGGAAGTCAAGCGGGCCGATCGTTTTCCGATCGGGCCAGCTCAGAGCGGTGGTACGACCGTTCGATGCATTCGGTGTGGCAGCGGCGGGCTGATCGGTGAGCGGGGCCCGAGCGTTCTGTGGACCGGATCTGATCGGTCCCGGGAGCGATCGGATCCGGTTGGCGGTTCAGTTGGTCAATGCGATGGGTTGCCGTCCCGGGCCAGGAGCTGTTCGCGGATTCGGCGGGCGCGCCGTGGGCCGATGCGTAGATCGGTGCGTAGGCGCCAGACGCTGACCGGGTTTCCGGTGGTGGCGAGGACGGCCTCATGGAGGGCGATGGCGCGTTGCCACACGTCGGCGTCTGACGCCGTGTCGTCGGCCGGTGGCGGACCGGGCGCCGGCGGGGTGTGGTGGGGCGTGTCGTCGCCCGTGTGGGTGTGGTTGTGACCGATGGCGGTGCTGGTGGGGGTGCTGATCGAGGCGGGTTCGGGGCCGGTTCGGCCAGTTGGGAGCGGGGCGGTCGGCGGGGGAAGATCTGCCGCTGCGATCCGGTCCAGGAGGTCGGTGATGGTTCGGCGGTAGGCGGCGATCGTTTCGGTGAGGGCGATCAGGAGCAGGGCCGGGGTGAGGTGGAGGAGGACGGCTGCTGGGTCGGCGTGGTGGGGCCAGCCGATCTGGCCGTCGGGCCACAGGCTCTGCCAGGAGTTCATGAGGGCGGCGGTGCAGCCGGCGCTCCAGCGCAGTGTGGTGGACCAGGCCGGTGGGCTGATGCCCCAGGAGGCCAGGTGTGCGTCGACGTACAGGACGCCGGCGAGTGCGGTGCCGATCATGGGGTCGAGGAGGATGGCGATGGGCAGGGGGACGTCCCGGCTGGTGGCGAACCGCGTGACGTTGACCGTGGTGAAGACCAGGGCGAGGACTCCGACCGCGCACAGCACCCAGGTCATCGTCCGCAGCAGGGCGATGGCTTCGCGGGCCGGGATCTGTTTCACCGGGCGCTGGCTCCTCGTAGCGAGGGCCTGGTCGCGCCTTGGAAGGACGGGGAGTCGGTGCGGCTGGGGCCTTGGCGTACGACGGCTCCCGGGTGTGGGGCGTCGATGGTCTGGCCCTGGCTGATGTAGAGCGAGACGTGGGTGATGGCGCGGGGGCTCGTGCCGAAGAACAGTAGGTCGCCTGGCATCAGTTGGGTGCCGTTGGGGAGGTGGGGGCCTGCGTTGTACTGGTCCTGGGCGACGCGGGGGATGCTGATTCCTGCGGCGTGATAGGCGGCCTGGGTCAGGCCGGAGCAGTCGAATCCGCCCTCGGCCGGGCCGTCGCCGCCCCACACGTACGGTGTGCCTAGCTGAGCGCGGGCGAAAGCAGCGGCCGTGGATGCGACCTGTGTTGGGGCGGGAGCTGCTGCTGCGTAGCTGTTGGCGATCTTGAGGACCTGGTCAACGTAGGCGTCGTCGTGGTTGTAGTGCCAGATAGCGCGGCGTAGGTTTGTGCCGTTCTTCGCGCCGTTGGCGCAGAGCAGTCGGGCTGCGGCGTAGGCGGCGTCGACGGGGTCCCACGGCGTGGGCGGGTTCTTCCCGCCAGGCGGTACGGGATAGGCGTACGACGTGAAAGTGGACGGGAGGAACTGCATCGGCCCCACTGCTCCCGCCGGGGACGTCATGGTGGGGTTGCGTGCGTGGTCGGTCTCGACCTTGCCGATCGCGGCCAGGATCGTCCAGGGCAGGCCCGGGCATTCGGGGGCAGCTCGTTGGTAGAGGGCGAGTATGTCGGCAGGGATGTCCGCCAGTGCCTGCTTGCTCGGCAAGGCGGCTGCGCTGCCGCCTGAGAACGGTCCGCCCGGCAGCGCGGCGATGGTGAGGGCGGCCAGCATCGGCAGGGCGAGGACTGCGCAGCCGATGCCTCCGGTGGCCTTGGCGAACAGGGAGCTCATGCTGCCGCCTCGAGCGTGGGTGGGAGCGGGGGGACGGGGAGGGTGAGGGCGGTGTCGGCGTCGGTCGGCTCCAGATCGGAAGCCGGACCGAGCCGGGACCAGCGGGCGGCGAGGCTGGTGAGGGTGGTGCGGCGGGTGTCCCCGGGGCCGAGGGGGCTCCACCAGGGGCCCCATGGGGTGGATGTAGTGAAGTCCGCGGACGAGGTGGCGATGTATAGGCCCAGTTCCCGCGCGGGGGTGATGAGACGACGGCGGATTGCCTGGTCGCGCGAAGCGGTGCGGGTGTGGATGAGCAGGGCCGGCCGGGTGCTTGTGGCGTTGGCGAAGGTGGCGTAGCCGGTGAGTTTGGCCTCGACGCGGGGCAGCGGCTGGCTGCCGGTGTCGTATTCGAGGAAGAACGGAAGGAGTTGGTCGCCGTCGTGCCAGTGGGCGTAGGCGTCGGGGCGGACGATGTCGCCCCAGCGGCGGGTGCAGGATCGTTCGGACAGCCAGAGGGGCAGGCCGGTTTCGGGGGTGGCGCGGCCGTGGGCGGCGAGGTGGGTGAGGAGTTCGTTGACGCCGAGGTCGTGTCCGAGGGAGGGGGAGTAGGCGATGCGGCCGGTGTGGCTGGGGCGCCAGCCGAGGTCGGCGAGGTCGCAGCCGGTGTGGGCGGCGAGGACGGCGGCGCCGGCGGGGCCGAGGGTGTAGTGCTCGGGGGCGGAGCCGGTCTGGGTCAGGGGGCGGAACGAGTCGAGGACGGCGTGCTGGTGCAGGGTGCGCAGGCGGCGCTGGGCGGTGCGGAGCGAGGTGTAGGCGAGGTTGGCGATCTGGTGGGTGGTCAGGACGCTGTGTTCGTGGAGCATCTGGGCCAGCCACAGGTCCCGGGCTGTGAGGATGCGGGAGAGCGCGGCGACGTCCGTGTGCCGTGCGGGGCGTGGGCGGGTGGTGGAGGCGCGGGCGGTGTAGCGGGAGCCGGGGCCGACGGCAGGGCGGGGGAGCGCGGGCATGACGGGTCACCACCAGGAGGGCGAAGTGATCGGGAAAGGTGTGCTTCAGGGCTTCAGGGGCGGGTCGCCGGGAGTGGTCCGGTGCGGCCGCCGGCTGCCGCGCGCAGGTCTTTGGCCCGCCCGGGCACTGCGGGCGGGAGGGGGCGGGTGGTGAGGGTGAAGGCGGCGGATTCCGCCCCGCTGGTCAGCAGGTGGGCGGCGGCCTGGTACGGGCCGAGGTGGGCGAGGTCGTGCGCTGCGAGGGTCGGCAGGGTGTGTCGTTCCAGCGCGTTCGCGTCTTCCGGGGAGGCGTTGAAGAAGATCTTGTTGCGGGCGTTGGCGGAGATGCCTTCGCGCAGGTCGCGGGGGAGCTGGGCGAGGTGCTGGTGGGCCAGCAGCATGGAGAGCCGGTAGCCGCGTGCTTCGGCGAGCATGTCTTCCAGCGGGTACGGCAGGGTGAGGAAGTTGTGGGCCTCGTCGATGCTGAGCGTGGCGTCGATCCGGGTGTGCTCGGGTGTCCGGGCGCGGGCTGCGGCCGCCTGCCAGGTGCCGGCGACGATGAACGAGCCCAGCAGCCGGGCGGTCTCCTCGCCGAGTGCCCCTTTGGGGAGGCGGGCGAGGAGGATGCCGCCGTCGAGCACGCTGGCGAGGTCGAAGGTGGAGGGCCCGGCGGAGATGGCGCGGCGGGCGAAGTCGCGCAGCAGGAAGGCCCGCAGCTTGTTCATCACCGGGCCGACCACGGCCGCTCGGGAGGGCTCGGACATCGACTCGTACCAGGCCCAGAAGCCGCGCAGCACCGGGTCTTTGAGCGCGGGGATGATCCGCAGCCGGAAGGCGGATTCGCCGAGCAGGCGGGGGACGTCGGCGAGGGTGACCAGCTGGCGGGTGCGCTCGCGGTGTTTGAGGAGGGTCAGGCAGGCGGCGCGCATCACGTCGTCGGTCCTGGGGCCCCAGAAGGCGGTGAAGATCCGGCGGAAGATCCCGGTGATGTTGTCGACGACGACGTCGATGTCCGTGCCGTCCAGCACGTTCAGGCAGGGCGGAGTGTGCGGGTCGTCGGGGTCGATGAGTACGAGGCGGTCGGCGCAGGTGTCCGGGAGCCGGTCCAGGAGGTCGGTGACCAGGTCGCCCTTGGGGTCGATGACGATGACGCCGCGGTGGTGGCGTACGTCGTCCAGGACGAGGTTCGCGATGAGGGTGGACTTGCCGGAGCCGGTCGCGCCCATGACATGGAGGTGGTGGCGGGCGTCCGTGACCGCGAGTCCGACGCCGCGGCGGGCGCCGACGTCTGACAGGCCGAGGGGCTTGACTCCGGTGCCGGGTGCCGGCTGAGGGATCTGCGGAGGTGGCAGGACTGAGCGGGCGCCGGCTCGTTGGACGCCGGGGGCGTCCGGGTCGGTGGGCAGGTGGGCCAGGGCGGCGAGCTCCGGCACCGAGAGCAGGGCAGGTCGCGAGGCTGGGAACTCCCGGGCTCTCAAGTGCGGTTCGGGATTCCGTAGGCGGGTGCGGGCCAGGTAGTTGCGGTCGGTGTACAGGCCGAAGGCGGAGGCGAGTGCGTGGGCTCGTCCGCGCGCCACGTCCTGGGCGCGTTCCGTCGCGGGGTTGCAGGTGGCGGCGTAGTTGATGGTGCACTGCCACTGGGATCCGGAGAGCTTGGCGGCCGATTGTCGTACGGCGGTTGCGTGTTCTGGGTCTTGTTTGCCGGTGGCGATGGGCTGGGCGCGGTGGAGGAGGAGCGCGGCCAGGGCGGGGAGCCGGTGGGGAGTTCGGCCTGCCTTGAGGCGGCGTGCCTGGCGGCGGGCTCGGCGCAGGGCACGGCCGGTGGCTGGGCGGGCCAGGATCTGGACGCAGGCGGACTCGTCCTCGGACATGCCGGTCGCGGCCTGCAGGAGTGCGCGCAGCGGATCGGTGGCGTGATCGGTGCGCAGGGGCAGGACGTCGGGGCGGGCCAGTCGGAGCCGGCCGGCGGTCACGTCGTGCGCCGATGGCAGCAGAGGGCGGGGCTCGGTGACGCGGGTATGGGCACCGGGCCAGGCGGCTTCTACGGCGCGGCGTACGAGGCCGATCGGGACGGTGCCGGGAACCCACAGGCGGATGCCCAGGCCGGTGTGGGACCAGGTGTATTCGAAAGCGAGATGAGGCTGGCCGGTGAGGATCCGGTGCCACCAGGGTCGTAGGAGTCCGGAGAGCTGCGCCCAGAGGACTTCTCCGCCTTTGGGCGCGGCCTGGGGTGGAGCCAGGAGTTCCACGCAGCGAGCGCCGGTGGTGAGGCATTGCTGCCGTAGGCGCAGCAGTCGGCGCCGGGCGGCGTATCCACAGGCTGTGGACGCGATGGCTGTGGGGATCAGGAGGGGGGTGGACGCTGCGCACCAGTCCACGGCCGTGGTGAGCGTCGTCGTGCCGAGGGCTTCCGGGTTGCTGAGGAAGTCGACCAGCCATCCGTGCGGCTGGGCGGCGGCAAGCCAGCCGTGCCCGGTCACGGCGCCCACCTCTCGTCTGCCTCGGCCTCGGCGATGTAGGGGCTGTTGGCGTCGTGGCGGTCGTCTTCGTACTGAGCAGCGAGTTCGCCCGGATCCGTGGTGATCACTTCATGCTCACCAGGAGCCGCAAGGCTGATCAGAGCGACCTTGTGGCGGCGGTCGCCGGTCAGCAGCAGAGCCTCGCCGCGGCTCGCGGAGAGCAGGAATTCCCGCTCGCCGTGGCAGAGGTGGAAATTGTCACTGATCGTGTCGATGGCCTGCGGGGCCTGGCGCAGCAGGACCTGGGTGGCCGCGTTCGACACGATGGCCCGGCCGAGCGGGGAGGCGAGGACGTCGTCGGTGTCCTGGGTGACCACGGCCAAGCCGGTCCAGTACTTGCGGGCAGCCTTGGCCATGCGGAACAGAAACCGGGCGCCGGCCCCGTCGCGCATCAGCAGCCACGCCTCGTCGACCACCACCAGATGGCGGCCGGAGCCGCGGCGGGAGGTGACCTGCCGCCAGATCGCATCAAGGGCCAGCAGCATGGCCGGGGCCTTGACCTCTTCCGGAAGTTGCCGGAGAGCGAAGACCACCAGGTGACCGGCGGTGGCTGCGGTGCTGGGGCCGTTGAACAGTTGCGCGTGGGAGCCGCTGATGTAGGGGACCAGCCGGTCGGCGAGCTCTGCCGCCGCCTGGCTGCCGTCCTCGGCCAGGACGGCAGCCAGGTCGGTGAGCGTGGGCGCGGTACGGCTCCAGGTGCGCCGGTCGCCGGTGATTCCGGCACGCGCGTACGTGGCCAGGAAGGCCCGGTCGAGCGCCGCCTTCTCGGCCGCGGTCAGGTCAGCGCCCAGCAGGACGGCGAGGAACGTGTGCAGGAACAGCACGCGCCGCGTCAGGACATCCTCTTCGCTGTCCGCCGCTGCCGGGAGGTCGAAGGGGTTGATGCGTACACCGTCAGCGCCGAGGGCGATGACGTTGCCGCCCACGGTTTCGGCGAGGCGGACGTACTCGTCCTCCGGGTCGATCACCGAGGCCGTGGCGCCGGTGAACAGCAGCCTGAGCAGCTCCAGTTTGGCCAGATACGACTTTCCGGCGCCGGAACGGGCCAGGGTGATGGAGTTGTAGTTGTCCTGCGCGAAGCGGTCCCACAGCACCGGGGCGCCGGAGACCGCGTTCAGCCCGTACAGCACTCCCGACGCCGCACCGTCCTCGTCGGCGGTGACCGGCAGGTCAGGGCTGGTGAAGGGGAAGCAGGCGGCGAGCGCGGCGGTGTCGAAGGTGCGCCGGATCTTCAGCGTGTCGATGCCGAGGGGGAGGGTGGCCAGCCAGCCGGGAAGCGCACGGTAGGTGGTCGGGGCGATGGCCATGAGCAGTGACTCGGCGACCGCCCGTACCGCGGCGGCCTGCTCGGCCAGGCTCTCCTCGTTGGGGGCGTGCACGGTGAGGTAGAGGGCGACGTGGAAGAGTTTGCCCTCGCCGCGCGCGATCCGGTATGCGAGCTCGGCGGCGTCCGCTGCGGCGGCCTCGACCTCCGGGTCGTCCAGGTGCCCCTTGTCGAAGCCGGTGCGGCGGCCGGACTCCAGACGGGCCCGCTGCTTCTTCAGGCCAGCGGCTGCGATCGGGTTGGGGACGGGCTCGATGTGCAGGGCGATGTCGAGGTGCCCGGGGAAGTTCAGCAGCGGGGCGAGCCAGCCGGGGGCGACCTCGGCCGGGTAGCCGGTGACCACCAGCGTGGTGGCGAGGTGCGCGCCGACCGCGAGAGCGCGGGCGTGGACCTCGATGGCTTCGGGGCCGGCGACGTCGAGTAGTTCGGCGGCGTCGAGGCCGGAGGCCTGGGGAGTGGGGTGACGCCTGCTGAGGCGGATCCGCGTCATGAGCGGTCACCTTCCGGCTCGGCAGCGGTTGGGATCGGGGTGTCGGGATTGCAGGTCGTGCCGACGAGGGCGGCGGTTCGCTCGGCGTCGAGAGGGGTGACGGCGATCTCTGCAGCGGCCAGGGCTCGGGTGGCCTCATTGAGTCGTTGGAGCGTCCGGCCGCCACCGGTATGCCGCCGCAGCCCGTGTGGTGGGGTCTCCTCGCGGGCGACCAGCACGATTTGCCGGCCGAGCAGGTTGTCGCCGGTGGCGAGGTTGGCGAGGAATTCGGCGTGTGAACGGGCGGCCCGTTCCAGGGCCGGGTGCGGCAGTGCGGCTGCGTCTTGCTGGAGGGTGTCGGCAAGCGGGGCGAGATCGATGCGGTGGCAGCGCACCAGCAACTGGGTGTGACCGGTCAGTGAGTTGAGCCAGCGCGCGAACGCTGCGGTCAAGCCTTGTCGTTCCGCCGCAGAGCGCAGCTCGAAATTGACGGTGGAGCAGGTCGCCAAGGCCGCTGTGCCTTCGCCGCCCAGGTCGAGTACGCCATCGGCGGTGATGCCGTCGTACGGCATGTCCATTGTCGTCGGGGGCGGTCCGGCAGCCCTGGCCCAGTGGTCGGGAACGACGGACGGCAGGGGAGGGATGCCTTCCGGGGCGTGCACCCTGCGCTTGGGGGTACGGGCGTGCCGGAGGGCGGCGGTCAGGAACCGGTCCAGACCGATCCCTTCCCGTTGGCCGAGCGCGAGCGCTGCCACGGCTCCGGCGATGGGGATCACCATGACCGCGTAGGCGAGCGGCGTCATGACGGAGCGGGTGGCCCACCAGCCGCCGTACAGCACGAGTCCCGCGATAGTGAGGATGACGGTCTGCCGAGCAGTGAAGGGGCCCAGGAGGTGGTCCGGGCGGGAGATGTCGGCAGGGATGCGGGTGGCATACGGGGCCTCTGCTGTCTCATCGGGCGGGTTCATGGACGATCTACCTCCGGGGCGGTTCGAGGGGAAGCCGCAGCTGCATGGGGCGCGGTGGGCGTGCAGGAACTCGCCGGGTGGGAATGGGCAGGGCCAGTTGGCGTGTGCGGGGCGCGGAAGCGGGGCGGGCCGGGGGTGGTGTGGCTGGCAGGGCACGGGCTGCCGGAGATGAGGCCGGGACACGCTCGGCGCGGATGGGCAGCCACAACTGGGTGGACCGGCCAGGACTGGCCGGAGCGCGCTGGGCGGCGATCGGCAGGGCCAATTGCCGACGCTGCCGCGCCTGAGCGGGGTGGATCACAGCGCGGGGACCTCCCGACGTGCGAGTGGGGGGATTGACAGCACGGCCGGGGCGCCGAGAAGTCTGGGCGCGGGCTCTGGCACCCGCTGCGGGTACCGGATGCGCGCCACCCCCACCCCTGCGACGCACGCCTGACCCGGCCGGAGCACCTTGTGGGGGCTGGCCAGCCGCAGACGGGCGGCCACCGGGGCGGGCTAGGGCCCCACGCCCGCGGGCGAGCAGCGCACGACCCCAACCCCGCGCCCCCTGGGCGGGACCACGCCCGCGCCCAGGCCCGGCTGTGGGCGGTCGGCCACCACCACCTCCGCCTCGTCTTGGGCGGCCACCTCCACGACCTCCCGGTCCACCACGGCCCGGGCCGAGCCCGGTGCCTCCGGCTCCTCCTGCACCTCCGCCGGGTCGGTGGCGCAGCTGGCGCATACCTGGCAGGTAGTGATCCATCAGCCGGTACAGGGCCAGGTGCTTGAGGACCCGCACTCCGGCAGGGGCGTGCGGGTTGTGCACGGGGGTGCCGCGCAGAACGACCTGGAGAGTCCAGCCGGGAATCTTGAACAGCACCCAGAACAGGGCCACTCCGGCGAGCATCGTGCCCAGCTGGTCGGAGTGGGCGATGCCCAGAGTCGTGGCACCGGGGGCGAAGAAGAGCTTCAGGGCGAGGATGAAGGCCGTCGACTGGGCGAGTTGGATGACCATGCAGCCGGCCAGCCCGCGCCACCACAGCCGGGCGACGGGATCGGTGAGCGGGTGAGCATGACACGCCAGCATCAGGGGCGCCGCCACGGCGAGCAGCGCCATCACCGCGACGCGCACCAGGAACCCGATCAGCACCGCGAGCACCAGAGCGATCATCACGATCGCGAGGATGAGCAGGTACAGCTTCAGCCCGGCTACGCCGAACAGGGCGAAGGGCAGGACGCGTTCGACCATGCCCTGCCCTGCCTCCGACATGTCGGCAGCCATGATCGCGTGAGCCAGGGCGTTGGACAGGCTGATCGCCTTGCCCATCACGGTCAGCGACGTGGCAGCCGCGACCATGCCGACCAGCAGACGCGGGGCGATCTGCCGCAGGGCATAGCGGCTCTGGACGGTCTCGTAGCCCATGACCGTGATGCCGCCCGCGGTCACGAACAGCACGTAGATCCCGGCCGTGATCCCCAGCATCGCGGCCCACAGCCGCTTGATGTCGGCATGCTGGGTGACATCCGGGGTGGCCAGCAGGGTGTCGGCGAGGAACTCGCGAACCGGCTTCATGATCTGCTCGATCAGCATGCCGAGGAACGAGGTGATCGCGTTCACGATCATGCCGGGGACGTCGAGGAAGTCCCAGCTGGTGCCCTTGTCGCATCCGACGCCGGTCGCTTCACATGCGGACGGCATGGGGCCCGGTGACGGTGCCGGTCGCGAGGGCTTCGGCGCGGGTGCGGGGTCGCCTGGTACCGGGGGCGGCCCGGGGGAGGGCTCGGGCTTCGGCTGAGTTCCCGGATCGGGTGTGGGGGCGGCGGGACCGGGCGCGGGCTGAGGTGCGGGGGGCTGAGGAGCCGCAGGCGCCCGCGTTGCTGCATACGCAGGGTGCATGGCGGCGGAGAAGGCCGCTACGTGTACCAGGACGAAGACGGCCAGAGCGAGCAGCGCGGGTACGGCGCGTGCCCGACGCCCGCCGGGGGTCATCGTCCGCCTCCGTCCGCGCCGACGATGCCCTGCAAGACGGTCACGATCACCGGGGCGAGGATCGCCAGCCCGTAGCCGATGGCCGCGGCCCTCAACGCCCTCTTGGCGGATTCGACTTCCCCGGGATCGCCGCCGGCCATCAGGTACCGCAGTCCGCCGAAGGTGAGGAACAGGGTGGCCAGTGCGGCGAGGAGGCCGACAATCCAGTTTCGCAGGTTGTTGATGACGGTCGGGATGTCGGCGACCGCCCACGCGTGCGGCGCCTCCGCAAGGAGAGCGCAGGTGGTGAGGACGCTGGTGCAAACGAGCTGGAGGGACCAGCGGATGAGGGGTCGGCGTGGCCGACGGAACCTTGCGGGCAAGGCAGTACACCTCCATCGGGGCACACAGCCGGACGGGAGCGGGACAGGACGGGGACGCCGCAGGGGCGTGGGAGAGTCGGCGCGGGGCGAGCAGAAACCCTTGGCCCGGGCGCCGACCTCCTTACGGGGGTGCGGCGGCAGGCGGTTCTCGGGTGTCAGCACGAGACGGTCGTGCTCACCCCGCACTGTGTTGCGGAGCTCTGGTCCGGGGCATCGGCCGCCGCCCCGGACCACGACAGACGGTCCGACACAAAGCGGGGCGGGCCGCCGTCACCGTGAATAGAGACCCCGGCGCCGGGAATTGACATCCCGCCACCGGAAATCCCCCGGCCGGGTGCCTACTGCTCCTGCAGCCGCCACCGCAGATGGGCGGCCAGGTGCTGCTCGGCAGCGCTGCGGTGCCGGTAGAGCTGACGCACACTCACCCCGCGCTCGGCCGCCAGGCGGTCCATCGGCTCGCCGCCGAGGCGGGTACGGGCGATCAGCCGTGCCTCGTCCACATCCACCACGCGGTCCTGCACGGCACGGGCCAGCACGGTGAGCTCGTCCGCCGGTTCAGCGTGGTTCGCTTGGGGGACTGAGTAGAGGTAGTCGAGGTGCAGCGCCGCCGGGGCGGTTTCACGGGTGGCACGGCGGCGCGCGGCGTATGCCAGCCGGTGCACGGCCCGGTCGGCGGCGCTGAACAGCTCCCGGTCAAGCCGCTCCGCGCCGGGGTCGAGTGTGTGCAGGGCCGCGGTGACGGCGGCAAGGGCTTCTTGTTCGACTTCGGCGCGCTCCAGGTGGACGGGGCGGGCCAGCCGGGCGAGCATCCGGCGCAGTACCGGAACGGTCATGGCGACCGCCACCACGTCCCACGGCTCGCCCAGCTCGTGGGCGCGCCGGATCACCTCGCGCCAGGTCTGCTCACGCAGCTCGGGACGGGTGGAGGGATGGGCGAGGTGCGTGCGCACCCGGTCGACCGGCCACGCCGCGCGATCCGGGGCCTCGCACACCAGGTGCGCGGGCAGCGTGAGCGGCTCAACCCCGTGGACAAGGGCGAGGAACGCTTGCTCCAGTTCTCCGAGCGGGGAGCGGACGGAGCTCTGCGGACGGCCGGCGGAGTGGTGGACGTGGTGACGGTGGTGCATGGCGCATCTCCCGTGAGCGGTGCGGACAACTTCCGCCGCCACCCCTCCCAAGCCCTCGTGCCACGAGCAGCCCACCCGCAGGCCAGCGCCGTGCCAGCCGCGATCGAATGGTCCGGCGTGTGCGATGGCCTGCCACTGGCCCTCCGCTGATGACCTGGTGCGACTTGTCCGCCGCCGGAACGGGAATCGAACACAGAAATTCTCGGCTCCGTTTTCAGCCCTCACCGTGTGGTGAGCCGAGGTGGCCCGGCGGTGGCTCGGAGCTGGCGCGCGACTGGCTCGCATACGGAATGACCTGCACAGACACGGTGCGCGGCGGGGGCAGCCGAGGACACCTACGAGTACGTGGCGACAGTTGCCCGGTGGTCGAACACGCACCGGCGCGATGGCAAAGATCAGCTGCTGAGTCCCTATTACTTCACGTCAGCACGAGACGGCCGGACCCACGACCCGGGTGCCACCCCGCCCATGTCGAAGACTCCGTCTCGCCGCTCCACCGCTTCCCGCCCGAGTACGTCCAACCCTCTGCCGACGACGATCTGGTTCCCCGCCCCGGATGAGCCCAACGCCGCCCCCATCCCCGGCGCGGTGCTGCCCGCCTGGGCGATCGACAAGGTCCGCACCGAGTTCGTCGGCCGCCCCGACCACGGGCCCGCCCCGCTGTTCAAGATCGCGATCCGGGACACGGCGCTCGGCATGGACGCCCGTATCCCGTGCACGTCCTTCTCCTCCACGACCGACGCCGAAGACGCCACGGGCAAGCCGCCCATTCTTCTTGCCGAGCTTCACCCCGACGCCCTCCCCGCCCCCGCAGACGACCTGCCGGCCAGCCCGAGCGAGATGCCCGGCGCACTGGAGGACGGCTGGCCCGGCTTCTTTCACCGCGCCCACCGGCTCCTTCCCGTAAACGGCTTCCTGCTGCTGGCCACCCGCCAGCGCCGCGAGGCCGGACGCCTCACCGACCCGCTCGGCGCGCTGATCGCATCCGCCCGCACCGCCGGTTTCCGCTACCTCCAGCACATCGTGGTCGTCTACGGCCACCCCGTCGGCGACCGCCTCGTCCCCGCACCGCCCCCGGACGCGTCCCGCGGCGTCGCGCACTGCGACCTGATCGCATTCTCCGCGATCACCCATGCCTAGACCGAGGAACGGGACAACCGCGATGCCCTCTCCCCTCTCGGTGTGGAACACCGCCCCGACCTCCGCCCCCGCCCAGCGCGCCGACCGCTACGTACCCGGCTCCGCCGCCCACCCCGCCAAGATGCTCCCGCAGATCGCCGCCCACGCCATCGCCACCTACACCCGCCCCGGCGAACTGGTCCTGGACCCCATGTGCGGCATCGGCACCACCCTCGTCGAGGCCATCCGCCTCCACCGCCACGCCCTCGGCACCGAGTACGAATCACGCTGGGCCGACCTGGCCCGAGCCAATGTCACCCGCGCTCTCCAGACGGCCGGACGCGACAGCGGACAGGTCGCGTGCGGCGACGCCCGTCACCTGACGCGCCTTATCGACGAATGCCACCACGGCAAGATCGCCCTTGTCGTCACCTCACCGCCGTACGGGAACTCCGTGCACGGACAGGTCCGCTCCACCCGCGAGACCGGCGAACGCGGCGTCGTCAAGAAGGACTACCGCTACAGCCACGACCCCTCCAACCTCGCCCACGTGTCCACCGACCGGCTCCTGGAGGCATTCACCGAGATCCTCACCCAGTGCCGGCGCGTCCTTCGCCCCGGCGGCACCGTGGTCGTCACCACCCGCCCCTGGCGGGAGGGCGGCGAACTCATCGACCTGCCCTCCGCCGTCCTCGCCGCCGGCCAGGCCGCAGGGCTGACCCCCGCCGAACGCTGTGTCGCCCTCCTCGCCGGCATCCGCGACAGCCGCCTGATCACGCGCCCCTCGTTCTTCCAGATGAAGAACGTCCGCGACGCCCGCCGCCAGGGCATCCCCCTCGCAGTCGTCCAGCACGAAGACGTACTCGTCTTCACCCGCCCCGGACAGTGCCCCGCCCCGAAAGCGACCTCAGACGCACCGAGGTGCACGGCCGCCTGCAGAGCGCCGAGCCTGGCCGCCGTCCGCTCCCGCACCTGCGCCCGAAGGGCCCGCTGTGGCGGCCACTGACCCGCCGATCGGCAGCCTGTTCTCCGGAGTCGGCGGCCTGGACCTCGGCGTCCAAGCCGCAGTCGGCGGCAACATCGCCTGGCACGCCGAGTCCGACCCACGCGCCGCCCAGGTCCTCGCTCGACACTGGCCCCACGTCCTCAACCTCGGCGACGTTCGGGCCATCGACTGGCACGAGACCGAACCCGTATGCGTCCTTACCGCCGGTTTCCCCTGCCAGGACCTCTCGGTCGCCGGACCCCGCACCGGACTGGCCGTCGGCACCCGCTCCGGCCTGTGGCGCCACGTCGTCGACGCCATCGACGCCCTCAACCCCTGCCTGGTGGTGATCGAGAATGTCCGCGGCCTGCTCTCCACCCGAGCCGGAACCCACGCCCTTCGCCACGTGGAACCCTGCCCGCGGTGTCTGGGAGACCCACCCGATCAACCCCGTATGCGGGCACTGGGCGTGCTACTCGCGGACCTGGCCGACCTCGGGTACGACGCGAACTGGACGTGCGTACGCGCCTCTGACGTCGGAGCGCCCCACCGCCGAGAGCGGGCCTTCGTCGCCGCCTGGCCCGCAACATCCCGACGCCGGACCGTTGCTGAAAACTCCCACGGCGAACCTGGGCACGAACGGCGGCTCCCAGCACCCGGCCAAACGCAAGGCGGGAGGCCACGGCCCCAGCCTGGCCGACGAGGTGGAGCACCTGCTCCCCACTCCGACAGCCAGCGATGGTGCCAAGGGCTCGCCGAACCAACGCCACGGCGACGGCAGCCTCACCCTTGCCTCCACCACGGCAGCTCTCACCGACCGGAATGCGCCGAAAGCCGCGGTCGCGAAGCAGCCCATCACCGCCCGGAGGACCACGGACCAGGGCATTGCCTCAACCGGCGGGGCGGAGTGTCTCCTCCCCACCCCCACGTCCTCGGACGCGAACGGTGGCGCGGGTACCACCCCGAAACGCCAGGGCGGCATGAACCTGAGAACGGCCGTCACTCACCTGCCGACTGGTGGGGCCCCTACCTGCCCGCCATCCGCCGATGGGAACACGTAACCCAACAAACGGCACCGCTCCCCACCCTGCCTGGCACCCAGCGCCTCTCCGCTGAATTCGTCGAGTGGATGATGGCGCTCCCCGCGGGCTGGGTCACCCAGACCGAAGGGCTGTCCCGCGCCGCCCAACTCCGCCTCCTCGGCAACAGCGTTGTGCCACTCCAAGCCACACACGCCCTCGAACTACTTCTCGCGTAAGGCATTTTGCCGCGCCCTATGCGCCACAGCACCTCGGACGAGATGGGAAGCGAGTGGTGAACGGCGAATCGCAGCGCCACACCGGCCTACAAGATCGCGGTCTTGACGACGTGCCCGAGACGGAGCGTCCATGGACCATGACCACCCGTAAACCGAATGGAAGGAATAGGTCAGGCACCGTTTCACGAGTGGTCGTGGAATACGTCGTCGTAGAAGGCGAGGACGCTCAAGCTCTGGCCCAACGCCAAGCGGTTGCCATTCGGGCTGTGCTGGAATGGCTGTACGCCCGTCAAAGCGGCATGGCCGACAGAGGCTGAGCTCCCGCCAGATCTGTGGGAGAGGGACAAGAACGTGCCGGACGCTTCGCCTGGCAGCCCACCCTGGGCGCCCCCATTGCCGGACCGGCCATGGTCCACCAACAGCATCCCGGACCTGGCTGCGGTACCGGTCAGTGTCCCTGTGGCCTGGTTGGGCCGCACATCCACCGAGGATGCTCAGGACCCGACGCTGTCCCTTCCCCGACAGCTCCGTAACGCGAGAGCCGCTCTGCCGCCCGGCTGGGTCATCGTCGCCCACTTCTACGACGTCGAATCCGGCCGCAAGGAACTGGATGAACGCGGCCGTTCTTCCGCGCACCGGCAATTCAATATTCCCATCCCCCGCGACGGCAGCATCTCGGATCTCCTCGGCGAGGCCCAGCGCCCGGACCGCCGTTTCGCGGCCGTCATCTGCGAGTCCATTGAGCGCGTCGCCCGGCGCACGTACTTCGGTACCAAGATCGAGTACGAACTTGAGCAGGCCGGCGTCGCGCTGTGCGCCGCCGACGAGCCGATCGTCACCGGACGCGGCGCCAAACGCGCCACGCCCACCCTCACCCGGCGTGTCAAACAGGCCGTCTCCGAGTGGTACGTCCTGCAGATGCTTGAGCTGTCCTGGGACGGCTTCGTCGAGCACACCCAACAGGGCTGGAACACCGGCAAACCGCCCTACGGCTACCTCGCCGAGAAGGTCCCGCATCCGGTTCCGGCCCGCCGCGCCGAGGGGCGCACCAAGCACCGGTTGATTCCCGATCCCGCCCGGTGCGCGGCCGTCACGTACCTTTTCCAGCTCCGTGGCCTGCACAAGCTCGGCTACGACGCCATCGCCGACCGCCTCAACCTGGACCTGGTGGCCTACCCGCCTCCGGAACCGACCCGTCCCGACGCTGCTCTCGGCCGGTGGAGCGGCTCCGCCGTGCGCGAGATCCTCAAGAACCCGAAATACACCGGCTACCAGGTCTGGAACCGACGGGCCACGAAAAAGGGCGGACGCAATAACGACCCGAAGGACTGGGTGTGGTCGCCCCAGCCCACCCATGAACCACTCGTCACCCGGGAACTCTTCGACGCGGTCTCGGTCATGTCGAAGAAACGCCAGGGCTCACGCACCACCCCCGGGAAGAACAGCCATCCTGAAACCGGTCGGTCCTACGTCCTGCGGTCGTACGTCACGTGCACCCTGTGCGACCGGAAAATGTTCGGGAAAATGCGTCATCAGATCTCGTATTACGCCTGCGAGCTCGATCCGAACGAACACAGAGGCCGCCCTTGGTTTGCTTCCCACCCCAAAAGCCTGTGGATCCGAGAAGAGATCCTGCTCAAGTCCATCTCTGATTTCTTCGCCACCCGCGTCTTCGGCCCCGACCGCCGTACGCATCTCCAAGCGCAGCTTGAATTCGCACAGCTCAGCGTGGACGGACCCGCCGAACGCATCACCCGGGAGCGCGATGCCCTGAACCAGGCCATCGCCGCCATTGAGCACCGCCGACATCGCCTCATCCAGGCGCTGGCGGACGGCACCAACAACTTTGAGTCGGACGACGCGACTGGCGCGGATTACGAGAGGGAATTCCGTGACGGAATCCGTAAGGAGCACGCGCTCCTCGGAGCTCAGTGCAAGGCTCTGTCGGAACAGCTGACCCGACTCGAAATCCCCGAGGCTGTGGCCAAGTCCGACAACGCCGCTCTGCTTGACGCGCTCCCGTATCTGAATATCGACATCACCCTGCTCCCGGAAGAGAAGCAGCGTGAACTCTACGAGGCCTTTGGTCTGGAAGTCCGCTACAGCCGACCCGGCGAACAACTCACCCTACGGGTCACAATCCCGGGTCATGTGGTTGACGCACTGGCGTCCATCACCCGTGGGCTGGACGTGGGGAACAAAAAATCGGGTGCCCGCACCGAAGTGCTGGCACCCGATCACGGCACCCGGGTCGCGAAACCGGGACATAACGCCCGATCTCGTTCCCATGTTCTGGGTGCCCCCGGCAGGATTCGAACCTGCGCACACGGCTCCGGAGGCCGTTGCTCTATCCCCTGAGCTACGGGGGCGTCTGGCTTTGAGCTGTTGCTCGCGGCGACGGGTAGAACACTACCAGCTCGGTCGGGGTGATCAGGAACGGGTTTCCCCTGGAGCCCTCCTCGGAGGGGCGGAACTCGGGAAAAGCCGGACGCGGTGGCCGGTCCCGACCTACTCTCGAGTTGTGCCAGGGGCGTCCGGCCGGGTCCTCGTTGTGGACGACAACAAGGTCATCCGGCAGCTGATCAGGGTCAATCTCGAACTGGAGGGTCTCGAGGTCGTGACCGCGGCCGATGGTGCCGAGTGTCTGGATGTCGTTCATCGCGTGCGGCCCGACCTGATCACCCTCGATGTCGTCATGCCCCGGCTGGACGGGCTGCGGACCGCCGCCCAGCTGCGTGCCGACCCGCGGACTCGGGATCTTCCCCTCGCCATTGTCAGCGCCTGTACCCAGCACGAGGTCGAGGCCGGGCTCGGCGTCGGTGTCGATGCCTTCCTCGCCAAGCCCTTCGAGCCCGACGAACTCGTGCGGGTGGTGCGGGACTTGCTGGAGCGGGGGAGGGGGCGGGGGAGACGCGGGGCTGCGGGGCCTGAGGTGCCTGCGGGGGCCGAGGTGGAAGGCGGTGCCGTGGAGGACGGTGCCGTCGAGTACTCCCGGGAGCGGGCCGAAGGCAACCCCGTCTGTCCGTGACCTCCGTGGCCCAGGAGACCCTGGTGGTCCGAGCGCGTGTCCCGTATTCCGGATCCCGTCTCAGGCGGTCCGGGGTGATGTGGCGCCGGCCCATCAGCTCGCCCGGCCCCTTCGGTCCGGCGCGCGGGTCGTCCGCATTCCGGACCCCCGGCGAACCTGCTCGCCTTCCCACCCCCCTTCTCCCCTACGCTTGTCCCGTGACCCCCGTCGAGCTCTCCCGTACCGTGCTGCGCGCGGTGCGTCGTGCTGTGGATGAGGGGGAGCTGAGCGTGACCGTGCCGGAGCGGGTCGTCGTGACGCCGCCGGGGCCCGGCGGCTGCGGGGACTACGCCACCAACGTCGCGCTCCAACTGGCCCGCCCGGCCGGGCAACCTCCTCTGCGGGTCGCCGAGATCCTGCTGCCCCACCTCGCGGACTGCGCCGGCGTCGATGACGTCGTCGTCACCGGGCCCGGGTTCCTCAACATCTCCCTCAGCGCCGCCGCCTCCCCGACCGCCGCCCTCGTCGCTCAGATCCGCGCCCTCGGGGCCGCCTACGGTCACAGCGAAGCCCTCGCCGGGCAGGTGGTCGCGCTCCGGGTGCCGTACGACGTGCGCGCCGAGGTCGTCGCCGACGCGGTGGTGCGGCTCGTCGCCAGTCAGGGCGGCCGGGGCGAGGTCGGGCACGGCGAACCCGTCACCCTGCGGCCCGTGCCCGCGCCGGAGGACCCCGCGCCGCTCGGGCGCGACGCCGCCCAGTGGGCCCTGCTGCATCCCGCCGCGCACGACCGGCCGCGCATCACCGCCGACCATCTGGTGCAGCGGGAGAGCAATCCGCTGTTCCGGGTGCGGTACGCCCACGCCCGCTCGCGTGCCGCCGTGCGCGGCGCCGCCCGGCTCGGGTACGGCGCCGATGCCGATGCCGGTGACCTTTTCGACGCGCCCGCTTCGCTGGACGACGCGCCCGCCTCGCTCGACGCGCTCCACGCGCCCGCCGCCCCCGCCCCGCGTGGCGCCGCCCCGCGCCGCGCCGCCCCGCTCGGGTTCGCCGCCGACACGAGCGACCTGCCCGACGCCCCCGCCGCCCACACGGCCGCCCTCTCCGACGCCCCCGCCCCCCTCGTCGCCGCCCTCGCCGACTACCCCCGGATCCTCACCGCCGCCGCCACCCACCGCGCCCCCGACCGGCTCGCCCGGCACCTGGTCACCGTCGCCGATGCCGCCCTGCCGTTCCTCGCGACCGTGCTGCCCCGTGGTGACGAGAAACCCTCGGCCGCCCACCGCGCCCGGCTCGCGCTCGCCGAAGCCACCGGGACGGTGCTGGCCGGCGGCCTGTCCCTGCTCGGCATCGACGCACCCGAACACCTCTGAAGAGAGCGCCAGAAGAGCCATGAGCCGTTCCGCACACCCCGCCGGGCCCCGGCACGCCGACGTCCTGCCCGAAGGCCACTACGCCGCCCCGCCCGCCGACCTCAACGCGCTCGACGACAAGGTGTGGGCCCAGACGGTCACCCGTGACGCCGACGGGGTCGTCACCGTCGGCGGTGTCGACGTGAAGACCCTCGCCGCACAGCACGGCACCCCCGCCTACATCCTCGACGAGACCGACTTCCGCGCCCGGGCGCAGGCCTGGCGCAGCGCCTTCGGGCACGACGCCGACGTCTTCTACGCGGGCAAGGCGTTCCTGTCGCGCGCCGTCGTGCGCTGGCTGCACGAGGAGGGGCTGAACCTGGACGTGTGCTCCGGTGGCGAGCTGGCCACCGCGCTGTCCGCCGGGATGCCCGCCGACCGGATCGCCTTCCACGGCAACAACAAGTCCGTCGACGAGATCACCAGGGCCGTCGAGGCCGGTGTCGGACGGATCGTCCTCGACTCCTTCCAGGAGATCGTCCGCGTCGCCCACATCGCGCAGGGACTCGGCAAGCGGCAGCGGGTGCAGATCCGTATCACCGTCGGTGTCGAAGCTCACACGCACGAGTTCATCGCCACCGCCCACGAGGACCAGAAGTTCGGGATTCCGCTGGCGGGCGGGCAGGCCGCGGAGGCCGTGCGGCGGGCGCTGCAGCTGGACGGCCTGGAGGTCATCGGGATCCACTCGCACATCGGGTCCCAGATCTTCGACATGTCCGGGTTCGAGGTCGCCGCGCACCGGGTGGTGGGGCTGCTCAAGGACATCCGGGACGAGCACGGCGTCGAGCTGCCCGAGATCGACCTCGGCGGCGGCCTCGGCATCGCGTACACCAGCGACGACGACCCCCGTGAGCCGCACGAGATCGCCAAGGCGCTGACCGAGATCGTGACGCGTGAGTGCGAGGCCGCCAAGCTGCGCACGCCGCGCATCTCCGTGGAGCCCGGGCGGGCCATCGTGGGACCGACCGCCTTCACGCTCTACGAGGTCGGCACCATCAAGCCGCTCGACAACCTCCGCACCTACGTCTCCGTCGACGGGGGCATGTCCGACAACATCCGGACCGCGCTGTACGACGCCGAGTACAGCGTCGCCCTCGTGTCGCGGACCAGCGACGCCGCGCCGATGCTCGCCCGCGTCGTCGGCAAGCACTGCGAGAGCGGCGACATCGTGGTGAAGGACGCGTTCCTGCCCGGCGACCTGGCACCCGGTGACCTCATCGCGGTGCCGGCCACGGGCGCCTACTGCCGTTCCATGGCGAGCAACTACAACCACGTGCTCCGGCCGCCCGTCGTCGCCGTCCGCGACGGCGAGTCCCGGGTGATCGTCCGCCGGGAGACGGAGGAGGACCTGCTCCGCCTCGACGTCGGCTGACCGGCACCGACCGACCGGCGGGCGTCGGCTGATCCCGGTGCGGTGCGGTGCGGTGCGGTGCGGTGCGGCCCGGTGCGGTGTCGGCGTCGACCGGACCGCCGGGCGACGGCTGAGCCCGGGTGCGGTGCCCGCGTCGGTCGGTGGGAACGGAAGACCTCCGGTCCTCCGTCGGAAGATCTTCTGTCTTCCGCCCCCCACACAATGAAATAGATGTCTCACGATCCGGACCAAGGGTAGAAACCACCGTCCGGTGAGTGAGACTGGTCCAACCGTAGACGGTATGAGGAAACGAGGTCGGATGATGCGTACGCGTCCGCTGAAGGTGGCGCTGCTGGGCTGTGGGGTTGTCGGCTCAGAGGTGGCGCGCATCATGACGACGCACGCCGACGACCTCGCCGCGCGGATCGGCGCCCCGATCGAGCTGGCCGGTGTGGCGGTACGACGGCCCTCCAAGGTGCGTGAGGGCATCGACCCGGCGCTGGTCACCACCGACGCCACCGCCCTCGTCAAACGCGGCGACATCGACGTGGTCGTCGAGGTCATCGGCGGGATCGAGCCCGCCCGCACCCTCATCACCACCGCCTTCGAGCACGGCGCCTCCGTGGTCTCCGCCAACAAGGCGCTGCTCGCCCAGGACGGCGCCGCCCTGCACGCGGCCGCGGACCAGCACGGCCGGGACCTCTACTACGAGGCCGCGGTCGCCGGCGCCATCCCGCTGATCCGGCCGCTGCGCGAGTCGCTCGCCGGCGACAAGGTCAACCGGGTGCTCGGCATCGTGAACGGCACCACCAACTTCATCCTGGACAAGATGGACTCCACGGGCGCCGGCTACCAGGAGGCCCTCGACGAGGCCACCGCGCTCGGGTACGCGGAAGCCGACCCGACCGCCGACGTCGAGGGCTTCGACGCCGCCGCCAAGGCCGCCATCCTGGCCGGTATCGCATTCCACTCGCGGGTGCGCCTCGACGACGTCTACCGCGAGGGCATGACCGAGGTCACCGCCGCCGACTTCGCCTCCGCCAAGAACATGGGCTGCACCATCAAGCTGCTGGCCATCTGCGAGCGGGCCGGCGACGGCGGCTCGGTCACCGCCCGCGTGCACCCCGCGATGATCCCGCTGACCCATCCGCTCGCCTCCGTGCGCGGCGCGTACAACGCCGTCTTCGTCGAGTCCGACGCGAGCGGACAGCTGATGTTCTACGGTCCCGGCGCCGGCGGCGCCCCGACCGCCTCCGCGGTCCTCGGCGACCTGGTCGCCGTCTGCCGCAACCGGCTCAGCGGGGCAACGGGGCCCGGCGAGTCGTCGTACGCCGCCCTGCCCGTCTCCCCGATGGGCGATGTCGTCACGCGCTACCACATCAGCCTCGACGTCGCCGACAAACCGGGTGTTCTCGCCCAGGTTGCCACCGTGTTCGCCGAGCACGGGGTGTCCATCGATACGGTGCGGCAGACCGGCAAGGACGGCGAGGCCTCCCTCGTCGTCGTCACCCATCGGGCCTCCGACGCCTCCCTCTCCGGGACCGTCGAGGCGCTGCGCAAGCTCGACACCGTGCGGGGTGTCGCCAGCATCATGCGGGTTGAAGGAGAGTAACCAGCAATGACCCACCAGTGGCGCGGAATCATCGAGGAGTACCGGGACCGGCTGCCCGTCTCCGACACCACGCCGGTCGTGACGCTCCGTGAGGGCGGCACGCCCCTCGTGCCCGCGCAGGTGCTCTCCGAGCGCACGGGCTGCGAGGTCCACCTGAAGGTGGAGGGCGCGAACCCGACCGGGTCCTTCAAGGACCGCGGGATGACCATGGCCATCTCCAAGGCCAAGGAGGAGGGCGCGCAGGCCGTCATCTGCGCCTCCACCGGCAACACCTCCGCCTCCGCCGCCGCGTACGCCGTGCGCGCCGGCATGGTCTCGGCGGTGCTCGTGCCGCGGGGGAAGATCGCGCTCGGCAAGATGGGCCAGGCCCTCGTGCACGGCGCGAAGATCCTCCAGGTCGACGGCAACTTCGACGACTGCCTCACCCTCGCCCGCAACCTGAGCGAGAACTACCCGGTGGCGCTGGTCAATTCGGTCAACCCGGTACGCATCGAGGGGCAGAAGACGGCCGCCTTCGAGATCGTGGACATGCTCGGGGACGCCCCCGACATCCACGTCCTGCCGGTCGGCAACGCGGGCAACATCACCGCCTACTGGAAGGGCTACCGGGAGTACGCCGGTGACGGCGTCTCCTCGAAGACCCCCCGGATGTGGGGCTTCCAGGCCTCCGGCAGCGCCCCGATCGTGCGCGGCGAGATCGTCAAGGACCCCTCGACCATCGCCACCGCCATCCGGATCGGCAACCCCGCCTCGTGGCAGTTCGCGCTCGCCGCGCGGGACGAGTCCGAAGGCCTCATCGACGAGGTGACGGACCGTGAGATCCTGCGCGCCTACCGCCTGTTGGCCGCCCAGGAGGGTGTCTTCGTGGAGCCCGCCTCCGCCGCCTCCGTCGCCGGTCTGCTGAAGGCCGCCGAGCAGGGCAAGGTGGACCCGGGCCAGCGCATCGTCTGCACGGTCACCGGCAACGGCCTGAAGGACCCCGACTGGGCCGTCGCCGGCGCCCCGCAGCCGGTCACGGTGCCGGTCGACGCGGCCGCCGCGGCGGAGCGCCTGGGCCTCGCCTAGAAAACCGCTCAAGGGGTACTCGAGGAGTGCTTGAGAACCACGCGGCTCACCCGGCACACTCGACCGACCCCGGCCGGGCAACCGGTGAAGGGCCTGTGGCGTCCTGACGAGGGGACTCCCTACGAAGGGGGCACAGGGGGCTTACGACACGCATCGTGCGCCTCCTGTGCGCCCTATGTCGCCACAGAACCTTCCTTCGATAGGCTGTACCGAACCCGCCCGCTGCATATGCCTCCGCATATGGCGCGGTGCCGCGCCGTCTCCACGGCCCGAGGTTCCCCCACGTACCTATCGAATGTCATTCGACCATCACGCAGCTCAAGGAGAGTCATCGAGCGATGGCCGGTCCAGCGTTCCGCGCCGCCGCCGTCCGGGTGCGCACCCCCGCCACCAGCGCCAACATCGGCCCGGGCTTCGACGCCCTGGGTCTCGCACTGGGGCTCTACGACGACGTCGTCGTCCGGGTGGCCGACTCCGGGCTGCACATCGACATCGCGGGCGAGGGCAGCGAGACGCTGCCACGTGACGAGAGTCACCTCCTCGTACGCTCCCTGCGCACCGCCTTCGACCTGCTGGGCGGACAGCCCCGCGGCCTGGAGATCGTGTGCGCCAACCGCATCCCGCACGGCCGTGGCCTGGGCTCCTCCTCCGCCGCCATCTGCGCCGGCATCGTCGCCGCACGCGCGGTGACCATAGGCGGCGAGGCCAGGCTCGACGACGCCGCGCTCCTGGAGCTGGCCACCGAGATCGAGGGTCACCCCGACAACGTCGCGGCCTGCCTGCTCGGCGGTTTCACGCTCTCCTGGATGGAGTCCGGCGCCGCCCGGGCGATCAGGATGGAGCCCGCCGATTCCATCGTTCCGGTGGTTTTCGTGCCCGGAAAGCCGGTCCTCACGGAGACCGCGCGCGGACTGCTTCCGCGCTCCGTGCCGCACGTCGATGCGGCCGCCAACGCCGGCCGTGCCGCCCTGCTCGTCGAGGCCCTCACCCGGCGCCCCGAGCTGCTGCTGCCCGCCACCGAGGACCGGCTGCACCAGGAGTACCGCGCCCCCGCCATGCCGGAGAGCGCCGCCCTGGTGGAACGCCTGCGCGCCGACGGGGTCCCGGCCGTGATCTCGGGCGCCGGCCCCACCGTGATGGCCCTGGCGGACGCCGACAGCGCCGAGAAAGTGCAGGCCCTGGCGGGTCCGGAGTGGGCCGCCAACAGGCTCGACCTCGACGCGCGAGGGACGAGTGTGCTGCCGCTCGCGACCTCCAGCGACATCTGACCGTGTGCGATTGCCGGATTTGGAGAGGGGGAATGTTTGTTGGATCCGGTAGTGTTAACCTCAAGTCTGCACCCGACCCCACCATGGCGAGGTGCTTCACGTCCCCGTCCGGGACAGACATTCTTCCGGGAGTCTCCCAAGCCATTCAGCGTTCTGTATGACGTACCTGGGCAGTACGCCGTACGCGGACTCTGAGCAGGCCGCTGGGCACGCTCCGGAACAGGTGCGACCACGCCAGCGTGACACCGGGTGCCACGGCTGAGGAAGCGCCGTCACCAGAAATTCTCTCCGCCGCTTTGGCGGACCACCGCCCCGGCCGGTCCACAGCAAGGACCGAAGCCGGACAGCACAACCGGTCGCCGAGCCAGACAGGCCGACGTCCGCTCCAGGGAAGGACCCTTCGTGAGCGACACCACCGATCTGATGGGCGCACGTGTCGAGGAGACCGCTGCCGCGCCCGCCACGGACGCCTCCGCGCCTGCCTCCGGTGCCGGCTCCCGGCGGCGCCGCGGTACCGGCCTCGAGGGCATGGTGCTGGCCGAGCTTCAGCAGGTCGCATCCGGCCTCGGCATCAGGGGCACCGCGCGCATGCGCAAGAGCCAGCTGATCGAGGTCATCAAGGAGGCCCAGGCCGGCGGCGGTGCCCCCGCCAAGGCCGAGGCGGCCACCGAGACCAAGCCGAAGCGCCGGGCCACCTCCAAGGCCCGTACGGGCGACGACGCCGCGGAGAAGAAGGCGGCGCAGCCCGCCGAGGCTCCCGCCGAGAAGGCCGTGGCCCAGCAGCAGATCGAGATCCCGGGCCAGCCGGCCGGCTCCCGCGCGAGCGAGGCCGAGCGGGGCGGGGACGACGCCCCCACCGAGCGCCGTCGCCGGCGTGCCACCGCCGAGGCGGGCAGCCCGGCCGCGGGCGGCGCCGAGACGATCGTCGCCGAGGCGAAGACCGAGACCAGGGCCGAGACGCCCGCCCAGCAGGGCGAGGCCAAGGCCGACGCCGGTGACGGCGAGGGCCGTGGCCGCCGCGACCGCCGCGAGCGCGGCCGTGACCGCGACCGCCGCGGCAAGGGCGACGAGCAGCAGGGCGGCCAGAGCGGCCAGGGCGGTCGTCAGGACCGCCAGGACCGGCAGGACCGTCAGCAGCAGGGCCAGGGCCAGCAGCAGGGCGGCGGCCGTCAGGACCGCAACGTGGGCCCGCAGGACGACGACGACTTCGACGGCGGCCGCCGCGGCCGTCGCGGCCGCTACCGGGACCGTCGTGGGCGTCGTGGCCGTGACGAGATCGGCGGCGCCGAGCCGCAGCTGGCCGACGACGACGTCCTGATCCCGGTCGCGGGCATCCTGGACATCCTCGACAACTACGCGTTCATCCGGACCTCCGGCTACCTCCCGGGTCCGAACGACGTGTACGTCTCCCTCGCCCAGGTCCGCAAGAACGGCCTGCGCAAGGGCGACCACATCACCGGCGCGGTCCGCCAGCCGAAGGAGGGCGAGCGGCGCGAGAAGTTCAACGCGCTGGTCCGCCTCGACTCCGTCAACGGCATGGCGCCCGAACACGGCCGCGGCCGCCCGGAGTTCAACAAGCTGACCCCGCTCTACCCGCAGGACCGGCTCCGCCTGGAGACGGACCCCGGCGTGCTCACCACGCGGATCATCGACCTCGTGTCGCCGATCGGCAAGGGCCAGCGCGGTCTGATCGTGGCCCCGCCGAAGACCGGCAAGACCATGATCATGCAGGCGATCGCCAACGCGATCACCCACAACAACCCCGAGTGCCACCTGATGGTCGTCCTCGTCGACGAGCGTCCGGAAGAGGTCACCGACATGCAGCGGTCGGTGAAGGGCGAGGTCATCTCCTCGACCTTCGACCGCCCGGCCGAGGACCACACCACGGTCGCCGAGCTCGCCATCGAGCGCGCCAAGCGGCTGGTGGAGCTGGGCCACGACGTCGTCGTGCTGCTCGACTCGATCACGCGTCTGGGCCGTGCGTACAACCTCGCGGCGCCGGCGTCCGGCCGCATCCTGTCCGGTGGTGTCGACTCGACCGCCCTGTACCCGCCGAAGCGCTTCTTCGGTGCGGCCCGCAACATCGAGGACGGCGGATCCCTCACGATCCTCGCCACCGCCCTGGTGGACACCGGGTCCCGCATGGACGAGGTGATCTTCGAGGAGTTCAAGGGCACCGGCAACATGGAGCTCAAGCTCGACCGGAAGCTCGCCGACAAGCGCATCTTCCCGGCGGTGGACGTGGACGCGTCCGGCACCCGCAAGGAGGAGATCCTTCTCGGCAACGAGGAGCTGGCCGTCGTCTGGAAGCTGCGCCGGGTGCTGCACGCGCTCGACCAGCAGCAGGCGATCGAGCTGCTGCTCGACAAGATGAAGCAGACGAAGTCGAACGTCGAGTTCCTGATGCAGATCCAGAAGACGACGCCGACGCCCGGCAACGGAGACTGAAAGTCCCCGTAGATCTTCATAACCGGAAGCCGTCCCCCCTGGTGGGGACGGCTTCTGGCGTTTTCGCGACCGGTGTACGATCACGCCCTTCGGTCCCTTGACCGAATGTCGAACTCCATATCCCCAGGGGGGGACTCAGGTGGGTACACCCGCGTCCGGGACCGGCCGTCACAGACGCCGGATACGTTTCGCTCTGCCCGTGGCCGTGGCCGCGGCCTCCGTCGCCGCCGCCGTCACGGCCGCACTGATCTCGACCTCCGCCAGCGCGGCCACCCAGCCGGTGCCGACGGTCAAGCCGGCCGTCGGCGCGCCGTCGAAGGCCGCCCTGGAGCGGCGCGCCGCCGACGCGGTCGCCGCCGTCAACGGCGGGACGACGAGCACGAAGCCGTCGAGCAGCGGCTCCGCCGTCTCGCCGAGGATCATCGGTGGCGGTACGACCACCATCTCCTCGGCGCCGTGGATGGCACAGCTCTGGTACGACGACACCAGGGGCACCACCGACGACACCAGCGACGACATCGCCTTCTTCTGCGGCGGCTCGGTCATCTCGCCCACGAAGATCCTCACCGCCGCGCACTGCGTCAAGGGCTTCAAGTGGAGCACCACCAGGTCAGTGGTCATCACCGGCACCGCCGCGCTGCCCACCACCAACAGCGACGGCAGTGCCAATCTGCACGGCGGCACCGTCTCCGGCGTGCTGCGCCAGTGGAACCACCCGTCGTACACCGTGTCGTCCCACGGTGTCCCCAACAACGACGTCGCCGTGCTCACCCTGGCCGCCCCGGTCAAGGCGACGCCGATCCGGATGACGACCAGCACCGACACCGCGTCGTACACGGGCACCGCCGCCAAGACCGCCAAGGTCTACGGCTGGGGCCGCACCAGCTCCACCTCGGACGCCATCTCCCCGACGTTGAAGACGGCCACGCTGCCCATCCAGTCCGACACCGCCTGCACGGGCGGCTACGGCAGCGACTACGTCAAGGGCCACATGGTCTGCGCTGGCAAGGCCGCCACCGGTACCGACACGGGCACCACCACGGCCTGCAACGGCGACTCCGGCGGTCCGCTGGTCGTCGGCGGCCGGATCGTCGGCGTGGTCTCCTGGGGCGTCCAGAAGTGCGTCGCCAAGGGCGCCTACAGCGTCTTCTCCAAGGCCAGCACCTACGTCGGTGCCGCCTACGCGCAGATCGCCGACACCAACCTGAGCTGCACCGACGGCAAGGCCGACCTGTTCGCCCGCAGGTCGTCGACCAGGGTCGGCTACGAGCTGGACTCCAAGGGCACCTCGCTCGCCTCCCGCGTCTCGTGGGGCGACTGGAGCGGCGTCAACCTGATCCTCCAGGCCGACCTGAACCGGGACGGCTTCCAGGACCTCGTCTACCGGGTGTCGTCCACCGGCGACGTCTACTGGTACCACTTCGCTCTCAACAGCGCCCAGACCAGCGGCTCCTGGGTCACGACGAAGATCTTCACCAACTGGAAGACCCGCAGGGCCGTCGTGATCCCCGGTGACCTCACCGGCGACTACCTGCCCGACGTCCTCTCCGAGGACTCCGGCGGCGTCCTGTGGCTGTACCCGGGCAAGGGCAACGGCACCTTCGCCGCCCCCGTCCGCATCGGCGGCGGCTGGAGCCAGTACAACCAGCTGCGCGGCGTCGGCGACTTCAACGGCGACGGCAAGGCCGACCTGCTGGCCCGCCGGAGCAGCGGCGGCGACCTGTACCTGTACAAGGGCACCGGCACGTCCGGCACCGGCCTCTTCTCGGCCCGCGTGAAGGTCCGCGCCGGCTGGACCGGCTACAACACCCTCGCCGCGGTCGGCGACCTGACCGGCGACGGCAAGGCCGACCTGGTGGCCCGTACGACCGGCGGCACGCTGTACCTGTACCCGGGCACCGGCAAGGGGACGAGCGAGATCTTTGCCACAAGGAAGTCGCTCGGCACCGGTTTCCAGCAGTACGACATCTTCGGCTGAAACGCCTGGTGAGGCCGGTTCGCCCGGACTCGCCCCATGACACGGTGTGCCCATCGCGTGACGCGGTGGGCACACCGCGTCGTGCAACCCTGTCCCGAGTTTCGCCGTCTGACCCGGCGGAGCGACGATGGTCCGGTACGTGCCGATGTTCCCGGTACACCGGGCCTGACCCTGAAAGCAGGGGGTAACCGACCAGTCGTACGAGAACCGAGGAGCCCATGTCCGCCGAGAGCACGCCAGGGCCGCACATACCCGAGCCCCCCACGACGGCCGCCGGCCGCCGCGGCAGGGGCCGACGCCGCAAGCCGCCCGGCAGCGGCCGCAGGGCGCTGCGCGTCACGGCCTGGACGGCGGCGGGCGTCCTCGTCCTCGGCGGTACCGGCGTCGGCTACCTGTACCTCAAGCTCAACGGGAACCTCAGGACCGTCGACATCAACCAGATGCTCGGCTCCGACCGGCCCGCCAAGGTCGACAACGGCTCCGAGAACATCCTGGTCCTCGGCTCGGACACGCGTTCCGGCGCCAACCGGAAGCTAGGCGGCGGCGCCGACGACGGCAGCGCCCGCTCCGACACGGCGATGATCGTCCACGTCTACAAGGGGCACCGGCAGGCCAGCGTGGTGTCCGTCCCGCGGGACACCCTCATCGACCGCCCGTCCTGCACGGACGCGCAGGGCACCACGCACGACGCCGCGACCGGGGTGATGTTCAACTCCGCGTACTCCACCGGAGGCGCCACCTGCGCGGTCAAGACGGTCGAGAGCATGACCGGCATCCGCATGGACCACTACCTGGAGGTCGACTTCTCCGGGTTCCAGAAGCTCGTCGACGAACTCGGCGGGGTCACGCTGACCACGACCGAGGCCATCGACGATCCGCAGAGCCACCTCGACCTCAAGGCCGGCGAGCACACCCTCGACGGGCAGCAGGCGCTCGGCCTGGTGCGCACCCGGCACGGCGTCGGCGACGGCTCCGACCTGGGCCGCATCCAGCTCCAGCAGGCGTTCGTGAAGGCGCTGATCCACCAGGTCGAGCAGGTGGGGGTGTTCACCAGCCCCAAGAAGCTGTACGACCTGGCCGACACCGCGACGAAGACCGTCACCGCCGACTCCGACCTGGGCTCGGTGAACTCGCTGATCGACTTCGCGAACGGGCTGAAGTCCATCGGTGCGCAGAACATGCACATGGTGACGATGCCGGTCCGGTACGACCCCTCCGACCCGAACCGGGTGGTGGTCGCCGAGGCGAAGGCGAAGCAGGTGTGGGCCGCGCTGCGCGACGACGAGCCGATCCCCGCCTCCGCGACGAAGGGGACGGCGACGGGGCAGGCCGAGGGGGTCGTGACGTCGTCGTGAGGGGCGCTGCCGCAGACGCCCCTGAAAGCCCCCTGGGCGTGGCCCCTGGAATAAAGATCCAAGGGCCCCGGTTTTGGGAGATACGGCCAGCCCTGGCAGACTGGACCGTCGGCCCCGGTTCACGCCCCGCAGCCCGCGACGGCGACCCGGTGCCCTCCCGATATCTAGGAGAACCCCTTGAAGCGCGACATCCACCCCGAGTACGTCGAGACGCAGGTCAGCTGCACCTGTGGCGCGTCGTTCACCACCCGTAGCACGATCACCAGCGGCACCATCCGTGCCGAGGTCTGCTCCGAGTGCCACCCGTTCTACACGGGCAAGCAGAAGATCCTCGACACCGGTGGCCGTGTGGCCCGCTTCGAGGCCCGCTTCGGCAAGGCTGCCGCCGGCAACAAGAAGTAGCGAGCCCGACTTCGCCGGTCCACGGCACGCCCCCGTGAGGGGTGTGGCCGGGACCGGCGTTTTTGGTCGCCCGCCTTTCCTTCCCCCGTGCCGCAGCAGTATCAGGAGCCCAACATGTTCGAGGCCGTCGAGGAACTCGTCGTCGAGCACGCAGACCTGGAGAAGAAGCTCGCCGATCCGTCGGTCCACGCCGACCAGGCCAACGCGCGCAAGCTGAACAAGCGCTACGCCGAACTCACCCCGATCGTCGCCACGTACCGCTCCTGGAAGCAGACCGGCGACGACATCGAGACCGCGCGTGAACTGGCCGCCGACGACCCCGACTTCGCCGCCGAGGTCAAGGAGCTGGACAAGCAGCGCGAGGAGCTCACCGAGAAGCTGCGGCTGCTGCTGGTGCCCCGGGACCCGTCCGACGACAAGGACGTCATCCTGGAGATCAAGGCCGGCGCGGGCGGCGACGAGTCCGCGCTGTTCGCCGGCGACCTGCTGCGCATGTACCTGCGGTACGCCGAGCGCGTCGGCTGGAAGACCGAGATCATCGACGCCACCGAGTCCGAGCTGGGCGGGTACAAGGACGTCCAGGTCGCCGTGAAGACCAAGGGCGGCCAGGGCGCGACGGAGCCCGGGCAGGGCGTCTGGGCGCGGCTGAAGTACGAGGGCGGCGTGCACCGCGTGCAGCGGGTGCCGGCGACCGAGTCGCAGGGCCGGATCCACACCTCCGCGGCCGGTGTCCTGGTCACGCCGGAGGCGGAGGAGGTCGACGTCGAGATCAACCCCAACGACCTCCGCATCGACGTGTACCGGTCCTCCGGGCCGGGCGGGCAGTCCGTGAACACCACCGACTCCGCCGTGCGCATCACGCACCTGCCCACCGGGGTCGTCGCCTCCTGCCAGAACGAGAAGAGCCAGCTGCAGAACAAGGAGCAGGCCTTGCGTATCCTGCGCTCCAGGCTGCTCGCCGCGGCTCAGGAGGAGGCGGAGCGGGAAGCCGCCGACGCCCGCCGCAGCCAGGTCCGCACCGTCGACCGCTCCGAGAAGATCCGCACGTACAACTTCCCGGAGAACCGCATCTCGGACCACCGCGTCGGCTTCAAGGCGTACAACCTGGACCAGGTCCTGGACGGCGACCTCGACGCGGTCATCCAGGCCTGCGTCGACGCGGACTCGGCCGCCAAGCTCGCGGCCGCGTAAGGCACGTACGGCACGTACGGAACGTACGAGTTACGACACGGAGGACCAGCGTGCAGCAAGAATTTGGGGGGCGACCCCCAAGCCCCCGCAGTGTGCTGCTCGCCGAGGTGGCGCAGGCCGCCCAGCGGCTGGCCGACGCCGGCGTGCCCTCGCCGCGCAACGACGCGGAGGAGCTCGCCGCGTTCGTGCACGGCGTGAAGCGGGGCGCGCTGCACACCGTCAAGGACGCGGACTTCGACGCCCGCTACTGGGAGGTCATCGCCCGCCGGGAGCAGCGCGAGCCGCTCCAGCACATCACCGGGCGGGCGTACTTCCGCTATCTCGAACTCCAGGTGGGTCCCGGGGTGTTCGTGCCGCGCCCGGAGACCGAGTCGGTGGTCGGGTGGGCCATAGACGCCGTGCGGGCCATGGACGTCGTCGAGCCCCGCATCGTCGACCTGTGCACCGGTTCCGGTGCCATCGCGCTCGCCCTCGCCCAGGAGGTCCCGCGCTCGCGCGTGCACGCCGTGGAGCTGTCCGAGGAGGCGCTCCAGTGGACCCGCAAGAACGTGGCGGGCTCCCGGGTGGACCTGCGCCAGGGAGACGCCCTGGACGCCTTCCACGACCTCGACGGCCATGTCGACCTGGTCATCTCCAACCCCCCGTACATCCCGCTCACCGAGTGGGAGTACGTCGCCCCCGAGGCCCGCGACTACGACCCCGAACTCGCGCTGTTCTCCGGCGAGGACGGCCTCGACCTGATCCGGGGCATCGAACGCACCGCGCACCGGCTGCTGCGCCCCGGAGGTGTCGTCGTCATCGAGCACGCCGACACCCAGGGCGGCCAGGTGCCGTGGATCTTCACCGAGGAGCGGGGCTGGGCCGACGCGGCCGACCACCCGGACCTCAACAACCGTCCCCGCTTCGCGACCGCCCGCAAGGCGCTGCCGTGAGCACCCCGTATGCGGCGCGTATCCCGCAGGCAGTGTTTTCCGAAGTCCAGAGTTACGTGTACGAGGAGGCCCGCTAGACATGGCACGGCGATACGACACCAACGACGCGACCGACCGCGTGACGGGTCTGCGCGAGGCCGCGTCCGCCGTCCGCCGGGGGGAACTGGTGGTGCTGCCGACCGACACGGTGTACGGCATCGGCGCCGACGCGTTCTCCTCGGAGGCGGTCGCCGACCTCCTCGACGCCAAGGGCCGGGGCCGCAACATGCCCACCCCGGTGCTGATCGGCTCCCCGAACACCCTGCACGGGCTCGTCACGGACTTCTCCGAGCTGGCCTGGGAGCTGGTCGACGCGTTCTGGCCGGGCGCGCTCACCCTGGTCGCCAGGCACCAGCCGTCCCTGCAGTGGGACCTGGGCGACACCCGCGGCACGGTCGCCGTGCGCATGCCCCTGCACCCGGTCGCCATCGAACTGCTCACCGAGGTCGGCCCGATGGCCGTGTCCTCCGCCAACCTCACCGGCCACCCCTCGCCGGAGACCTGTGACGCCGCGCAGGACATGCTCGGCGACTCCGTCTCCGTCTACCTCGACGGCGGACCGACCCCGGGCAACGTGCCGTCCTCGATCGTCGACGTCACCCGTGAGGTTCCGCTGCTGCTGCGCGCGGGCGCGATCTCGGCGGAGGAGCTGCGCAAGGTCGTACCCGACCTCGAGGTGGCGAATTGACAGCCCCTGACGCGGGGCGTGGCATAGGCAACGGGGAGCGCGCGGCGGAGATCACGACGACGTTCGTGGGGCTGCCGCGCGACAGCTTCCGCATCCTCCACGTCAGCACCGGCAACGTGTGCCGCTCGCCGATCACCGAGCGGCTGAACCGCCACCTCGTGACCGACCGGCTCGGCACGTTCCTGGGCGGCGGGCTGATCGTGGAGAGCGCGGGCACCTGGGGCCACGAGGGCGCCCCCATGGAGGCGAACGCGGAGGCCGTGCTCGCCGACTTCGGCGCGGACGCCTCCGGGTTCGTGGGCCGCGAGCTGCTCGACGAGCACGTCATCCGGGCCGACCTGGTGCTGACGGCGACCCGCGACCACCGCGCCCAGGTCATCTCCATGGGCCACTCCGCGGGCCTGCGCACGTTCACCCTGAAGGAGTTCACCCGGCTGGTCCGCGCGATCGACCCGGCGACGCTGCCGCCGCTCACCGACGGCGTGGTCGTCCGTGCCCGCGCGCTGGTCCGCGCGGCCGCCGCGCTGCGCGGCTGGCTGCTGGCCCCGACCGCGGAGGCGGACGAGGTCCACGACCCGTACGGTGCCCCGCTGCCGTTCTTCCAGTCCATCGGCGACGAGATACACGAGGCGCTGGACCCGGTGGTGACGGCGCTGACAGGTGTTCCGGCGCGGATGTAGCGACCCTCCGCATCCGTACGCACAAACCGCGCGTCCGTCGCATACCGGGCCTACATTGGACCTACGTCACCGCCGACCGTCCGGAGCCCGTCATGTCGGTCACCCCTGCCCTCGACGAGGGCGATCTGCTGCTGCGGCGCCAGGACCCGGAGCTGGCCGAGCTCCTGCTGGGGGAGCTGGCCCGGCAGTCGACGTCGTTGCAGCTGATCGCCGCCGAGAACTTCAGTTCCCCGGCCGTGCTGGCGGCGCTCGGCTCGCCGCTCGCCAACAAGTACGCCGAGGGGTATCCGGGCGCCCGGCACCACGGCGGCTGCGAGATCGTCGACGTCGCCGAGCGGCTCGCCGTCGACCGTGCCAAGGCCCTGTTCGGCGCCGCCCACGCCAACGTGCAGTCGCATTCGGGCTCCTCCGCCGTGCTGGCGGCCTACGCCGCGCTGCTGCGCCCCGGTGACACCGTGCTCGCCCTCGGGCTGCCCTACGGCGGCCACCTCACGCACGGGTCGCCGGCCAACTTCTCCGGCCGCTGGTTCGACTTCATCGGGTACGGGGTGGACGCGGAGAGCGGGCTCGTCGACCACGACCAGGTGCGGGCGCTGGCCCGGTCGCACCGGCCCAAGGCGATCGTGTGCGGGTCCATCGCCTACCCCCGCCACCTCGACTACGCCCTCTTCCGCGAGATCGCCGACGAGGTCGGCGCGTACCTGATCGCCGACGCCGCCCACCCGATCGGGCTCGTCGCCGGGGGAGCGGCGCCGAACCCGGTGCCGTACGCCGACGTGGTGTGCGCGACCACACACAAGGTGCTGCGCGGGCCGCGCGGCGGGATGCTGCTGTGCCAGGCGCCCGAGCTGGCCGAGCGCCTGGACCGGGCGGTGTTCCCGTTCACCCAGGGCGGCGCGCAGATGCACAGCGTCGCCGCCAAGGCGGTCGCGTTCGGGGAGGCGGCGACACCGGCGTTCAGCGCGTACGCCCATCAGGTGGTCGCCAACGCGAAGGTGCTCGCGGCCGGTCTCGCCGAGCGGGGGCTCGCGGTCACGACCGGCGGCACCGACACCCATCTGATCACCGCCGACCCGGCCCCCCTCGGGGTGGAGGGGCGCGTCGCCCGGGGCCGGCTCGCCGCCGCCGGGATCGTCCTCGACTGCTGTGCTCTTCCGCACGGCGACGCACGCGGGCTGCGGCTGGGCACGGCGGCCGTGACCACGCAGGGCATGGGGGAGCCGGAGATGACCCGGATCGCGGACCTGCTGGCGGCCGTGGTGGGCGGGACGCAGGAGGTGGGGAGGGTGCGTGACGAGGTGCGGGAGCTCACGGGTAGATTTCCGCCCTATCCCCGGTGAGACGGGGTAGGCGCAGCGTCGTAGGCACTGTTGTGCGCCCGGTTCACAGCCGCCCGTGCAACCATCGTCGCTACCCGGAAGTCCCCACACATATGCGTCCCTCGCTAGGGTGTGGGGCTGTGATGGCCAGCGAGACATGTGGGGAAGCCCGTGCGTGAATACCTGCTGACGCTCTGCATCACGGCCGCGGTGACGTACCTGCTGACAGGGCCGGTACGGAAGTTCGCGATCGTGGCCGGGGCGATGCCGGAGATCAGGGCCCGTGACGTGCACCGGGAACCCACTCCGCGGCTCGGCGGTATCGCCATGTTCTTCGGGCTGTGCGCGGGTCTGCTGGTCGCCGACCACATGACCAACCTCAACGAGGTCTTCGAGAAGTCCAACGAGCCGCGCGCGCTGCTCTCCGGGGCGGCGCTGATCTGGCTGATCGGTGTGCTCGACGACAAGTTCGAGATCGACGCCCTGATCAAGCTGGGCGGTCAGATGATCGCCGCGGGCGTCATGGTCATGCAGGGCCTGACGATCCTGTGGCTGCCCATCCCGGGTGTCGGCACGGTGGCGCTGACCCCCTGGCAGGGCACCCTGCTGACGGTGGCGCTGGTGGTGATCACCATCAACGCGGTGAACTTCGTGGACGGCCTGGACGGCCTGGCCTCCGGCATGGTGTGCATCGCCGCCGCGGCGTTCTTCATGTACGCCTACCGGATCTGGTACTCGTACGGCATCGAGGCCGCCGCCCCGGCCACGCTGTTCTCGGCGATCCTGATGGGTATGTGCCTGGGCTTCCTGCCGCACAACATGCACCCCGCGCGGATCTTCATGGGCGACTCCGGCTCGATGCTGATCGGCCTGGTGCTGGCCGCGGGCGCGATCTCGGTCACGGGCCAGGTGGACCCGGACGTGATGAACCTGTTCGCCGGGTCCGAGCGCAACGCGGTGCACCAGATGGTGCCCGTCTACATCCCGCTGCTGCTGCCGCTGACGATCATCGCGGTGCCGGCCGCCGACCTGGTGCTCGCGATCGTGCGGCGCACCTGGCGCGGCCAGTCGCCGTTCGCGGCGGACCGCGGCCACCTGCACCACCGGCTGCTGGAAGTCGGCCACTCGCACAGCAGGGCCGTGCTGATCATGTACTTCTGGGCGGCCCTGATCGCCTTCGGGGCGCTGGCCTACTCCGTGAACTCCGCGTCCATGTGGATCGTGCTCGGCGTGGTCTTCTTCAGCGCGGTCGGCCTGGCGCTGCTCCTGCTGCCGCGCTTCACCCCGCGGGCCCCGATGTGGGCACAGGCCTTCGTGCCGCCGCGTTACCGGCGCCGCAGGGCCGCCCTGGCGGCCCAGGCGGCCCAGGCGCCCGCCGCCGCAACTCCGCAGCCGGCGGCTGTAGTTGCGGCTCCGGAGCGCGGTCAGGTCAACGGCGCGACGGCCATCGGAGCCCGCTCCCGCGTGCTGGACCGGCGCACCTCGGGAAGCTCGCGCTGACCCTCGCCAAGGTAAGAATCTGACTAGAGCATTGCCAACTCGTGGGGGAGTAAACACCCCCAATACCAGACAGAACGGCCCGGTTTTCGCTCAGACGGGCAGGTTCACTCTCATGTGTGACACCAAGCACACCGAACAGGTAAAGACCTCATCAAATAGTTTGTGATACGGTTCACGAGAACCCCGGAGAGAGCCGACGGACGCAACCGCGTTGGTCCATTGGCGTGAGGCAGGCGTGAGGTTTTCGCCCCTCCGACCGGGACTACGCTCGTCCATGACGACACCTGCCCCCTGTGAAAGCGGAGTTGCCGCCATGCCGTCCAATGACGCCCGGATCCTGGCCCAGGCCGCCGTACCCACGGCCGCCGTCGGCGTGCTCGCCGCCGTCGTCGGCGGTGTGGTCGCGGGCGGAAAGGGAGCGATCGGGGCGCTCGTCGGGACGGTGATCGTGATCCTCTTCATGGGGATCGGTCTCTATGTCCTGCAGCGCACGGCCAGGTCCATGCCGCAGCTCTTCCAGATGATGGGCCTGATGCTCTACGCGGCCCAGCTCCTGCTGCTGGTCGTCTTCATGGCCGTGTTCAAGAACACGACGCTGTTCAACCCCCGGGCCTTCGCCCTCACTCTCGTGGTCGCCACCCTCACGTGGATCGCCGCGCAGACCCGCGCCCACATGAAGGCCAAGATCCTCTACGTCGAACCGGACGAGGCCGGCAAGGCCGAGAAGACCGGGCATCCGTCGTGAGGGGTAGGGCCGGGATAAAGGCGTACGAGAGATCCTGCTATCGTCCGGTGCCAACTGCGGCATCGCGGGCGCGGGCATCTGAGCTGACGCCTGCTCAATCGCGAGGCGAGATGCCCCTCAGCCGCCCCCACATCCGTAACACCAGTCCCGTGCCGAACCGCGGCCCTGCGCCGCGCCGACACAACGAGGTTGCCGTACCCATGCGCCACGATGAAGGAGCCCGCGGTGAGTGCTGACCCGACGCAGACGCTCGCTTTCGACACGAGCTGCCACCTGTTCGACGGGTGTGGCTTCCCGGCTCCGGGCCTGCACTCGTTCCTGTTCAAGCCGCTCTTCGGCGACGCGGACAGCAGCGTGTACTTCAACAAGACGATGCTGCTGGCGCTGCTCGGGTCGATCATCATCGTGGGCTTCTTCTGGGCCGCGTTCGCGCGTCCGAAGGTCGTCCCGGGCAAGCTCCAGATGATCGCCGAGACCGGCTACGACTTCGTCCGTCGCGGTGTCGTCTACGAGACCATCGGCAAGAAGGAAGGCGAGAAGTACGTCCCGTTCGTCGTCTCGCTGTTCTTCTTCATCTGGATGATGAACCTGTGGTCGATCATCCCGATCGCCCAGTTCCCGGTCACCGCGATCATCTCGTACCCCGCGGTGCTGGCCGCCCTCGTGTACATCACGTGGGTCGTGCTCACCTTCAAGCGCCAGGGTTTCGTCGGCTTCTTCAAGAACGTCACCGGCTACGACAAGACGCTCGGCCCGGTGCTCCCGCTGTCGATGACGATCGAGTTCTTCTCGAACCTGATCGTCCGGCCGTTCACCCACGCCGTACGACTCTTCGCGAACATGTTCGCCGGTCACACCCTGCTGCTGCTCTTCACGATCGCCAGCTGGTACATGCTGAACGGCATCGGCATCGCCTACTCCGGTGTCTCGTTCGTCATGGTCCTCGTGATGACCGCCTTCGAGCTCTTCATCCAGGCTGTCCAGGCGTACGTCTTCGTACTGCTGACCTGCAGCTACATCCAGGGCGCGCTCGCCGAGCACCACTGAGCGCCAACCCGACCACCCACCCAGGCATCCGGTGGCCAACCCCCACCGGTCATTGAAAGAGAAGGAAGAACCGGCATGTCCGCTCTCGAAACCATTGCCGCCGGCGTCCAGATCAAGGGCAACCTCGGTTCCATCGGTTACGGCCTCGCGGCGATCGGCCCGGGCGTCGGTATCGGCATCATCTTCGGCAACGGCACGCAGGCGCTCGCCCGTCAGCCCGAGGCCGCCGGCCTCATCCGCGCCAACCAGATCCTCGGCTTCGCCTTCTGTGAGGCGCTCGCCCTGATCGGTCTGGTCATGCCGTTCGTCTACCCGGCCTCCTGACCCGACCGTCGCGCACTTTTAGACGAAAGGCACTGATATGAGCCCCCTGGTTCAGCTGGCGGCGGAGGAGGCCGAAAACCCCCTCATCCCGCCGATCCCAGAGCTCGTCATCGGCCTCATCGCCTTCGTCATCGTCTTCGGCTTCCTCGCCAAGAAGCTCCTTCCGAACATCAACAAGGTTCTGGAGCAGCGCCGCGAGGCGATCGAGGGCGGTATCGAGAAGGCCGAGGCCGCGCAGACCGAGGCCCAGAGCGTCCTTGAGCAGTACAAGGCGCAGCTGGCCGAGGCCCGCCACGAGGCCGCGCGCCTGCGCCAGGAGGCTCAGGAGCAGGGCGCCGCGCTCATCGCCGAGATGCGCGCCGAGGGCCAGCGGCAGCGTGAGGAGATCGTCGCCGCCGGGCACGCCCAGATCGAGGCCGACCGCAAGTCGGCCGCGCAGGCCCTGCGCCAGGACGTCGGCCAGCTGGCCACCGACCTGGCCGGCAAGCTCGTCGGCGAGTCCCTCCAGGACCACGCCCGGCAGAGCCGCGTCATCGACCGCTTCCTCGACGAGCTCGAGGAGAAGGCCGAGGCGGCTCGATGACAGCGCACGGAGCGAGCCGCGAGGCCCTGGCAGCCGGACGCGAGCGTCTCGACGCGCTGACGGACTCCGTGTCCGTGGACGCGACGCGGCTCGCCGACGAGCTGGCGGCCGTCACCGCGCTGCTCGACCGCGAGGCGGGCCTGCGTCGGGTCCTCACCGACCCGGCGCAGTCCGGCGAGGCCAAGGCCGAGCTGGTCCGCCGCCTGGTCGGCGGGCAGGTCTCCGGGACCACCGCCGACGTGGTGGCCGGTCTGGTCCGCTCCCGCTGGTCGCAGCCCCGCGACCTGGTGGACGCGCTGGAGGAGCTGGCGGACGTCGCCGACCTCACCGCCGCGCAGAAGTCGGGCACGCTGGACGACGTGGAGGACGAGCTGTTCCGGTTCGGCCGGATCGTCTCCTCCAGCACCGAGCTGCGCGCCGCGCTCACCGACCGCAAGGCGACCGGCGCCGCCAAGATCGAGCTGCTGCACCGGCTGCTCGGCGGCCGGGCCAAGCCCGCCACCGAGCGTCTGGTCACGCGCCTTGTGACCGCGCCGCGGGGACGTAGCCTGGAAGCGGGCCTGGAGGCCCTGTCCAAGCTCGCCGCGGAGCGCCGCAACCGCGTCGTCGCCGTCGTCACCTCGGCGGTCCCGCTGAGCGAGCCGCAGAAGCAGCGCCTGGGCGCCGCCCTCGCGAAGCTCTACGGCCGCACGATGCACCTGAACCTCGACGTCGACCCCGACGTCGTCGGCGGGATCCGGGTGCAGGTGGGTGACGAGGTCATCAACGGTTCGATCGCGGACCGGCTCGAGGACGCGGCCCGCCGCATGGCGAGCTAGCACCCAACTCAAGAGTCAGTACGTACTTACGGCCCTGGTTGGGCCGGTGTGCAGAAGAATCCTGGGGGTCGCCCCCAGACCCCCCAAGTGAAACTTCGGGCCCAACAAGGAGAGCAGGGAACCCAGATGGCGGAGCTCACGATCCGGCCGGAGGAGATCCGGGACGCGCTGGAGAACTTCGTCCAGTCGTACCAGCCGGACGCGGCCTCGCGCGAGGAGGTCGGTACGGTCACCCTTGCCGGCGACGGCATCGCGAAGGTCGAGGGTCTTCCCTCGGCCATGGCCAACGAACTGCTGAAGTTCGAGGACGGCACCCTCGGCCTCGCGCTGAACCTGGAAGAGCGCGAGATCGGCGCCATCGTCCTCGGTGAGTTCAGCGGCATCGAGGAGGGTCAGCCGGTGCAGCGCACCGGTGAGGTCCTCTCCGTCGCGGTCGGCGAGGGCTACCTCGGCCGCGTCGTCGACCCGCTCGGCAACCCGATCGACGGCCTCGGCGAGATCGAGACGTCCGGCCGCCGTGCCCTGGAGCTGCAGGCTCCCGGCGTCATGGCCCGTAAGTCGGTGCACGAGCCGATGGAGACCGGCTACAAGGCCGTCGACGCCATGACCCCGGTCGGCCGCGGCCAGCGTCAGCTGATCATCGGCGACCGCCAGACCGGCAAGACCGCCCTGGCCGTCGACACCATCATCAACCAGCGCGACAACTGGCGCTCGGGCGACCCGAAGAAGCAGGTCCGCTGCGTCTACGTCGCCATCGGCCAGAAGGGCTCGACCATCGCCTCCGTGCGTGGCGCCCTCGAAGAGGCCGGCGCGCTGGAGTACACGACCATCGTCGCCGCCCCGGCGTCCGACCCGGCCGGCTTCAAGTACCTGGCGCCGTACACCGGCTCGGCCATCGGCCAGCACTGGATGTACGACGGCAAGCACGTCCTGATCATCTTCGACGACCTGTCGAAGCAGGCCGACGCCTACCGCGCCGTGTCGCTGCTGCTGCGCCGCCCGCCGGGCCGCGAGGCGTACCCGGGTGACGTCTTCTACCTGCACTCCCGTCTCCTGGAGCGCTGCGCCAAGCTCTCCGACGACATGGGTGCCGGCTCGATGACCGGTCTGCCGATCGTCGAGACCAAGGCCAACGACGTCTCGGCGTTCATCCCGACCAACGTCATCTCCATCACCGACGGCCAGTGCTTCCTGGAGTCGGACCTGTTCAACGCCGGTCAGCGCCCCGCGCTGAACGTCGGTATCTCCGTCTCCCGAGTCGGCGGTTCCGCGCAGCACAAGGCGATGAAGCAGGTCTCCGGCCGACTGCGTCTGGACCTGGCCCAGTACCGCGAGCTGGAGGCGTTCGCCGCCTTCGGTTCCGACCTGGACGCCGCGTCGAAGTCGCAGCTGGAGCGTGGTCAGCGTCTGGTCGAGCTGCTCAAGCAGGCTCAGTACCAGCCGATGCCGACCGAGGACCAGGTCGTCTCCGTGTGGGCCGGTACCACCGGCAAGATGGACGACGTCCCGGTCGCCGACATCCGCCGCTTCGAGAAGGAGCTGCTGGAGTACCTGCACCGCAAGGAGCAGGGCCTCATGACCTCCATCAAGGAGGGCGGCAAGATGTCGGACGACACCCTCACCGCTGTCGCCGACGCGATCGCCGAGTTCAAGAAGCAGTTCGAGACCTCGGACGGCAAGCTTCTCGGCGAGGACGCCCCGGCCGCGGCCAAGTGACGTAAGGAAGGGACCTGACTCATGGGAGCCCAGCTCCGGGTCTACAAGCGTCGCATCCGATCCGTCACCGCGACCAAGAAGATCACCAAGGCGATGGAGATGATCGCCGCCTCGCGTGTCGTCAAGGCGCAGCGCAAGGTGCGGGCCTCCGCGCCGTACGCGACCGAGCTCACCCGCGCGGTCACGGCGGTCGGTACCGGGTCGAACACCAAGCACCCGCTGACGACCGAGGCGGAGACGCCGACGCGTTCCGCGGTGCTGCTCCTGACGAGCGACCGCGGTCTCGCAGGCGCCTTCAACTCCAACGCGATCAAGGCCGCCGAGCAGCTGACGGCGCGCCTCGAGGCCGAGGGCAAGGAGGTCGACACCTACATCGTCGGCCGCCGCGGTCTGGCCCACTACAACTTCCGCGAGCGCAAGGTCGTGGAGTCGTGGTCGGGCTTCACCGACGAGCCCTCGTACGCGGACGCCAAGAAGGTCGCGGCGCCGCTGATCGAGGCCATCGAGACGGAGACGGCGGACGGCGGGGTGGACGAACTCCACATCGTCTACACCGAGTTCGTGTCGATGATGACGCAGACGGCGCTCGACGCCCGGCTGCTGCCGCTGCGCCTCGAAGAGGTCGCGGAGGAGGGCGCCGCCAAGGGCGACGAGATCCTCCCGCTGTACGACTTCGAGCCCTCGGCGGAGGACGTCCTCGACGCCCTGCTGCCGCGCTACGTGGAGAGCCGCATCTACAACGCGCTGCTCCAGTCGGCGGCTTCGAAGCACGCCGCCACGCGGCGCGCGATGAAGTCGGCCACCGACAACGCGGGCGAGCTGATCAACACGCTCTCCCGTCTTGCCAACGCGGCCCGCCAGGCCGAAATCACCCAGGAAATCAGCGAGATCGTCGGAGGCGCCAGCGCCCTGGCCGACGCGACCGCGGGGAGTGACCGATAAATGACCACCACTGTTGAGACCGCGACGGCCACGGGCCGCGTCGCCCGGGTCATCGGCCCGGTCGTCGACGTGGAGTTCCCCGTCGACGCGATGCCGGACATCTACAACGCCCTTCACGTCGAGGTGGCCGACCCGGCCAACGCCGGCGAGAAGAAGACGCTGACCCTGGAGGTCGCCCAGCACCTGGGTGACGGCCTGGTCCGCACCATCTCGATGCAGCCCACCGACGGCCTGGTCCGCCAGGCCCCGGTCACCGACACCGGCGACGGCATCACCGTCCCGGTCGGCGACTTCACCAAGGGCAAGGTGTTCAACACCCTCGGTGAGGTGCTGAACGTCGACGAGCAGTACACGGGCGAGCGCTGGTCCATCCACCGCAAGGCCCCGAACTTCGACGAGCTCGAGTCGAAGACCGAGATGTTCGAGACCGGCGTCAAGGTCATCGACCTGCTCACCCCGTACGTCAAGGGTGGCAAGATCGGTCTGTTCGGCGGTGCCGGCGTCGGCAAGACGGTGCTCATCCAGGAGATGATCTACCGCGTCGCCAACAACCACGACGGTGTCTCCGTGTTCGCCGGTGTCGGCGAGCGCACCCGTGAGGGCAACGACCTCATCGAGGAGATGGCCGACTCGGGCGTCATCGACAAGACCGCCCTGGTCTTCGGCCAGATGGACGAGCCCCCGGGCACCCGTCTGCGCGTCGCGCTGGCCGGCCTCACCATGGCCGAGTACTTCCGTGACGTCCAGAAGCAGGACGTGCTGTTCTTCATCGACAACATCTTCCGCTTCACGCAGGCCGGTTCCGAGGTCTCGACGCTGCTCGGCCGGATGCCCTCCGCGGTGGGCTACCAGCCGAACCTGGCCGACGAGATGGGTCTCCTCCAGGAGCGCATCACCTCGACCCGTGGTCACTCGATCACCTCGATGCAGGCGATCTACGTCCCCGCGGACGACCTGACCGACCCGGCCCCGGCCACCACCTTCGCCCACCTCGACGCGACGACGGTGCTCTCCCGTCCGATCTCGGAGAAGGGCATCTACCCGGCCGTGGACCCGCTGGACTCCACGTCCCGGATCCTGGACCCGCGGTACATCGCGGCGGACCACTACGCCTGCGCCATGCGGGTGAAGACGGTCCTCCAGAAGTACAAGGACCTCCAGGACATCATCGCGATCCTCGGTATCGACGAGCTGGGCGAGGAGGACAAGCTCACCGTCCACCGCGCCCGTCGCGTGGAGCGCTTCCTGTCCCAGAACACCCACGTCGCCAAGCAGTTCACCGGCGTCGACGGGTCGGACGTCCCGCTGGACGAGTCGATCGCCGCGTTCAACGCGATCATCGACGGCGAGTACGACCACTTCCCGGAGCAGGCGTTCTTCCTGTGCGGTGGCATCGAGGACCTCAAGGCCAACGCCAAGGAGCTGGGCGTCTCCTGAGCCCCGTGCTCGGACGGAGGGGGCGGGCGCGTCCCGCCCCCTCTCTCACGCCCCTTAGAATTGACCCCAACACCCGGCACCCCCTGCCGGGTGGTGACCCGAGGAGCCACCTTGGCTGCTGAGCTGCACGTCGCGCTGGTCGCGGCCGACCGAGAGGTCTGGTCCGGCGAGGCCACCCTGGTCGTCGCGCGCACCACGTCCGGCGACATCGGCGTCATGCCCGGTCACCAGCCGCTGCTCGGTGTGCTGGAGTCGGGCCCGGTGACCATCCGTACGAGTGAAGGCACCACGGTCGTCGCCGCGGTGCACGGCGGTTTCATCTCGTTCGCGGACAACAAGCTGTCGCTGCTGGCCGAGATCGCCGAGCTGTCGGACGAGATCGACGTCCAGCGCGTCGAGCGGGAGCTGGAGCGTGCGAAGGCGGAGGGCGACGCCACCGCCGAGCGGCGCGCCGACGTCCGCCTGCGGGCGGCGACGGCACGCTGACACCGCACGCTGTGCAATGACGTCATCCAGCCGCGGCTGGGACCTTCGGGTCCCAGCCGCGGCTGAGGTGGATCTGGGTCTTTTTACGTTCCATTACCTAGGAGACGGGGAGGTCGGTGCCGATGGTCCTCGCTCTGACTGTGGCCGGAATCGTGGTCGCGCTGGTGGTGGTGGGACTGTTCCTCTTCGGTCTGCGCCGCAGACTGATCCAGCGCTCCGGCGGCACCTTCGACTGTTCGCTCCGCTGGGACATCCCCGAGAAACCCGACGCCAACGGCAAGGGCTGGAGCTACGGCGTCGCCCGCTACAACGGTGACAGCGTCGAGTGGTACCGGGTCTTCTCCTACGCCTACCGCCCCCGCCGGGTCCTGGAGCGCGCCCAGATCGAGGTGGCCGGCCGCCGGCTTCCCGAGGGCGAGGAGGAACTGGCGCTGCTCTCCGACGCCGTGATCCTCTCCTGTACCCATCGGGGCACCCGCCTCGAACTCGCGATGAGCGAAGACGCGCTGACCGGATTCCTCGCGTGGCTGGAAGCAGCCCCGCCCGGTCAGCGCGTCAATGTTGCTTAGGGGACGTTCCCTGGGTTACGACAGCCCGGAGCTGATGGCGCTCACCAGTTCGCCGTTGCTGGTGTCGCCGCTGAACTCCCAGAAGAACGCGCCGCCGAGGCCCTGGGACTTCGCCCAGCTCATCTTCCCGGCGATCGTCGACGGGGTGTCGTACGACCACCAGTTGCTGCCGCAGTGGGCGTACGCCGTGCCCGCGATCGTGCCGGTGGCCGGGCAGGACGTCTTGAGGACCTTGTAGTCCTCGATGCCCTGCTCGTAGGTGCCCGCCGCGGGTCCGGTGGCCGTGCCGCCCGGGGCGTCCTGGGTGACACCGGTCCAGCCGCGTCCGTAGAACCCGATCCCGATCAGCAGCTTGTTCGCGGGCACCCCGATCGCCTTGAACTTGGCCATCGCGTCGGCGGTGGTGTAGCCCGCCTTCGGGATGCCGGTGTACGAGGTGAGCGGGGAGTGCGGGGCCGTCGGGCCGGAGGCGTCCCAGGCGCCGAAGAAGTCGTACGTCATCACGTTGTACCAGTTGACGTACTGTGCGGCGCCCGCGTAGTCGGCGGCCTCGATCTTGCCGCCGGCCGAGCCGTCGGCGGTGGTGGCCGCGGTGACCAGGGCGCTGGAGCCGAACTTGGCGCGCAGCGCGGCCATCACGTTCTTGAAGGCCGCCGAGCCGCTGGTGTCGCAGCTCAGTCCGCAGGCGTTCGGGTACTCCCAGTCGATGTCGATGCCGTCGAAGACGTCGGCCCAGCGCGGGTCCTTGACCAGGTTGTAGCAGGAGTCCGCGAACGCGGTCGGGTTGGCCGCCGCCTGCGCGAAGCCGCCGGACCAGGTCCAGCCGCCGAAGGACCACAGGACCTTGAGGTTCGGGTACTTGGCCTTCAGCTCGCGCAGCTGGTTGAAGTTGCCGGCCAGCGGCTGGTCCCAGGTGTCGGCGACCCCGCTGACCGACTGGTCGGCGGTGAACGTCTTCTGGTAGTCCGCGTAGGCGTCGCCGATCGCGCACTGGCCGTTGGTGACGTTGCCGAAGGCGTAGTTGATGTGCGTGATCTTCGCGGCGGAACCGGACGTCACCAGGTTCTTGACGTTGTAGTTGCGGCCGTAGATGCCCCACTCGGTGAAGTAGCCGAGCTTGACCTTGTCACCGGTGGTCGGGGGAGTGGTCGTACCGCCCGTGGTGTGCACCGCGACCGCGCCGCTGACCGGGCCGGTCTGGTTCGCGGTGTCCCGGGCCTGGACGGTGTACGAGTAGTCGGTGCCGGCCGTCAGACCCGTGTCGGTGTACGAGGTGGTGGTGACGGTGGAGACGACCTTGCCGTCGCGCAGCACGTCGTAGTTCTTGACGCCCTTGTCGTCGGTGGCCGCCGACCAGCTCAGCCGTACCGAGGTGTCGGTGATGCCCGAGGCGGTGGGGGTGCCGGGCGCGGACGGGGCCGAGTCACCGGGGTTGGTGCTGCCCCCGTCGCAACTTCCGCCGTTGACCAGGCAGTTGCTGGGCGATCCGGAGCCGGCCCCGTTGAAGCCGAAGGAGACGGAGGCACCGGGGGCGAGGGTGCCGTTGTAGGACTTGTTCTTGGCGGTCCAGTGGGTGCCGGAGGAGGTGACGTCGGCGTCCCAGGCGGAGGTCACCGAGGTCCCGGAGGGGAAGTCCCATTCGACGGTCCAGGAACTGATCGCGGCGGTGCCGGTGTTCTTGACGGTCCACTGGCCGCCGAAGCCGGTGCCCCAGTCCGAGGTCTTGGTGAAGGTCGCGGTCGCGGTCGTCGCGGCCTGGGCGGGGCTCGCGAGGCCGACCAGACCGGCCAGCGGGAGCAACAGGGTCGCGAACCCTGCCGCGGCTCTGTGTCTGAAGCGCATGCTGCGCCTCCCTCATGTCGGGGTGACGTGGGCATGACTGAGCCTTCATGCCCATGGTGCCGCGAGAATAGAAAGGTCTGGACCACCGGTCAATAGGTCTGGACCACCTTCGCGACACCGGGGCCGCTCCCCAACTCCCCTGCCGGGGCCGGGACTACCGCTCCCCGCCCGGCACCCACAGCACGTCACCGGTGTCCTTGTTGGCCGTGCGGGCCAGGATGAACAGCAGGTCCGACAGCCGGTTGAGATAGGTCGCCGTCAGCGGGTTCATCGTCTCGCCGTGCGCCTCCAGGGCGGCCCACGTCGATCGCTCCGCGCGCCGTACCACCGTGCAGGCCTGGTGCAGCAGGGCCGCGCCCGGGGTGCCGCCCGGCAGGATGAAGGAGCGCAGTTTCTCCAGGCGCTCGTTGAAGCGGTCGCAGTCCGCCTCCAGCCGGTCGACGTAGAACTGCTCCACCCGCAGCGGCGGGAACCGGGGGTTCTCCACCACCGGCGTCGACAGGTCGGCGCCCACGTCGAACAGGTCGTTCTGCACCCGGGTGAGGACCGCGACGAGCTCCTCGTCCAGCCCGCCCAGCGCGATCGCCGTCCCGATCACCGCGTTCGCCTCGTTGGCGTCCGCGTAGGCCGAGATCCGGAGATCGGTCTTGGCGACCCGGCTCATGTCCCCGAGGGCGGTGGTGCCCTGGTCGCCGGTCCTGGTGTAGATGCGCGTCAGATTGACCATGTGACCAGCCTAGTTACGCCCCGGCCGTGCGGAAGACGCGTGTGCCCACCGTCACGGCGAGTGTCGAGAAGCCGAGGGCCACCAGCACGCCGTACAGCATGTGGGCGGTCGTGTACGAGCCGACGTACGCGTCCCGTACCGCGTCCACCAGATAACGGAAGGGTACGAAGTGGGACAGGATGTCCAGCCAGGCCGGCGCCAGGGTCATCGGGAGCATCAGGCCGGACAGCAGCATGGACGGCATGGTCAGGGCATTGATCATCGGCCCGAACTCCTGCGGCGTGCGGACCTTGAAGGCCAGTGCGTACGACAGCGACGCCAGCGAGACGGTCAGCAGGGCCACGAAGGCCAATCCGATCAGGATGCCGGGCAGCGGGGCGCGCAGGCCCATCAGTACTGCCGCCAGCACGAGCAGCACGGCCTGGAAGACGAAGACCGTCGCGTCGCGCAGGACCCGGCCCAGCAGCAGCGCGAGACGGCTGACGGGCGTCACGCGCATCCGCTCCACCACGCCCTGACCGTTCTCGATGATGACCGCGAACCCGGCGAACGAGGCTCCGAACAGGCCCAGTTGAAGCAGCAGACCCGGGACGAGCACCTGCCAGCTGGTGCCGCGGGACCCCAACGGCAGACGCGTCAGCAGCGGCCCGAAGAACAGCAGGTACAGCAACGGCATCAGTACGCCGAAGAGCAGGGCGAAGCGGGAGCGCAGGGACTGGCGAAGGTAGCGGCCGTAGATGAGGCCGGTGTCGTGGAGGAGCATGTCGTCCGGAGTCCTATACGGCTACGGGGGTCGCGTCGGCCGGGGAGGGGTCGCGGCCGGTGATGGCGAGGAAGGTGTCCTGGAGGCTCGCGTCGATCGAGCCGCCGTACCGGAGCTTGAGGGCGCTCGGCGCGCCCTCGGCCACGACCACGCCCTGGTCGACGACGACCAGGCGGTCGGCGAGGGCGTCGGCCTCGTCCAGGTAGTGGGTGGTCAGGAAGACAGTGGTGCCGTGCTCGGCGCGCAGCCGGCGGACCAGGTCCCACAGGTCGGCCCGGCTGCCCGGATCCAGGCCGGTCGTCGGCTCGTCGAGGAAGAGCACGCTCGGGCGGTGGGTGAGGGCCATCGCGATGTCGAGGCGCCGGCGCTGACCGCCGGAGAGCGCGCCGCACTTGCGGTCGAGCAGGTCGGCGAAGCCCAGGTCGTCAGCCAGTTCCAGGGCCCGGGCGGCCGCCCGGGCCCTGGTCAGGCGGTAGAGGCGGCCCTGGGTGACGAGTTCCTCCCTCACGCCGATGTTCGTGTCGACCCCGCCCGACTGTGCCACGTACCCGCACGCGCGCCGCACTCCGGCCGGATCGGTCGCCAGGTCGCAGCCGGCCACCGAGGCCGTGCCCCCGGTCGGTGCGAGCAGGGTCGTGAGCATGCGCAGGGTGGTGGTCTTGCCGGCGCCGTTCGGGCCGAGGAAGCCGAGGATCTCGCCCTCGTGGACGGTGAGGTCGACTCCGCGCACGGCCTCCACCGGGCCGCTTCTGGTCTGGAAGGTGCGGGCCAGTCCGGCCGCGTGGATGACTGCTGTCATGCCGCCCAGAAAAACAGAGTCTCTTAAAATTTGCAATGCACCCAAAATTTGGGAGTGCCCAGGAACGGTTAGGATGCGGGCATGGCGGAAGGGCTCAGGGAACGGAAGAAACGGCAGACCCGGCAGTACATCTCCGATGTCGCCACGGGTCTGTTCGTCGAGCGCGGCTTCGACGCCGTGACGGTCGCGGAGATCGCCGCGGCCGCCGACGTCTCCGTCAACACCGTCTACAACTACTTCCCGGCGAAGGAGGACCTCTTCTTCGACCGTTCCGCCGGGGTGGTCGACCGGCTGGCCCGCTGGGTGCGCGGGCGGCACCAGGGCGAGGCCGCCGCCGCCGCCGTCCTGCGGGAGCTGCGCGAGGAGGTCGAGGCGGTGTCGCCCCGGGTCGGCCTGATCCCCGGATACTCCGCCTTCATGCGCGTCATCGAGGACGCGCCCGCGCTGCGCTCCCGGCTGTGGGCGATCGGGCAGGAGGTCCAGGCCAACCTGGAAGGTGCCCTGCGTGAGGAGACCGGAGCCGCGGCCGACGACCCGATGCCCGAGCTGATCGCCGGTCAGCTCGGCTGGGTGCACAGTACGGTCATGGCGGTCATCGGGCGCGAAATGGTCAAGGCGCGCGATCCTCGCGAAGTCTCCCGGGAGGTGCTGGTCCTCCTCGACGAGATGGAGGACCTGTTGAGCGAGCGGGTCCTCAACTACGCCGTGCGTGGCGCGCAATGACCGGTGCCGGCGCGGTCGTCTGACGGGACGTGACGGTTGTCTCACCCCCTGAGACCGTGACACGCATTACTTACCGGGCCTCCCGGACGCTCCCGGCGCTAGGGTCCGGCCAAGAGGCATACCTAAACAGCGTGTAAGGGGAGCGGAGTGGCACGGAAGCTTGCCGTCATCGGTGCCGGCCTGATGGGTTCCGGCATCGCCCAGGTCGCCGCGCAGGCCGGCTGGGACGTGGTCCTGCGGGACGTCACCGACGAGGCGCTGGACCGTGCCGTCGGCGGTATCCAGGCCTCCTACGACAAGTTCGTGAGCAAGGGGAAGCTGGAGGCGCACGACGCCGACACCGCCCTGGCCCGCATCACCACGACCACCGACCTGGACGCGGCCGCCGACGCGGACATCGTGGTCGAGGCCGTCTTCGAGAAGCTGGAAGTCAAGCACGAGATCTTCCGTGCGCTCGACAAGATCGTGCGCCCGGAGACCGTCCTCGCCTCCAACACCTCCGCCATCCCGATCACCAAGATCGCGGCGGCCACCGAGCACCCCGAGCGGGTCGTCGGTGTCCACTTCTTCTCGCCGGTGCCGATGATGCAGCTCGTCGAGCTGGTCCGCGGCTACAAGACGAGCGACGAAACCCTCGCCACCGCGCGGGAGTTCGCCGAGTCCACCGGCAAGACCTGCATCGTCGTCAACCGGGACGTCGCCGGCTTCGTGACGACCCGGCTGATCTCGGCGCTCGTCGTCGAGGCCACCAAGCTCTACGAGTCGGGCGTCGCCACCGCCGAGGACATCGACCTGGCCTGCAAGCTGGGCTTCGGTCACGCCATGGGCCCGCTGGCCACGGCCGACCTCACCGGCGTCGACATCCTGCTGCACGCCACCGGCAACATCTACACCGAGTCCCAGGACGAGAAGTTCGCCCCGCCGGAGCTGATGCGCCGGATGGTTGACGCCGGTGACATCGGACGCAAGAGCGGGCAGGGCTTTTACACGTACTGAGACATCGGTCCCCGGATGCTTCACCCTCTGGGGTGAATTCGGTATCGGTTCGCTTACAGATGGCAACCTCTGACCGGTGAACGCCGTCAGAGGTTGCATCAACGGACAGCACTTTTCACGGAGTAGGACACGCACTCTCGGGGAGCGCATATGTACATCAGGGGCGACCACGCCGAGCTGGTCGTCGGGGGCCGCCTCGACGTCCGCAGCGCGGCGGACGCCCGCACGGTCCTGCACACGGCCGTCGACGACGGAGTCGGCGACCTGGTGCTGGACCTGTCCGAGCTGGACTCCTGGGACGCCACCGGACTCGGCGTGATCATGGGGGCGCACCGGCGGGCCGGCCGCTGCGGCCGCCGCCTGGTGCTGCGCGGGGTGCCACCGCAGATGCAGCGCCTGCTGGTGGCCACCCGGCTGCACCGGATCCTGGCGATCGAGGGGGGTATCGGAGTGGAGTCGCTGCCCCGCGTGTGACACCGCCCCCTGCGGGTACCGGGTCATCGGCCCACGTCAGGTGCAATCCTCACGAGACTGTGACGTCTCGGACGGCACGGCACCCCGGACTGTCGTAGATACTGTGCGAAGGTTTAAGGTTCGGTCGCCCGCTGCCTTGCCACCCTTCGAGCACGGGCCCGGACCAGAAGCGACAGCGCAGTGTGCAACAGGCCGGGAGGGGCCGGTATGCACGGCACACGACGCTTTTGGGGGGCTAGGAACCTATGGACCCGATCAACACGGGACCCGAGGCGTACGGCCATGACAGCGACGGCACCACGCCGCGCCAGCGCCCGCCCAGGGAATCCCTGACCAACGACTTCGGCCAGAGCACGCCGCCGCTCGCCCGCACGGCGCGCCTGGTCACCGGCGACTTCCTGCTCACGGTGAACCCGGTCGACGGCAGCGAGATAGAACCCTGCCCGCCGACCGAACGTCCCGGACGACCGGAGAAGCGCACCGCCGCCGAACGCGCCGAGTACGAGCGCGCCGCCCTGCCGCCGGTGCCGCCCGGCCCCGCCCGGCCCGAGCTGCCGCTCCTGGAGCGCCAGGACGACCGCGAGCGGCTCGTACGACTCCTCGCCCGCGGCCGCTCCGTACGCCTCACCGGCCCCGCGGGCTCCGGCCGCACCGCGCTCCTCGACCTGGTCGCCGACGACTGCTCCGACCTCGCCCCCGACGGCGTGGTCCGCCTCACGGGCTTCCACCGGGCACCCGAGGACCTCCTGCGCGACCTCTTCCACGCCGTCCACAAGGCGCCCGAGTACCGGCCGGACCACCAGGAGCTCCTCGAACTGGTCCGGGACATCGGCGCGGTCGTCGTCGTCGACGACCTCGAGTTCGGCGGCGCCGGGCTCGACGAGCTGATCGACGCCACCCCCGAGTGCGCCTTCCTGCTCGGCGCCACCCCCGACGTGCCTGCGCCGTCCGCCGACTCCGCCGTCGAGGAGGTCGTCCTCGGCGGTCTCGACCGGGCCGGGGGAGTGGACATCCTGGAGCGCGCGGTCGGCCGGGTGCTCACCGAGGAGGAGGCCAACTGGGCCGGCGACCTCTGGTTCGAGTCCGAGGGCCTGCCGCTGCGCTTCGTCCAGGCCGGCGCGCTGCTGCTCCAGCGCGACCAGCGGCGCGCCAGCACCGGCGCCGTCGACGAGTTCGGCGTCTTCGAGGACGCCCTGCCGGCCGACGCGCCGATCGACACCGAGGCCGGCGAGGAGGCACCGCTGCCCTCCCTCGGCGAGGCCGCCGCGCCCGCCCCGCTGCTCGCCGCCCGCCTCAGCGCCTCCGCCCGCGCCACCCTGCGCTTCGCGGTCGCCCTCGGCGGCGAGGTGCCGCACCAGGCGCATCTGCCGGCCCTGGTCGGCGACACCCACGCGGACGCTGCCCTCGGCGAACTGGCGGGCTGCGGACTGGTGTCCCCGGTGGGCTCCCGCTACCGCCTCGCCTCGGGTGTCCTGCAGCAGCTGGAGGCCGCCGGGTACGCCGACGACGCCGAGGCCCAGGCGCTCACCGCCGCCCGGCACTACTCCTGGTGGGCCGGGCACCCGTCCGTCACCCCCGAGCGGGTCTGCGCCGAGGCCGACGCGATCCTCGCCGCCCTGGCGGTTCTGGTCCCGGCCGCGGTGCCGCCCGCGGAGGGCGAGGAGTCCACGCCGGTACGACTGGCCCGTACGGCCGCCCCCGCGTTCGCCGCGGGGCTGCACTGGAGCGCCTGGGAACGCGCCCTGCGGGCCGGGGTCGAGGCCTCCCGGCTCGCCGGTGAGGTCGGCGACCAGGCCTACTTCCACCACGAGCTGGGCGTACTCGCGCTCTGCGGCGGCCGGCTCGACCGGGCCCGCGCGGAACTGGAGGCGTCGATCGGACTGCGCGGCGCGCTGTCCGACAAGCGGGGTACGACGGCCGGGCGGCGTGCGCTGGCCCTGGTCGCCGACCGCTCGGGCGAGGTGCTTCCCGTCCTCGCGGCGATGTCGGGCGACGAGGTGCCCGACGCCCGGCACGAGGAGTCCATATCCCCGGCGGGCGGGGGCACCAGGCCCTTCCCCGCCGTGCACTCCCCGACCTCGGAGACGATCGTCACCCCGCGCGTCGAGCAGGAGCCGGTGCGCCGGGGCGGTGTCGCGGGGCTCGGCCGGATGGCCCGCCGCAACCTGGTGGCGGTCGGCTCGGGCGTCCTGCTCACGGCGGTCCTCGGCACCGTGGTCGGCCTCGGCATGACCTCCCACGACAACGCCGACAACCCGTCCAACAACGTCAGCGTCAACCCTTCGGCGAGCGAGGGCACGGGCGACGGGGGCGTCGGGGCCGACCCGGGGCAGACCTCCGGCACGTCGCACCAGGGCGCCCCGACGACCAGGCCGACGAACCCCGGCCCGGACGGCTCCCTGGGCACCTCGGACGACCCGACGGCCCCGACGGACTCCGTGACACCGTCGGCCGCGCCGAGCGGCACGCAGGGGTCGGGCTCCGGCGGGGGAACGCCGAGTACGCCGACCAAGCCGACGTCGAGCAAGCCGACGACTCCGTCGTCCCCGGGGTCTCCCTCGACCGGTACACCCAGCGGCGGCTCCACGACGTCGCCTCCTCCGACAGGGGGCTCCGGGTCCCCCAGCGAGTCCGCGGACCCCACTCCGACCGACGCCTCCAACTCGGCCAGCGGCCCGGCGTCCGACTCCCCGTCGGTCACCATGTCCAGCCCCTCCGGGAGCGTCACCCCGGGCACCTCCACCGGCACGGTCATCTGACCCACGGCCGCCCACTTCCGAACCGCCGCGACGGCGCTCGGCCGCACCGTCGCGGCGGACTCGAAGAAGGGCGCGGCCGTCGCGGGGGTCAGAACAGGCGTAGTTTGTCGTCCTCGATGCCTCGGAGGGCGTCGTAGTCGAGGATCGTGCAGCCGATGCCCCGGTCGGTCGCCAGGACCCTCGCCTGGGGCTTGATCTCCTGGGCCGCGAAGATGCCGCGGACCGGCGCCAGGTGGGGGTCGCGGTTGAGGAGTTCCAGGTACCGGGTGAGCTGTTCCACGCCGTCGATCTCACCCCGGCGCTTGATCTCGATCGCCACCGTCTGCCCCTCGGCGTCCCGGCAGAGGATGTCCACCGGGCCGATCGCGGTCATGTACTCGCGCCGGATGAGCGTGTAACCGTCGCCGAGCGTTTCGATGCGGTCGGCCAGCAGCTCCTGGAGGTGCGCTTCCACGCCGTCCTTGATCAGCCCGGGGTCCACGCCGAGTTCGTGCGAGGAGTCGTGCAGGACCTCCTCCATCGTGATGATGAGCTTCTCGCCCGCCTTGTTCACGACGGTCCAGACGCCTTCCTCGTCACCCGTCCCCTCCTTCAGCGTGCACGGCGGCGACATCCAGTTGAGGGGCTTGTAGGCCCGGTCGTCGGCGTGGATGGAGACGCTGCCGTCCGCCTTGACCAGGATCAGACGGGGAGCCGAGGGAAGGTGGGCGGTGAGCCGGCCGGCGTAGTCGACGGAGCACCGGGCGATGACGAGACGCATGGTCGGCAACGCTACTCGACGCCCCGCCCTCCACGCGATTCGCTCGGGCACCACCGCGACCGGAGCCTGACGGGACGCCTGCACACCTGTGCTCAACTCTGGCCGATTGTGTGCCTAAAGGGACCGTCGCATATACGCAATCTCCTGGTGGGGTCACCGTCCGTTGCCTACCGTAGGGAACGGGAGGTCGCGGTGTGTGTACTCAGCGTGTTCGGTATCGCGAACCCCCTATATCTGTCCGGCAACCCCTGCTGTTCGGGGGTGCGAGAGGAGAACCCATGTCGCTCGACGTCTCACCGGCCCTACTCGAACAGGCCGAGCGAGGCGAGGTCGACGAAGCAGAATTCGTCGACTGCGTCCGGACCTCCCTGCCCTACGCGTGGGAGATGATCAGCTCCCTGGTGGCCCAGCTGAAGGTGGACGGCGGACAGTTCGCCGACAACCAGACGCCCCCGCCGGACGAGCAGGCACGCGGTCAGCTGTTGCGTGCGCTCGCGAGTGACGCCATACGCGGCGCCCTGCAGCGGCACTTCGGTGTGCGGCTGGCCTTCCAGAACTGCCACCGGGTTGCGGTGTTCCCGCTGGACGCCTCGGTCGACGAGACGCTGGCCCGCTTCACCTCGGTGCGCAGTCAGCTGCTCAACCAGTCCCCGGAACTCCGGGACTGCTGACGCGGTGTTTCACCACTGCTGAGGCAGTGAGCCGCTTGCTTGCCGCTCCGGACGCGGGAGGTGCATCAGAGTCACTGGAGCGGCAAGCTCCCCGCGGCGGCCGGGTCACCTGAGGTGGGGGAGTACCTCGGTGCCCAGCCGTCGTACGTTCTCCTCGGTGGCCGCGAGGTCTCCGGAGCCCTCGGTCAGCAGGGCGAAGCGGGAGATGCCGGTCCGCTCGGAGGTCGCGGCGAGCCGGTCGGCGCAGAGCCGGGGAGTGCCCACCGGGTGCAGTCCGCAGAGCAGTTCGGTGTACGCGAGCGGGTCGCGCATCGAGCGAATCCGGCCGTCCACCGTCACATGGGCCTCCAGCCCCTGCTTCAGCCAGCCGGGCATCGCCTTGGTCAGCGTCTCGGCGGCGTCGGTGCGGCTGTCCGCGATCTGGCAGACGCCGGCCGACACATGGGCCGCGCCCGCGATCTCGTCGCCGGGCCGTCCGGCCGCCCGCGCGTGCTGCTTCCACAGCGCGACCATCTCGGCCTTCTCCTCGTCGCCCACGTGCATGCCGAGCAGCATCGGCAGCCCGCGTTCGGCGGCCAGCCGGACACTCGACGGCGAGGTGCAGGCGACCACGACCTCGGGGCCGGGAGCCTCCGCCAGGTCCTCCGTGAGCGCCTCGGACGGGCGGGGTACGACGGGGACCTCACGGAAGGAGAAGCGCGGTCCGTCGGCCGACACGGCCGGTTCGCGCAGCCAGCGCGTCAGCAGATCGAGTGATTCGGGGAAGCCGTGCTCGTACGCCTCCAGTCCGGAGCCGAACACCTCCAGGTCCACCCACGGCCCGCCCCGCCCCACGCCGAGCGTGAAGCGGCCGCCGCTCGTCACGTGGAGCAGCGCGGTCTGTTCGCCGAGGGCGACCGGGTGCACGGTGGGCAGCACACTGACCGCCGTGCCGACCCGTAGCCGGCGGGTGCGGCCCAGCAGCAGGGCCGCCAGCGTGATGGCCGAGGGGCACGTGCCGTAGGGCACGAAGTGGTGCTCGGCCAGCCAGACCGCGTCCAGACCGGCCTCTTCGGAGACCTCCGCCGTCCGCACCGCCCGGTGCAGGGCCTCCCCCTGGCCCTGGCCCGGGAACTGGGCGGCCAGCACAAAACTTCCTACGCGCATCGCTTTCCTGCTTTCCTGGCTCCTACCCGGAGCTCCCCCACCGGGCATAACCGTCCGACACGTGCCGAGGACACGGTCTGGCGGAAAGATTTCCGGATTGTCGGGAGAATGGGTCGCCCTGAAGGGGGACTTGTGCGGGTTGGCGCCCTCCGCGTACCCCCCTGCGCGCGTCGTAGGCTGGACATCGCCCGTGCTTCCTGTATAGCCCCCAGAGGTGTCCCGTGTCCCCGCGTCGCAACCGACCCAAGGGCCCGAACGCAGCGGCCTCGTCCGGCCGGAGCGCCGAGGACGACCGCGCGGACCGCTACGGAGGCTGGCAGTCCACGGAGAGCTGGCAGGGCGAGGAGTGGAGCGTGCGGCATGTGGCGGGCGCCAGCGCGGTCGGCAAGACGTACCGCTGTCCTGGCTGCGACCAGGTGATTCCCTCCGGGGTGCCGCACGTGGTGGCCTGGCCGGAGCACTCGGGCGTCGACGAGCGCCGGCACTGGCACAAGGCCTGCTGGAACGCGAAGGACCGCCGCACCACCCGGGTGCAGCGGTCCCGCAACGCGCCGAAGTTCTGAAGCCCGTCGCCGAAGTTCCGTCAAACGTCCCGCTTCTCGAGCAGCAGCCAGGCGCCGCCGAAGGCCACGGCGGTCACCACCAGCATGATCCACAGCGGGTCCCAGCCCGACGGGCCGTCCTGGCCGAGCGAGTTGGAGTAGAAGACGCTCAGCTGGTTCGGGATCGAGTACTCGAACAGGGCCGTACGCACCTTCTCCAGCGACTGCGAGAACATGAACAGCGCGATCACCAGCGGGGCGAGCAGCACGCCGATCATGATCGTGATGGCGCCCGCGGAGTGCCGGATGATCGAGCCGACGAGCAGGGAGACCAGGCCCAGCAGCGCCATGTAGAAGCTGACACCCACGGTCGCCTTCAGCCAGTCCGTGTTCGTCGGGGTCCGCGCGCCGGTGTCGCTCAGCATCGAGGCCTGGGCCATGGCGACGAACGCGCTGGCCGCGAGCGTGACCACGAAGGCGACCGCGAAGAAGACGATGGCCTTCGCCGCGAGCACCCGCATCCGCGACGGGCAGGCGACCGTCGTCGTACGGATCATGCCCGTGCCGTACTCGGAGGCGGTGGTCAGCACGCCCAGCGTCATGATGCACATGCTGCCGATCAGCAGTCCGAAGAAGCCGAGCGACAGCGGGTTCTCCCCGGTCATGTCGGAGGACGACGAGGCATTGCTGACCACGGCGCCGGCCAGCAGGCCGATGCCGACCACCAGGACCACGAAGACACCGAGCGTCCAGATCGTCGAACGCACCGACCTGATCTTCGTCCACTCGGAACCGATCGCGTGCCCGAGGTGGGTGCGCACCACCGGGATCGGCGAGGTGTAGCCGGGCCCCGGGCCCCCGGGTGCCGCCTGCCACTCGGGCGCGGCCGGGACCGTCTGCGGCGTCGCGGGCTGGTGGGTGCTCATCGGGCGTCCTCGGGCTTGGTCAGGTCGGCGGGGGCGGAGGAGGAGGGAGCGGGCGCGGCCGGGGGAGCGGGGGCCGGGGCGGCCGGCGGCGCGGGTGCCGGGACCGGGCCGGGTGCGGGGGCGGCGTAGGGGTTCTGGGCGCCGTAGGGGCCCTGGAGGACCTCGGGGGCGCCGTACGGACCCGCGGGCGCGCCCGGAGCGCCGTACGCCCCGGGGAAGGGCCGGCCGCCCTGCTGGGGCGGCGGCGGGGCGTACCAGCCCGGCTGGCCCTGCCCGGGCACCGGCATCGGCGGCTGCGCGCCCGGCGGCAGCGGCGGCTGGAAGCCCGCCAGCTCGTCGGTGGTGGACCGGTAGTCGACGGCACCCTGCGTCATCCGCATGTACGCCTCCTCCAGGGAGGCCTGATGCGGGGACAGCTCCCACAGCCGTACGTCCGCCCCGTGCGCGAGGTCGGCGATGCGCGGCAGCGGCAGGCCGGTCACCCGCAGCGCGCCGTCCTGCTCGGGCAGCACGTGGCCGCCGGCCTCGGTCAGCGCCGAGGTGAGCTTCTCGCGCAGCTGCGGCTCGGTGTCCGGGGTGCGGACCCGCGCGAAGTCTGCGGAGTTGGCGGAGATGAAGTCGGTCACACTCATGTCCGCGAGCAGCTGGCCGCGCCCGATGACGATGAGGTGGTCGGCGGTCAGCGCCATCTCGCTCATCAGGTGGGAGGAGACGAAGACGGTACGGCCCTCGGCCGCCAGGGACTTCATCAGGTTGCGCACCCACAGGATGCCCTCGGGGTCGAGGCCGTTGACCGGCTCGTCGAAGAGCAGCACCTGGGGGTCGCCGAGCAGCGCGGCGGCGATGCCCAGGCGCTGGCCCATGCCCAGCGAGAAACCCTTGGAACGCTTGCCCGCCACGTCCTGAAGGCCCACCACGCCGAGCACCTCGTCCACCCGGCCGGCCGGGATCGCGGACAGCTGGGCCAGTGAGAGCAGGTGGTTGCGGGCGGACCGGCCGCCGTGCACGGCCTTGGCGTCGAGCAGCGCGCCGACCTGACGGGCGGCGCTGGGCAGTTTGCGGTACGGGTAGCCGCCGATGGTGACCGAGCCGGCGGTCGGGTTGTCCAGACCCAGGATCATCCGCATGGTCGTCGACTTGCCCGAGCCGTTGGGCCCGAGGAAGCCGGTGACGGCCCCGGGCCGTACCTGGAAGGAAAGGTTGTACACGGCGGTCTTGTCGCCGTATCGCTTGGTCAGGCCGACAGCCTCGATCATGCTCCGCACCCATCGGATGGTCAGGACAGCAGGGCACACGCCCCCGTAAGGGTTAGGAGGATATCCGGGCGTTGACGGTTCCCACCAAGATATGGCAAAGCCGGGCGGTCACCGGACGGTCACTGGGCGTCCCGCTTCCTCAGCAGGAGGTACCCGCCGGCCAGTGCGGCGGCCACCCACAGCCCCATGATCCCGAGCCCGCCCCAGGGGCCGTAGGGGACGTCGTCGCCGACCCTCGGCACCACCTGCATGACGTGGCTGCCCGCCTGGTCCGGCAGGAACCGGCCGATCTTCTTGGTGGCGTCGACGTTGCCGAGGATGTTGGAGATCAGGAAGAAGAACGGCATCAGGATGCCCAGCGACAGCATCGGCGAGCGCAGCATCGTGGCCACGCCCATGGAGAACACCGCGATGAGCGTCATGTAGAGCCCGCCGCCGACGACGGCGCGCAGCACCCCCGGGTCACCGAGGTACGCCCGGTGCGTGCCGAGCATCGCCTGCCCGAGGAAGAACGCGGCGAAGCTGGTCACCATGCCGACCGCCAGCACCAGGGCCGCCGCCACCCCGATCTTGCTGAACAGGAAGGTGCCGCGGCGCGGCACGGCGGCCAGCGAGGTGCGGATCATGCCGGTGCTGTACTCGTTGGACACCACCAGCACCCCGAAGACGATCATCGCGAGCTGGCCGAGGGTCATCCCCGCGAAGCTGATGTTCGTCGGGTCGAAGGAGAGCCGCTCACGCGCGGGCATGCTGCCGAACTGGCTGTTCGCCAGCGCGGAGAGCAGCGTCCCGAGCGCCACCGTGACCACGAGGGCCAGGGACAGCGTCCACACCGTGGACGCGACCGACCGGATCTTGGTCCACTCGGACCGCACGACCTGGCTCACGACCGCCATCTCACGCCCCCTTGTCCCAGCCGGCACCCCAGCCCCGCGGCGCCGGGGGCGAGTCGGCGTGCGCGTGGTACTCCACCGTCTCCGCGGTCAGTCGCATGAACGCCTCCTCCAGCGAGGCCTGCTGAACACTCAGCTCGTGCAGCACGATCCCGTGCTGTGCGGCCAGTTCCCCGATCGGTTCGGCCTTCCCACCCTCGGCCTCCAGCGCTCCGGTGCCCGTCTGCACGACGGTGATCCCGGCCTGGTGCAGCACGTCGAGCAGCCGCTCGCGCTGCGGGGAGCGGACCCGGACGTACGACCGTGAGTTGGCCCGGATGAAATCCGCCATGGAGGTGTCGGCGAGCAGCCTGCCCTGCCCGATGACGACGAGGTGGTCGGCGGTCAGCGCCATCTCGCTCATCAGATGGGAGGAGACGAACACCGTCCGTCCCTGGGCGGCCAGCGATTTCATCAGGGTCCGGATCCAGTGGATCCCCTCCGGGTCGAGGCCGTTCACCGGCTCGTCGAACATCAGGATCCGGGGGTCGCCGAGCAGCGCCGCGGCGATCCCGAGCCGCTGCCCCATCCCGAGCGAGAACCCCTTGGCCTTCTTCCTCGCCACGGCCGTGAGCCCCACGGTGTCCAGCACCTCGGCGACGCGCGCCTTCGGGATGCCGTTGCTCTGCGCGAGGCACAGCAGGTGGTGGTAGGCGCTGCGGCCGCCGTGCACACCCTTGGCGTCGAGCAGCGCCCCCAGGTACGTCAGCGGGTCCTTGAGCTCCTCGTACCGTCTGCCGTCGATCCGCACCCGGCCGGACGTGGGGTGGTCGAGTCCGAGGATCATCCGCATGGTGGTGGACTTCCCGGCGCCGTTCGGACCGAGGAACCCGGTCACGATGCCGGGGCGCACGGTGAAGGTGAGGTCGTCGACCGCCGTCTTGTCACCGTAGCGCTTGGTCAGGCCCACCAGCTCGATCATGCGGTCACGCTATGACCGGGGTGCGGGGGCTGCCACTTGAACGGCTCCCTGAGGGTGTGCGGGTGGAAATCGGGGGAGCGGCGCCGCGGGGGCGGGCAGCGTGGTCGGGTGCGGGGTGTGGGTGGTTGCTCGCAGCCCCCGCCGGGCTCGCGGCTCACGACGGAGGCCCGCACCCCCGGAGGGAATGCGGGCCTTCGGTGTCGCTGTGGTTACCGGGACTGCTGGGCCGGAACCCCGCGGGAGATCGGCTCGTCCTCGGTCGGCGAGCCGGCCGCGGCCACCGCGGCGCCCGTCAGCGTGGCCAGCATCTCGCGGACGTTGGTCAGCTGGGCGTTGATGCTGTCGCGACGGTTCGTCAGGGCGGCGAGCTCGCGCTCCGATTCCGAACGGATGCGGTCGGCCTTGGCGTTCGCGTCCGCGACGATGTCCTCGGCCTGACGCTGCGCCGTCTCGACGGTCTGACGCGCCCGGCGCTCGGCGTCCGTGCGCAGCTTCTCGGCCTCCAGGCGGAGCTGCTCCGCGCGGTGCTCGATCTCGGCGAGGCGCTTCTCGGCCTTCTGCTGACGGGACGCCAGGTCGCGCTCGGACTGCTCACGCCGCTTCGCGAGGTTCGTCTCGAAGTCGGCGGCGGCCTGCGCGGCCTTCGCGCGGGTCTCCTCGAAGAGGGCGTCCGCCTCCTCGCGCTTGGACTGCGCGTCCTTCTGGGCCTCGGCGCGCAGCTGCGACGCGTCGCTCTTGGCCTTCTCGACGATCCGGACGCCCTCGTCCTCGGCCTTGGACTTGCGCTCCGCAGCGAACGATTCTGCGTCGTTGCGCACCTGCTGGGCCGCCGACTCGGCGAGCTCGCGGTGCTGCTCGGCGGCCCGTCGGGCCTCTTCGCGCAGGTCCTTCGCCTCCTCCTCGGCGAGGCGGAGGATCTTCTCGACACGCGCGCCGAGACCCGCGTACGACGGCTCGGCGTCGGTCACGGCGGCCTGGGCGTTCTGCGTCTCGAGGTGGAGCTCCTCGATGCGCTTTTCCAGAGCGGTGATGCGGGCGAGAGCGCTGTCACGGTCGGAGACGAGCTTGGAGATCCGTTCGTCCACCTGAGCGCGGTCGTACCCACGCCGCACAAGCTCGAAGCCGTAGGGGGAAGTGTCGCTCATGGGTTTCCTGTCGAGTGAGACCGGTGAGGTGATAGGTGGAATCCTAGGGGCGAAAGCGGTGTGTCATCGAGCGGATGCGTGTTTGATCTGGAGAATGACACCCCTTTTGGGTGGCTAGCTATGAGATCGCTTGCCAAAGCCTCGGCGGACGAACCGGTCAAATGTCACAGAAGACTACAGAATCCACCCTGGCCGCTAGCCATCTGACGACTTGCCACCCGATCGAGGGGCACCCACCGAACTGCCCGCCTTGACTCCGCCCTCCTTGTTGGCCGACGGGGCCTCGAAGGACTCCAACGCCTCCAGGACGTCCTGGACACGGGAGATCTCGCCGTTGATGTTCTCCCGCCGGCGCTCCAGGATCTCCAGCTCGCGCCGGCCCTCCTCGACGGTGCGCCGCGCCTCGCGGATCGCCTCGGCCTTGAGCTCCTCGGCCTCGCGGATCAGCGTGGCCTTCTTCTGCTCGGCCTCCTTGAGCAGCCCCTCGGCCTTCTTGACGGCGGCGATCCGGACCTTGCCCGCCTCGGAGTTGGCCTCCGAGACCAGGTCCTTGGCCTTGGCCTGGGCCTTGGCGAGCTGCTCCTCGGCGGCCTTGATGAGCGCGTCGCAGCGGTCGCCGGTCGACTTCATGGTCTCGGCGGCCTCCCGGCGGGCCCGCTCGTGCAGCTCCTCGATCTCGTTCGTGATGCGCTCGCGCAGCTCCTCGGCCCGCTCCCTTATGGCGGTGGCGTCCCGGCGGGCGCCGACGAGCAGCTCGTCCGCGTCCGCACGGGCCCTCTCGACCCGCGTGTTGCCCTCGACCGTGGCCTCGGACACCAGCCGGTCGGCCTCCTTGCGGGCCGCGCCCACCATGGTGTCGGCCTGCGCCTCGGCGTCCGCGGTGGTCTTGAGCGCCTGAGCCTGCGCCTCGGTGAGCAGCTTGTCGGCCTCGGCGGTCGTCTCGTTGATGAGCGTGTCGACCTGCTCGGCCACGTCCTGGCGCCGCTTGTTGGCCTCCTTGCGGGCCTCGTCGAGCGTCCGGTCGGCCTCCTCGCGGGCGGCGTTGACCATCCGCTCGGCCTCGGCCTCCGCCTCCGCCTTGAGCCGCTCGGCGTCGCTGCGGGTGCGGTCGGCGTGCAGCTGGGCCGAGCCGACCGTCTCCGCGGCCTCGGCGCGCAGCCGCTCCGCGTCCCCGGTGGCGTCCGCGATCAGCTTCTCCGCCTTCGCGATGGCGTCCGCGCGGACGCGGTCGGCCTCCGCGACGGTCTCGTTCTGGAGGAGCTCGGCCTCGTTACGGGCCTCCGTGATGAGGGTGTCGGCCTGGGTCGCCGCGTCCGACCGGATCCGGTTGGCGTCCTCCCGGGCCTCCGCCCGGGTACGGCTCGCGTCCTGGTCGGCCTGGGCGATGGTGTCGGAGGCCTCGGTGCGCACGCGCTGGGCGTGCGCGGACGCCTCCGAACGCAGCCGCTCCGACTCCGCCATGGCGTCCGCGACCGTGCGCTCGGCGAGCGCCTTCGCGGCTTCCGACGCCTCGTTGGCCTCGCGCCGGATCCGGGTCGCGTCCTCGCTGGCCCGCTCCCGCTCGGCATAGGCGTCCGCGCGGACCCGGTCCGCCTCCTCCTCGGCCTCCCGCCGGGTGCGGTCCGCGGCGTGCTCGGCGGCCGAGCGCAGCCCGGTGATCTCCTCCTGCGCCTGCTCGTGCAGTCCGGCGACCGAGTCCCGTACCTGCTGGGCGTGGAGTTCGGCGGCCGACACCATCTCGGTGGCCCGCCGGTCCGCCTCCTCGACCAGCCGTACCGCCTCGGCCTGCGCCTCCTCGACCCGGTTGCGGGCGGAGGCGAGCAGGTCCTCGCTCTGCTCGCGGGCCCGCTCCCGCTCCTGGTCGGCCTCCTGGCGGGCGGCACCGAGCAGGTCCTCGGCCTCGCGGCGGCGCCGGGCGGCCTCCTCCTGGGCCGCGGCCAGCGTCTCGGACGCCTCGGTGGACAGCCGCTCGGCGGCCGCCTGCGCCTCGGCGCGGACCCGGTCGGCGGTGTCCTGGGCCTCCTGCTTCAGCCGCTCCGCCTCGGCCGCGGCCTCGGACCGCAGCCGTACGGCGACGTTCTCGCCCTCCGCGCGCGACGCTGAGGCGTCCGCGGCGGCCTCGTCGCGCAGCCGCTCGGCCTCGGTCTCGGCCTGCTGCTGGAGGGTGCGGATGCGCTCGGCGGCCTCGGAACGCAGCCGCTCCGTCTCCTCGGCGGCCTCCCGGCGGATCCGGCCGGCCTCCTCGCGGGCGTCGGCCAGCGACTGCTCGGCGCTCGCCAGCCGGTCCTCGGCCTCGCCGTGCAGCCGGGCCAGTTCCTCGGCGGCCTCCGCGCGCCGGGCCGCCACGCCCCGCTCGGTCTCCTCGCGCAGCTCCGCCGCGGCCCGTTCGGCGTCCGCCCTGAGCGCCTCGGACTGCTCCTCGGCCTCCGCACGGAGCCGGTCGGCCTCCTGCCGGGTCCGCTCCAGGGTCTCCTCGGCCTGCCGGCGCAGCGCGGTGGCGCGCTCGATGGCCTCGGTGCGGACCTTCTCGCTGTCGGCGGTCGCGGTCCCCCGCAGCTCGTCGGCGTCGGCCTTGGCCTTGGCGAGCAGCTCCTCGGCGGACTTGGCCGCCTCCTCGATCTGCTGCACGGCCTCGCGCCGGGCCTCGGCGCGGATCGACTCGCCCTCGGCGACCGCGTCGGCGCGCAGCTGCTCGGCCTCGCCGCGCAGCCGGCGGGCCTCCTCCTGCAGCTCGACCGTCTTGGCGCGGTACTCCTTGGTGTCGTCCTTCGCCGTGCCCTTGAGCTGCTCGGCGATGTCGTGGGCCTCGGCCCGCAGCCGGTCGGCCTCGGTCTCCGCCTCGGTGCGGATCCGCTCGGCCTCCTCGGCGGCGGCCCTGGTGGTCCGCTTGGCCTCCTCGGCCGCCTTGTTCAGGACGTCCTCGGCGGTCTTGGCGGCCTTGGACAGCTGGGAGGCGCTCTCCTCGGCGGTGAGGGTGCGGGCCTTCTCGGAGGCCTCCGCGATGATCTTCTCGGCCTCGGCCTTGGCGTCCGTGACGATCTGCTCGGCGTCCGCCCGGGTGACCTCGGCGTCCTTGGTGGCCTCGGTGACCAGCCGGGCGACCTGCTCCTTCGCCGTCCGGGTGCGCTGCTCGTTGGTGGCCTCCGCGCTCGCCAGCGCCTTGGCGGCGGCCGCCTCGGCCTCCGCGACCAGCTTCTCGGCCTCCGACTGCGCCTTGCGCAGCGCCTCCTCGGCCTCGGCCATCCGCTGCTCGGCGGCCCGGCTCAGCTCACCGGCCTGCCGACGGGCCGCGTCGGACTCCGCCGTGGTGGACTCGCGCAGCTGCTCCGCGTGGTCGGTGGCCTCCTGGGCCTGGGTCGAGGCGGCGTTGAGCAGCCGCTCGGCGTCCCGGCGGGCCCGCAGCAGGATCTGCTCGGCCTCCGCGCGCGCCGCCTCGGTGTCGCTGGTCAGCCGCTGCCGGGCCTCGTTCGTCAGGCGCTCGGCCTCGGCGCGGGCCGCCGCCATGGCCTGCTCGGCCTCGGCGCGCGACTCGTCGAGCAGCCGGCGGGCCTGCGACTCGGTGCGCGCCCGCAGCTGCTCGGCCCACGCCACGTTCTCGTTGACGTGCGACTCGACGGTCTGCCGGCGCTCCGCCAGCTCCTGGTCCAGCTGCTGGCGGCGGGTCACCGCCTCCTGGTGCAGCTCGGACTGGAGCCGCGCGGCCTGCTCGGCGTGCTCCTGGAGGATCCGCTGGGTCTGCGCCCGCGCCTCCGCGGCCACCCGCTCCGCCTCCTGGCGGATCTGGTCGGCCTGCATCTGGGCGTTGCGGAGCATCTGTTCGGCCTGGTAGCCGATGTCACCGCCGTCGAACGCGGGCCGGGACATGATGGTGCGCCGCGCCTCGTGCAGCTTGGCGCGCAGCACCTCGACCTGGTAGCCGAGGTCCTCGGCATGCTGGATCGCCTTTTCCCGCTCGGTCTTCAGCCGCTTCATCTCGGCTTCGAAACGAGTGAGGTGGTCGACGTCAGCCGCCGGCTCTCGCTCCTGGCTCTCGTAGCCCCGCACTGCGCGGTCCCATCCGTCCCCTGGTCGCAACCTTCTCCGTACGAGCCCCGTCCATCCGCCGAACGGGGCCCCCGGGGAATGGTGTCAGATCAACGGCGGAGCACGGGCTGCTGCCCCGACGCTCGTCCCCCGAAACCCGGACCCCGGCATGCGGCCGCCCCGGCCCTGCGAACCTGCGAAGGGGCGACCGCCCCCAACCCTACCGGCCCATATGTACGAGGGTCAGTGCTCAGGTGACTCAACAGCCGCCGAAGTGACCAGTTCTGTCAGTACTCCGTGGCAATCCTTCGGATGCAGGAAGGTGATCCGCGACCCCATGGAGCCGCGCCGTGGCTCGTCGTACAGAACGCGTACGCCCTTGGAACGGATGTCCGCGGCGTCGGTGTCGACGTCCGCCGTACCGAAGGCGATGTGGTGGACGCCCTCGCCGTTCTTCGCGAGCCACTTCCCGACCGCCGAGTCCTCCCGGGTCGGCTCCAGGAGCTGCAGGTAGGAGGCGCCTCCGTCGGACGTCTCGTTGATCTTGAGCATGGCCTCCCGCACGCCCTGCTCCTCGTTGACCTCGGTGTGGAACACCTCGAAGCCGTACGTGGCCCGGTAGAACTCGACGGTCGCGTCGAGGTCGTGACAGGCGATCCCGATGTGGTCGATTCGCGTCAGCATGGATTCAGTGCAGCGCCACGGCGATGGTTACGCAACGTGCCAGCGATCACACTGACGGCCCGATGACGGCACGGAGTGCCACGCAATACATTCGAAGTAAACCCTCGTTCACTCCTCGGCAGTGCAGCCGGTAAGGGGATTCGCAGCTCATGACTTCTGGAACCTCTGGAACGACCTCGGTGATCGTCGCGGGCGCGCGGACGCCCATGGGACGACTGCTGGGCTCGCTGAAGTCCTTCTCCGGAGCCGACCTCGGCGGCTTCGCGATCAAGGCCGCCCTCGACCGTGCGGGGATCGGGGGCGACCAGGTGCAGTACGTGATCATGGGCCAGGTGCTCCAGGCGGGTGCCGGCCAGATCCCCGCCCGGCAGGCCGCCGTGAAGGCCGGGATCCCGATGAGCGTCCCGGCGCTCACCGTCAACAAGGTGTGCCTCTCCGGCCTCGACGCCATCGCCCTCGCCGACCAGCTGATCCGCGCGGGTGAGTTCGACATCGTGGTCGCGGGCGGGCAGGAGTCCATGACCAACGCCCCGCACCTGCTCCCGAAGTCCCGCGAGGGCTTCAAGTACGGCGCCGTCGAGATGCTCGACGCGATGGCCTACGACGGCCTCACGGACGCCTTCGAGAACATCGCCATGGGCGAGTCCACGGAGAAGCACAACGCGCGCCTCGGCATCGAGCGCGCCGAGCAGGACGAGATCGCCGCCCTGTCCCACCAGCGGGCCGCCGCCGCGCAGAAGAACGGCATCTTCGAGGCGGAGATCACCCCGGTGGAGATCCCGCAGCGCAAGGGCGAGCCGGTCGTCTTCAGCAAGGACGAGGGCATCCGCGGCGAGACCACCGTCGAGTCGCTGGGCAAGCTCCGCCCGGCCTTCACCCGCGACGGCACCATCACCGCCGGTTCCTCCTCGCAGATCTCCGACGGTGCGGCGGCCGTGGTCGTGATGAGCAAGGCCAAGGCCGAGGAGCTGGGCCTGCAGTGGCTCGCCGAGATCGGCGCCCACGGCAACGTGGCCGGACCGGACAACTCGCTGCAGTCCCAGCCGTCCAACGCCATCGCCCACGCCCTGAAGAAGGAGGGTCTCGGCGTTCGCGACCTGGACCTCATCGAGATCAACGAGGCCTTCGCCGCGGTCGCCGTGCAGTCAATGAAGGACCTCGGCGTGTCCACGGAAAGGGTGAACGTCAACGGTGGCGCCATCGCCCTGGGCCACCCCATCGGGATGTCCGGCGCGCGGCTCGTGCTGCACCTGGCCCTGGAGCTCAAGCGCCGGGGCGGCGGGGTCGGCGCGGCGGCGCTGTGCGGTGGCGGCGGACAGGGTGACGCGCTGATCGTGCGGGTACCGAAGGCCTGAGTACGTTTCTTCAGCGAACGGAGCTGTGATGCAGGACGTCGCCACCCTGGTGGCCCAGGCCAGGGAGGGCCGACCGCGTGCGGTGGCCCGGCTGATCTCACTGGTGGAGGGGGCGTCGCCGCAGCTCAGGGAGGTCATGGCGGCGCTCGCGCCGCTGACGGGCAACGCGTATGTGGTGGGCCTGACCGGTTCACCGGGCGTCGGCAAGTCGACCTCCACCTCGGCACTGGTCAGTGCCTATCGCAAACAGGGGAAGCGGGTCGGCGTCCTGGCCGTCGACCCGTCCTCGCCGTTCTCGGGCGGCGCCCTCCTCGGTGACCGCGTCCGGATGTCCGACCACGCCTCGGACCCGGGCGTCTACATCCGCTCGATGGCCACCCGGGGCCACCTCGGCGGTCTCGCCTGGGCGGCCCCGCAGGCCATCCGGGTGCTGGACGCGGCGGGCTGTGACGTGATCCTGGTGGAGACGGTGGGCGTCGGCCAGTCGGAGGTCGAGATCGCCTCCCAGGCCGACACCTCGGTCGTCCTGCTGGCCCCCGGCATGGGCGACGGCATCCAGGCGGCCAAGGCCGGAATCCTGGAGATCGGCGATGTGTACGTCGTCAACAAGGCGGACCGCGACGGCGCGGACGCCACGGCCCGCGAACTGAACCACATGCTGGGCCTCGGCGAGTCCCGCGGTCCCGGCGACTGGCGGCCGAGCGTCGTCAAGACGGTCGCCGCGCGCGCCGAGGGCATCGACGACCTCGTGGCGGCCCTGGAGAAGCACCGCGCGTGGATGGAGGAGCGGGGCGTCCTGGCGGAACGCCGGCTGGCCCGCGCCGCCCGCGAGGTCGAGACGATCGCGGTGACGGCGCTGCGCGAACGCATCGGCGACCTGCACGGGGACCGCCACCTGGGTGCGCTGGCGGAACGCATCGTGGCCGGCGGCCTCGACCCCTACCGCGCGGCGGACGAACTGGTGGCGGGGCTGACGGAGGGCTGACCGGGGGCGCTGCCCGGCAAGGGCGCCCCACGGCGACGGCGGACGGGACCTGAACTTCCCGTCCGCCGTCTTCAGCCGCCGTTCCCTGTCATGGGCGCCCGCGCTGCCCCCGCAGGTGTTCCGCGATGGGCTTCAGGCCCTTGTCCAGCTCTATGAGTGCCTCCGGCGACAGCAGGTCGATGAAGTGCCGCCGCACGGAGGCGACATGATGTGGCGCCACCTTCTTCATGGTCTCCATGCCGTGCTCGGTGAGGACGGCGTACAGTCCGCGGCGGTCCGACTCGCAGTTCTCCCGGCGGACCAGGTTCGCGTTCTCCATGCGGGTGATCTGGTGCGAGAGCCGGCTCTTGGACTGGAGCGTGGCGGACGCGAGGTCGCTCATGCGCATCCGGTAGTCCTCGGACTCGGACAGGTTCACCAGGATCTCGTAGTCGTTCATCGTCAGGCCGAAGGGCTGCAGATCCTTTTCGAGCTGGTACGTCAACAGCCTGTTGACCTCCAGGTGGGTGCGCCAGGCGCACTGCTCCGCATCGGTCAGCCAGCGCGTGGCCGTTTCGGTCTCCATGAATGAAGTCTACCTAAAATGTTGAAAGGCGAACTAGTGAGGGTGGTGTGACTGTGCGCACGCGTTCGAGGTCACACTCCGCAGACTACCGCTCACAGCCCGAAGCGACGCTGGAGGTCCCCCAGCTGTCCGGGAAGGCGCGGTGTGCCCTGCTGCTGTGGCGGCCCTGTGAAAGGGCCTCCCCCACCGGGTACCCCGGGCTCGTGCGGAACCGCTCCCGTGGCCTGCTCCGCCATCAGGGTTTCGGTGGACTGGAGCAGCACCGTGCCGGCCCCCACGAACTCGAACTGGTGCTCCTCCCCGGAGGCCCCGCCGAGGCCCGTCATCGCACGTAGACCGCCCATCACGCCGGTCAGATAGGCGTGGTCGTAGTGGTGGCAGGGGGAGGGGCAGTCGGCCCACCCCACCAGTGCCTGCGGGTCCACCCGGATCGGCGGTTCCATGAACACCACCGGACCGTTGGACGCGGCCACAAACTTTCCGGTTCCGATAAGGGTCAGAAAACCGGGAACGATGGACTGCTTGAGCGCGAGACTTGGCTGAAAAGCGAGCAGGTTGCCGGAGCGAATGGTCAGGTTGCCGTCGTCCAGGTCATACGAATTGACGTCGAAGGCCCGGTCGGCGAGGAGCATCCGGCCCGAGCCCTCCGCCACCACCCAGTCGCTCGCGTGCAGAGGCGAATGGAAGGAAGAGCGGACCAGACGGTCGAGACGGCCGTGTCCGACGCCGTTGAAGTCGATCGAGCCGTAGTAGGCGATCATCTTCCCCTTCTGCAGGAACCACTGGCTCCCCTTGAGCTCCACGCAGAAGGTGTACTTGTTGACGTTGTCGTCGACGGGCAGTGTCAGGGGGTCGTGCACGACCGGTCCGGCGGCACCGTATCCGCTCACAGTTTCTCCTCCGAGGCCTGCACGTACACCGTCCCGTTGCCGCTGAGCTCCAGCTGGAACGCCTCGCCGGAGCCGCGGCCCACCATGTCCCGCCAGCCGAGCGCCGCCGACAGCTTGTTGCGGACGTCGCCGTGGTGGGCGACGTACGCCTGGGGATCGACGTGGACCGGGCGCTGCGGGGTGACCGGGATCTCGAAGACCCCGCCGTGGGCCATCACGGCGACCGCGCCGTGACCCTTCAGGGTGGTGGTGAACAGGCCCTGCCCCGTGACCTGGCCGCGCACCATGCCCATCACCCCGCCCTGCGAGCCCATGAACATCGTGCCCTGCCGGAGCGTCCCCTCGAAGGCCAGCAGCCGGTCCGCCTCGACGTAGAGCGTGTCGCCGGTGAGGGTGATGACGTGGACGTGATGGCCGCCGTGCCCGAAGAAGACCGTGCCGCTGCCCTCGACCGTCATGAGCGGGGTCGCCTCGCCCGCGACCCGGCGGCCGAGCATCGACATCACCCCGCCCTGGCCGCCCTGGATGTTGGGGGTGAAGGACACCTCGCCCTTGTACGCGAGCATCGCCCCGCGCTGACTGAACAGCCGCTGCCCGGGGACGACGGTCGCCTCGACCATCTTGGAGTTCACCTCGCGCAGGGCCATCTCAGACGTCCCCCGCGATCGTGTTCCGCTCGCTCGGCTGCACGTACACCAGGCCGTCCCCCTCGAACCGGATCTGGAAGGCCTCGCCGCCGCCCTCCCCGAGGAAGGTGCGGAAGGTCACGCCCGACTGGAAGGACTGGCGGAGGTTGCCCTGGTGGGCGATGTACGCACCCGGGTCGACCGTCAGCGGGTACTGCGCGCTCACCCGGAGCACCACCGCCGGGCCGTCCGACATGATGGCGGCCTGGCCGTGGCCCTCGACCGTCGTCGTGAACAGACCGTTGCCCTGGGAGGCGCCGCGCAGGCCGGTGAACGTCGTGCCGGTGCGCAGGCCGGCGTCGGTCGCCAGCAGGTTGCTGGACTCGACGTACAGCTTGTCGCCCTGGAGGCCGACCAGGTTGATCTCGGACGCCCGGTCCGCGAACCAGCACGTCCCGTGCCCCTTCACCTCCATCACCGTCATCTGCTCGCCGGTGAGCCGCCGGGTCACCATCCCCCGCAGCCCCTCACCACCGCCCGTCATCTTCTTGAACGTCATCTGCCCGTCGTACGCCACCATCGAGCCGTTCTTCGCCTTCACGGCGTCCCCGGTCATCTCGACGGCGAGCACCTTGCTGCCCTGGAGTCGGAACATCGCCACGCAGCGAAGGTAGCCGCAGCCCGACGGCGGCGACAGATCCCTCGGGTGGACATCACCCCGGATCCGCCCCCTAGGGGGCCGGCCGCCGCTCCCCGGGCAGCCGGATGACCGCCGTGCCGGCCGTCAGGTCGACGGCGGACCTCGGGGGCGCGCCGTCCTCCTCGTCGTCGCGCAGCACCAGCGAGCTCTGCCGCTCCTTGAGCTCGTGCTGCTTGCCCGGCGAGAGTGCCGCGTGCAGCTGTTCGAAGCCGGTCGCGGAGATCTGGCCCTGCCGTGCCGCGTTCCGCCAGGGCAGCATCCCGGCCCGCCCGGCCCGCAGCAGCAACTGGTCCGCGAAGGCCAGGACCGTGAGCACCACCACCAGCCCCGGCAGGGTCATGAAGAAGACGAACTGCATCGCCCGGCACCCCCTCCGTGTCGGGCTCCACCTTCCCACCCCCGCGCCGGGTCCGCGAGGCTCCTTTGCCACAATGGGGGGACGTTTGTGCTCGCGTTCACAAAGAGTGGACGTCTCTCCCACCGAAGGTGACCCGTGGACATCAAGACCGCCACCGCCATCCGCCGCCTGCGCCTGGTCTCCGCCCCGGAGGCCGTCTCCTTCCTCGTCCTCCTCGTCTGCTCGGTGCTGAAGCGGACCACGGACTTCAACGCGGTGCCCGTGATGGGCGCGGTCCACGGTGTCCTGTTCATCCTGTACGTGATCTTCTGGGCCGACGCCTGGAACCGCACCAAGTGGTCCGCGAAGACCGCGGCCTTCTACTTCGTCCTCTCGGTGCTGCCGACCGGCGGCTTCTTCGCGGAGCGCAAGCTGCGCCGCGAGGCCGAGGACGCGGTCATCGCCGCCCGCGCGCGCAACGAGGGAGTGGTGAACGCGTGATCGTCGCCTTCTCCGTGACGCCGCTGGGCGTAGGCGAGGACGTGGGGGAGTACGTGGCCGACGCCGTCCGGGTCGTACGCGAGTCCGGGCTGCCGCACCGCACCGACGCGATGTTCACCTCGATCGAGGGCGAGTGGGACGAGGTGATGGACGTCGTCAGGCGTGCCGTCGCCGCCGTGGAGGCGCGCGCCCCGCGGGTCTCCCTGGTCCTCAAGGCGGACATCCGGCCCGGTGTCACCGACGGGCTCACCAGCAAGGTGGCGACGGTCGAGCGGTACCTCGCCGGATAGCCGACGGCACGCACGGAGCACCCCGGGCCGAGGCGGGCCGGGGTGCTCAGCCGTCCCCGGGGGCCGTCGCGCCCGACGCCAGGGCGATGCCCAGCGGGGTCCGCTCGTACAGCACCTGGTGGCCGTAGCGGCGGGAGGTCAGCAGGCCCGCGTCGCGCAGCGCCGTCAGGTGCGCCGAGACCGAGGAGGGGGCCAGCCGGAGCCGGTGGGCGAGGGCGGTGGTGGACGCGGGGTCGGTGAGGGCGCCGAGCACGGTGGCGCGGCCCCGGCCCAGGAGCCGTACCAGCGCATCCGGTGTGGTGGCCGCGGGCTCCGTCCACAGGCCGCCGATGCCCCGGGCGGGGTAGACCAGCGTCGGGCGCGCGGGCGGCTCGAAGGTGCTGATCAGGTCCGGCCAGGTGAACACGCTCGGCATCAGCACCAGACCCTGTCCGCCGAGGCGCCGCTCGTACCGGCCCCCCGACTGCACGGTCAGCGTCCCGCTGCGCCAGGCGCAGTCGCGGTGGATCTCCGGCAGCAGGCCGCCCAGGCCGACCTCGGCGAGCCGCCGGGAGTGGAAGGCGATGTCCGCCTCCAGCAGGGCGCGCAGCCGGGGCCAGTCCGGGGCCACCAGGACCTCCCAGGCGGCCTCCAGGGCGTCGGTCAGTTCCCGCACCATGCGGGCCGGGTCGGCGAGCCAGGCCCGACCGGTCGCCGAATCGAGGGCGCCGGGGGTGTCCGCGAGCGAACGTGCCGTGTCCGCGCGGGCCGTGTGCGGGTCCACCGCCCGCAGCGCCGCCAGTTCCTCCTCGACCGAGGCCGCCGGACCGGCCGGGGGCGGCACCAGCCAGTCCGGGGAGTGGCCGTGCCGGGGCATCAGCAGCCACAGCGGGGTCAGGTCGAGACCGTCGGCCACCGCCCGGATCCGCCGCAGCCACGGCGCGTGGTACCCCTGCCGGTCCGGCCGCCGCAGCGTGCGCACCGCCTCCTGCGTCTCCCACAACGGCGACACGACGAACCGGCACCGGAGGAAGTCGTCCTCGTCGAAGTGCAGTCGGGAGGGCATGAGGGGTCCTGTGGCGGTGAAGATTCGGGTGGTGCCGAAACTCTAAGGCGGCAAAGGGCCCGGCGGCACGCTTGCCGTCATGTCCGCTCCCGCCCCGTCCGGCACCGCCGGTTACGGCAGGGTCCTCGGTGTCCCCGAGTTCCGTGCCGTGTTCGCCGCCCATGTCCTGTCCATGCTCGGCGTGATCGTCAGCGAGATCGCGCTGTCCGTCCTGGTGTACGACCTCACCGGGTCACCGCTGCTCAGCGCGCTGACCTTCGCACTCGGCTTCCTGCCCTACCTGGTCGGCGGCACACTGCTGGCCGGCGTCGGCGACCGCTACCCGGCCCGGCGGGTGCTGGTGGTGTGCGACCTGGTGTGCGCCGGATGCGTGGCCGTGATGGCGGTACCGGGGACCGGGATCGGCGTGCTGCTCGGGCTGCGCTGCGCGCTCGCCGTCGTCTCGCCGGTGTTCTCCGGCACCCGGATGGCGACCCTCTCCGACATCCTCGGCGGCGGCGACCTGTTCGTGCTCGGCCGCTCCCTGCTGCGGATCGTCGCCCAGAGCGCGCTGCTCGTCGGCTACGGCCTCGGCGGCCTGCTGCTCGCCGTCCTCAGCCCCCGCCACGCCCTGCTGATCACCGTCGCGGGCTTCCTCGCCTCGGCCGCGCTGCTGCGCCTGGGCACCCGGCACCGGCCCGCCCGCGCCCGCGGCGCCGGAACCCGGGAGCGGGGCGGCACCCGGCGGCTGCTCGCCGACCCCCGGGTCCGGCGGCTCCTCCTGCTCTTCTGGGTCCCGGCGATGTTCGCCGTCGTCCCCGAGGCCCTCGCCGCCCCCTACGCCGACGCCCTCGGCACCGGCTCCCCGGGGCTCGGGCTGCTGATGTGCGCGCTGCCGGTCGGCACGGTCGCGGGGGAGCTGTACGCGGGGGCCCGGCTCGCCCCGGCCGCCCGGGAGCGGATCGCCCTCCCGCTGGTCCGCCTCACCCTGCTGCCGTACCTGGGCTACGCGCTGCACCCCTCCCTCGCCGTCTCGTCGCTGCTCCTGGCGCTGGCCGGCGCCGGGTCGGCGTACACGCTCGGCCTGGACCAGTGGTTCGTGCGCGCCGTGCCGCAGGAGCTGCGCGGCCGGGCCATGACGGTGCTCAGCGCGGGGCTGATGACCATCCAGGGCGTGGGGATGGCGCTGGCCGGGGTGGCGGCGGAGGCGGTGGGGGTACGGGCCACGGTGGCGGGCGCCGGTGCGGTGGGCGCGGTGTGCTGCTGCGCCCTCGCGGCGGCGGCCCGGCGGACGGCGCCCACGGGCTCGTGGCAGGGCCGGGATCTCGCGGTCGTCACCGGAGGTGACCGAAAGCCGAGACAGGGCTGAACGCTATATGACCGGCCGGTAGGGTCGGGGGCGTGCCCAAGCCACTCAGTCTCCCCTTCGACCCCATCGCCCGTGCCGACGACCTCTGGAAGCAGCGCTGGGGGAGCGTCCCGTCGATGGCCGCGATCACGTCGATCATGCGGGCCCAGCAGATCCTGCTGGCCGAGGTCGACGCCGTGGTCAAGCCGTACGGGCTGACGTTCGCGCGCTACGAGGCGCTGGTCCTGCTCACCTTCTCCAAGGCCGGCGAACTGCCGATGTCGAAGATCGGTGAGCGTCTGATGGTGCATCCCACCTCGGTGACGAACACGGTCGACCGGCTGGTCAAGTCGGGTCTGGTCGCCAGGCGGCCCAACCCCAACGACGGCCGCGGCACGCTCGCCACGATCACCGAGAAGGGCCGCGAGGTCGTCGAGGCGGCCACCCGCGACCTGATGGCGATGGACTTCGGGCTCGGTGTGTACGACGCCGAGGAGTGCGGCGAGATCTTCGCGATGCTGCGGCCGCTCAGGGTCGCCGCGCACGACTTCGACGAGGACTGAACGCGCCCTGCGCCGAGCGGTGCCCCGGGGCAAGATCTCCCGGAACGGGTGGTTACGCTCGTCCCCATGAAAAAGAGCGTGCTGACCCGCTACCGCGTCCTGGCCTACGTCACCGGTGTGCTGCTGGTGCTGCTGTGCCTGAGCATGATCGCCAAGTACGGGCTGGACATCTCCGGTGCGGCCGACGTCACCCGGGTCGTCGCCATCGCGCACGGCTGGCTCTACGTCGTCTACCTGGTCTTCGCCTTCGACCTGGGCTCCAAGGCGAAGTGGCCGGTCGGCAAGCAGCTGTGGGTGCTGCTGGCGGGCACCGTTCCGACGGCCGCCTTCTTCGTGGAGCGCAAGGTCACCCGTGAACTCGAAGCCAAGGTGACCGAGCCCTCGCCGGTCGCGGCCAAGGCCTGAGAGCCGGGACACACCGCCGTACGGACACCCGTGCGGCGGGTCTCCATCGACATTTACTTGGACGTCCTAGTAAATTCGGGGGTATGGACGCTGACGCCATCGAGGAGGGCCGCCGACGCTGGCAGGCCCGCTACGACGCGGCCCGCAAGCGGGACGCCGACTTCACCACGCTCTCCGGTGACCCCGTGGAGCCTGCCTACGGGCCCCGACCGGGTGACACGTACGAGGGATTCGAGCGGATCGGCTGGCCGGGTGAATACCCCTTCACGCGCGGGCTGTATCCCACCGGCTACCGCGGGCGGACCTGGACCATCCGCCAGTTCGCCGGGTTCGGCAACGCCGAGCAGACCAACGAGCGCTACAAGATGATCCTCGGCAACGGCGGCGGCGGTCTGTCCGTCGCCTTCGACATGCCGACCCTCATGGGACGCGACTCGGACGACCCGCGCTCGCTCGGCGAGGTGGGCCACTGCGGGGTGGCCATCGACTCCGCCGCCGACATGGAGGTCCTCTTCAAGGACATCCCGCTGGGCGACGTGACGACGTCCATGACCATCAGCGGGCCCGCGGTCCCCGTCTTCTGCATGTACCTGGTCGCCGCCGAACGGCAGGGCGTCGACCCGTCGGTCCTCAACGGCACGCTCCAGACCGACATCTTCAAGGAGTACATCGCCCAGAAGGAGTGGCTCTTCCAGCCCGAGCCCCATCTGCGCCTCATCGGCGACCTGATGGAGCACTGCGCGGCCGGCATCCCCGCGTACAAGCCGCTCTCGGTGTCCGGCTACCACATCCGCGAGGCGGGCGCGACGGCCGCGCAGGAGCTGGCCTACACGCTCGCCGACGGCTTCGGCTACGTCGAACTGGGCCTCAGCCGCGGCCTCGACGTCGACGTCTTCGCACCCGGCCTGTCCTTCTTCTTCGACGCGCACGTCGACTTCTTCGAGGAGATCGCCAAGTTCCGCGCCGCACGCCGGATCTGGGCCCGGTGGCTGCGGGACGTCTACGGCGCCCGGTCCGAGAAGTCGCAGTGGCTGCGCTTCCACACCCAGACCGCGGGGGTCTCGCTGACCGCCCAGCAGCCGTACAACAACGTGGTGCGCACGGCGGTGGAGGCGCTCGCCGCGGTGCTCGGCGGGACCAACTCGCTGCACACCAACGCCCTCGACGAGACCCTCGCGCTGCCCAGCGAGCAGGCCGCCGAGATCGCCCTGCGCACCCAGCAGGTGCTCATGGAGGAGACCGGGGTCGCCAACGTGGCCGACCCGCTGGGCGGTTCCTGGTACGTCGAGCAGCTCACCGACCGGATCGAGGCCGACGCCGAGAAGATCTTCGACCAGATCAAGGAGCGCGGGCTGCGCGCCCACCCGGACGGACGGCACCCGATCGGGCCGGTCACCTCCGGGATCCTGCGGGGCATCGAGGACGGCTGGTTCACCGGGGAGATCGCCGAGTCGGCCTTCCGGTACCAGCAGGCGCTGGAGAAGGGCGACAAGCGGGTCGTCGGCGTCAACGTGCACACCGGTTCCGTCACCGGGGACCTGGAGATCCTGCGGGTCTCGCACGAGGTGGAGCGGGAGCAGGTGCGGGTGCTGGGCGAGCGGAAGGCCGCGCGGGACGACGGCGCGGTGCGCACCGCCCTGGACGCCGTCCTGGCCGCCGCCCGCTCCGGCGCCAACATGATCCCCCCGATGCTCGACGCGGTACGCGCGGAGGCGACCCTGGGCGAGATCTGCGGGACGCTGCGGGACGAGTGGGGGGTGTACACGGAGCCGCCGGGCTTCTAGGGCGTGTGCGAAAGTCCCGCCTGCCGCGCGACGCCATGCACGCTCCCCCCAGCCTTCGGCCGGGGGGACCCCCAGAGCACGCACCTGACGCCGCGCGGCCCGCCCTCCGGGCGGACGACGGGACTTTCGCAACACGCCCTAGGCGACCGGTGGCGGGCGGCGGCCGGGAGCCGGTGCCGGCGTCCCCGCGCGCGGCGGGACCGGCACGGGGGTCACCCTGTGGCGTCCCGCGCCGCGCCCGCCAGGCCGAGCAGCAGGACCCTGGTCAGGCCGCGCACCCATTCCTCGTCCGCCGGTTTGCCGCTCACCAGGGCGCGGTGCACCACCGAACCGGCCACCACGTCGAAGATCAGGTCCGCCGTGCGGGCGGCCGCGGCGGGGTCCGGTTCCGGGGGGAGTTCGCCGCGCCGCTGGGCGCGCTCCCGGCCCTCCAGGACCAGCCGCTTCTGGCGGTCCACGATCGAGGTGCGGATGCGTTCCCGCAGTGCCTCGTCCCGGGTCGACTCGGCCACCGCCGCCATCAGCCCGCTCTTCGCCTCCGGGCGGTCCAGGATGGCCGCGAACTGGAGCACCACGCCCTCGATGTCCTCCGCGAGGCTGCCGCGGTCGGGCAGTTCGAGTTCGTCGAAGAGCTCCGCCACCGCGTCCACGACCAGCTCGTTCTTGCCCGCCCAACGGCGGTAGAGCGTGGTCTTCGCGACTCCGGCCCGGGTCGCCACGTCCCCCAGGGTGAGCTTGGAGCAGCCCAGTTCCACCAGTGCCTGCCGCGTCGCCGCCAGGATCGCCGCGTCCGCGGCGGCGCTGCGCGGACGGCCGGTACGGCTGGCGGGGGTGCGGCTCTGCATCCCACGACCATAACCGGCCGGTTCGGGCGGGGTCGTGAGGGAGATCACCGGGAATCGGTGTCGGGCGGGGGCTCGATGGCATTACGCTACGGGTCGTAGCGAAAGCAGGGCCCGTCCGGAGCGTGCCGTGGGCCCGGCTTTCACGACGCTTTTCACACACGCGCGGGAACGGGGGAGGATAGACGCATGCAGCCACGGAACATGTCCATGAGCGGCGTCGTCGACCTCGCCGCGGTGAAGGCGGCCCAGGAGGCCAAGGCCAAGGCCGAGCAGACGCGCGCCGAAGCGGCCCGGCAGGGTGGTACCGGTGCCGTCGCCCCGGCCGACCTGGTCATCGACGTCGACGAAGCAGGCTTCGAGCGCGATGTCCTCCAGCGGTCCGCCGAAGTCCCCGTCGTCATCGACTTCTGGGCCGAGTGGTGTCAGCCCTGCAAGCAGCTGAGCCCGGTCCTGGAGCGCCTCGCCGTCGAGTACAACGGCCGCTTCCTGCTGGCCAAGATCGACGTCGACGCCAACCAGATGCTGATGCAGCAGTTCGGGATCCAGGGCATCCCGGCCGTCTTCGCGGTCGTCGCCGGACAGGCGCTGCCGCTCTTCCAGGGGGCGGCGGGCGAGGAGCAGATCCGGGGCACCCTCGACCAGTTGATCCAGGTCGCCGAGCAGCGGTTCGGTCTCACCGGACTCGTCGTCGACGCCGACGCGCAGCCGGGCGCCCAGCCGCCGGCCGCGGCGCCGGCCGGGCCGTACGACGCGCTCCTCGAAGCCGCCGTGCAGGCGCTGGACGCCGGTGACTTCGGCGGTGCGGTCCGGGCGTACCAGAACGTGCTGAGCGACGACCCGGCCAACAGCGAGGCCAAGCTGGGGCTCGCGCAGGCCGAGTTGCTCCAGCGGGTGCAGGGGATGGACCCCCAGCAGGTGCGCAGGGACGCGGCCGAGAAGCCCGCCGACGCCGCGGCGCAGATCGCGGCCGCCGACCTGGACCTGGTCGGCGGGCACGTGGAGGACGCCTTCGGACGGCTGATCGAGACGGTGCAGCGGACCGCGGGGGACGACCGGGACGCCGTACGGCGGCGGCTGCTCGAACTCTTCGAGGTGGTCGGCACCGACGACCCGCGCGTCGTGGGCGCGCGCCGGGCCTTGGCGCGGGCGCTGTTCTGAACCGGGTTCTGACCAGTCGCTAAACGTCACGCCATGTGATGCCCGAGTGAAAGATTGGCCGAGAAGGGATCACAGCGGCTGCTCTTTACCAAATCTTGGTAATCGCAGCCGCTGTTACTCGCAGTAAAACAGGGACGTTGGCCTGTCTGGTTCCGTCCATGTATCAACATCTTTGTTCCGCCCCTCGACGACACCCAGCGTCGCACTCCGAGACCGGCGGGTCGTCCATCGGTTATCACGCCGTTACTACCGAGTAACGAAGCCCCTTGTGCGGGCGCCGAGAATGCACCACGATCGGCGACGCTCGGTCCATTCCCGTACCCCGACAGCCGGTCGGGCTCACGGGTTCATCTGGGTCCCCACCGAGCAGAGTCGGCGGCAGTGACGCCGGCTCTTGGGCAGGGGGGTCTTCACCTTCTGGGTGAAGCCTGTCCGGCAGGGTTGTGCGTGATGCGTGTCAGGCGCGACCAGTGGTTGTCGCTCGGGGGTGATCGCCGGTGATCGAGGTGCGGTTCGCGCCTCCGAGCGCGGGCGCTCCCCTTCCGAGGACGTAGCACTTCTCCCATCCCTGCCCGGCTGAGCCGCCGTTGGGGGCGATTCCGGGCCAGGAGATGTACGTCCGAGAAGGAGGAAATATGGAGTCCCAGGTGCGTGGCGGGACCAGATGGAAGCGGTTCGCTGTGGTCATGGTGCCCAGCGTCGCCGCCACGGCGTGTATAGGTGTCGCCCTCGCGCAGGGCGCTCTGGCCGCGTCGTTCAGTGTGTCGGGCCAGCAGTTCAAGGTCGCGGCCGACTCGCTTCATGGCTATGGCTTCGAGCAGTACGGTGCCGTCGACATGGGAAGCACCGTCTCCAAGGACACGGTTCACCCGGTGGCGGTGTCGGCTTTCAACAAGGCGACCATCACCAACCTGTGCCAGTCCGTGGTCACGCCCAAGGTGCCGTTCTTCGGGAACGTCAGCCTGATCCTGCGGGCGGGCACCGACCCGAACCACCCGGTCGAGGCCAGCAAGCTGTACATCGACCTCGATGACCTGCAGACCGAGAATGCGACGTTCAGCAACATCAACATTGGTGTCGCTGCGGGGAGCATGACCAAGGGTCCGGGTGTCAACCAGGACGAGGTCAAGGCCGGCAAGGCGAACCCGGACGGGTTCGGGCAGGAAGCGGACGAAGCCACGCTGACGAAGGTGAAGCAGACGGCGTGGGCCACCACTGCCGCGACCTTCCAGCTGAGCGGTCTGCACATGTCGATCTCGACGAAGGGTGAGGAGTGCTACTAGGCACTCCGTGACGGGCGGGGGAGCCGACGGCGCTCCCGCCCGGCCACCTTCCGCCCACTCTTCGTGGGCGGTACACGCGGTACCACACACCGCCGCCGCACCACACAGCACCACCACCACAGCAACGCCGCACCAGGGAGCTGTTTTCCATGAGCGCCGAGACCCCTGCCGCCACACCCGGCCAGTTCACCCGCCGGAGGCTGCAGTTCCGCGCCTGGCGGGGCACGCGGCCGTTCTGGGCCGGTCTGTACATCCTGCTCGCCGGTTTCCCGATCATGTACTTCCCGTACGCGCACCTCCAGCTCGGCGGCCTGACGGTCGCGATGGCGACCACAGCTGGTGCCGGGTCCCTGATCATCGGCGTGCTGCTCGTCGTCCTGGGCATCAGCCTCTGGTTCCAGAGGCACATCCGCACGTTCGCGGGGATCGCCGCGATCCTGCTGGCGCTGGTGTCCCTTCCGGTGTCCAACTTCGGCGGCTTCATCATGGGCTTCCTGCTCGCCCTGATCGGCGGAGCGATGGCCGTGGCCTGGTCCCCGGGTGCGCCCCCCAAGCCGCAGCCGGAGGGCGAGATCCCGCCGGCCGCGGACGACGCCCCGCAGGAGGCCGCCTACTACCCGGGCCCGGACGGCGTGGAGTCGAACGACCTGTCAGGAACGAGCCCGGTGAACGGGGCGAACGGGAGGCACAGTGCCGGCTGACGAGGTGACCCACGGGACCGAGGTGGACGAGTCCCGTGTGAGAACCGGGCCGCGCCACGCGGCACCCAAGAGGCCGCTGTTCACCAGGTTCCAGATGCCGGCCGGCAAGGCGATAGCCACCGTGGCGATGCCGACGGCCGTCATCATGGGCATGGGCTTCACCTCGACGCTCGCCATCGCGGACACGAACAACACGTCGCCGTCGGCGTCGAAGAGCCTCGCCGAGGACTACAAGAACTGCGTCTCCGCCCTGGACACCGCCTCGCCCTCCGCCTCGGCGAGCGCGAGCGACAAGGCCACGGACCCGGCGACCCCTTCGGCCACGGCGTCGTCCGGCACCAAGGACCCGACGTCGTCGTCCGGCACGTCGTCCTCGTCGGATTCAGGTTCCGACGAGGCGGCGAAACCGACGCCGTCCGCGTCCAAGTCGTCCGCTTCGTCGGGTGATTCGGGCTCGTCCTCGGGTTCGTCCGGCTCCGGGGCGACGGCCACCCCCTCGCCGTCCGCCTCCACGAGCAGCGGCGGCGGCGGTCTGCTGGGCTCCATCGGGGACGCCATCACCGGCATCCTCGGCGGCGGCAGCACGAGTTCGTCCTCGTCGGACTCCGCGGCGAGCGCCACTCCGTCGCCGTCGGCCTCGGCGTCCGCCGGCTCGTCGTCCAAGTCCTCCGGGTCCTCCGGGTCCTCCGGGTCCTCCGGGTCCTCGTCGTCCTCGTCGGGCAAGGACAGCGGCTCCGACACCGTGTCCAAGACCGTCAAGAAGGTCACGGACACCGTCAAGGGCACCACCGACACGGCGACCAAGGCGGCCGGCGAGGTCACCAAGGACGCCACGAAGGCGGCCGGCGACGCCACCTCCAGTGCCTCGCCGAGCCCGTCCGCGAGTTCCAGTGCGTCGGCGGACGACTGCAAGGCGGCCACCGACGACGTGAGCGGCGTCGACAACAAGGTGACGGTGGCGGACGACCCCTGGTACCTCAGCGCCAGCTCGCTGACCCTGAACAGAGCCGACTACCAGGGCATCGTCGAGGTGCGGACGGCCAGCGGCAAGACGAAGAAGGTCCTGAAGTACGTCATCTCGGGCGGTACCGACATCGGTGACCTGCACCAGACGGTCAAGGACACGAAGATCGACAAGACCTACCACGTCCAGGCGGCCCCCGGTTCGAAGTCCACGATCCGCGACGGTGACACGACGATGTACACGGAGTCGATCTCCGGCAACCTCTTCGGCCTGATCCCGATCACGTTCAGCCCGGACAACCCGCCGCCGCTGAACATCCCGCTGATCTACTTCACCAACGTGAAGGTCGTCCAGGCGGGCCAGTTCGGAGGCACCCTGACCGTGCCCGGGATGCACGTGTACACCACCGACGGCACCGGCTGAGCCCCACCAGAGACCCGTTCGGGAGCCGCGAGGAGACTGTGCCCCGCCGAGTACCAACTCGGCGGGGCACAGTCGCGTTCACTGCCCCTTGGGGGAGGGGGTGATTCAAAAGCACGAATAAACCGCCGATATTGCTTTCGTAAAATGCCCTGGCCTGACAGGATGATCGCGTCCCCGGGGGAGGGGGGCGGGGTGGCGTGTTGACCGCACGCCATAGGGGGGTTTGTGCCTTTTTCATCCTTTGCTGCTTCCTGCCCGCTTTCCGCGCGGACCGACTGACGGACTGACCATCCTGAGGAAGGAACTGACGTGCGAACAGCACAAAGGAACAGATACAGACGCACCGGGGGAAGGCGGCTCCAGCGGAGCATCGCCGGCACGGCGCTCGTCACCGCCGCAGCGGTGCTCGGCGGACTCGTCCATGCGGTCCCGGCCGCCGCCGACGAGCCGGGCGACAACCCGGCCAACCCCTACCAGCGCACCCTGCGCATCAGCCTGGGCGCCCAGGCCCGCGCGGACCGTTGCCAGGCGGGCCAGGCCGTGCACTTCGGCGGCCCCGACCTCAAGGCGGCCGCAGCGGCCAGGCTCACCGGCACGGACGCCGCACTGCGCGCCTTCGTGACGCCGGACGCGTTGCTCGGCGAGTGGGGCCAGGCCGCCCTCCGCGATCGGGACGCGGGAATCGCCGCCCTGAACGCGTTCCGCGACCGCCAGACCAAACTGGACGAGACCAACAAGCCGTACCGCTCGGTGAACTCCTCGAACGGCCGGGACTTCTGGGCCCCCGAGTTCGGCGCGGACATCGTCACCTTCACCCTCGGCACGCAGCAGAAGCTGTACGACAAGGCCAAGGACGACCCCACCCCGCACCCCGGCCAGGCCTCCCTGGACCAGGCCAAGAAGGTCCTCGACGCGTTCGACACCGGCGGGGACGCCTGGGCTGCCGCTTACAAGGACGTCGCCGGCAAGGATCTGCTCGACACGACCAACCTGGGCTATTCCTCGGCCAACGACATCGCCACCTTCCTGCGCTTCGGCGGCTTCGCCACCAAGGCCCCCGAGCCGGACTCGCTGGAGTTCCGCACCGAGGTCGAGGCACTGAAGCAGGCCTGGGCTGCCTGCGACAGCGACAACCCCATCGACCACTACCGGGTGCTGACCGGTGTCGTCACCGCGGCTTACACGGAGTGGGAGGCGGAGTACGCCGGCCAGGCCGATCAGCGTAAGCAGATCGTCGCCGCCGAGGCCGCCGCTGCGAAGGAGACGCGGGCCGCCACCGAGGCCATGACCGAGGCGGTCCGCCAGGCGTGGCTCGCGGACCAGATCCTGTACTGGCAGAAGTACTGGGCCGCCCACAAGGACTCCATCAATTACCCCAAGGCTGCCGACTTCACCAAGGCGACGGCCGACCTGAACGCGGCGAAGGCAGCCGCGGCCAAGCAGGTGACCGCGGCGGACGCGGCCGTCGCACGGGCGAAGACGGCCGCCGACACCGTGACCACCCAGCAACAGAAGGCCTGGCAGACAGCCGACGCGGCGAAGCTGCCCCGCGGCCGGGGCCTCCTGTACGCCCAGCAGTCGGTGCAGGTGACCAAGGCCTCGTACGCCGCCGCCCAAGCCGCGGCGAAGGCCACGCTGACCGCCTCGAACGCGGCGAAGGCCACCGTGGCCGACTCCCAGACGCTTCTGGCATTGGCCAAGACCCAGACGCACGCGCTGAACACCGAGTTCCGCAAGACGGCCGCACTGGAGGCCAAGGCCCAGGCGAAGGCCGCCGCGGACTCCGCGGCCAAACTGGCCGCCGAGGCCGCGGCCGACGCCACCACCGCGAAGAACGCCCGCGCGACGGCCGAGAAGGCGGAGCAGGACGCCAGAACCGGTGCCGCCGAGGCGAAGCGGCAGCGGGAGGTCGCGGAGGCCGAGAAGGCCAACGCCGAGCGGGAGCGGGACAAGGCGGCCGCCGAGCGGAAGAACGCCCAGGCGGCCGAGGCCCGGGCGCGCACCGAGGAGAGCAACGCCCAGCGGGCCCTCTCGGATGCGAGCACGGCCGGTGCCACGGCGTCCGAGAAGCGGGCCGCGGCCGAGGAGGCGGACCGCCTCGCTTTCCAGAAACGCAACGAGGCGGTGAAGGCGGAGCACGAGCGGGACGCCACCGCGTCCCGGGCAGCCGCGCTCGAGTCAGCGGCCGCGGCGGCCGCGGGAACCGACGCCGCCGCCGAGACCCGGCAGGCGGCCACCGAAGCGCGGGGTGCGGCTACCGCGGCCGCCGGAGCGGCAAGCCGGGCCAGGGCCGCGGCGAACGACGCGTCGGCGGCCGCGGTGAGCGCCCGCGCGGCGGCCACCCGCGCAGAGGCAGCAGCCTCACGTGCCCGTTCGGCGTCTGACGCCGCCCAAGCCGCTTACCGGAAGACCACCGCCGCCGCGGCCACCGCGCACGCGGCGGCGGCCGAGGCGATCGACGCGGCGGCAGCGGCGAAGGAGAAGGCGAGAAAGGCCGACGGCGAGGCCAAGAAGGCCCAGGCGGCCGCCATTGCCGCGCGCAAGGAGGCCACCGCCGCACAGGCCGAGGCGGTCAAGACGGCAGCATGGTCGGCGAAGACCGCCGGGTACGCCACCGCCACGGCCCAGTATGCGCAGGCCGCCCGGGACGCGGCTGTCGCGACCACCAAGACGGCCGACGAAGCGATCAGCCTCGGCTCCCCCTACCAGGAGTCGGACTCCTCCGCCGCGTTCGCGGTACTGGTCGGCCAGAGCTCCAAGACCCTTGCTCAGCAGCAGGCCGCCGCGGCCAAGGCCAAGTCGGACGAGGCGAAGAAGGCGGCGGCGCAGGCCAAGGCGCTGGCCGACAAGGCGGCCGGCGACGCCAAGATCGCTCTTCAGGCATCGGCCGATGCGGCCGCCTACGCGGTGCAGGCGGTCGATTCCGCCGCGGCCGCGAACGCCTCGGCCGCCGCCGCCTCCGCAGACGCGGCGGCGGCGAAGAAGGCCGACGCGAGCGCTCAGAAGTACGACGAGCAGGCGGGTACCGACGCCCTCTACGCCAACTTCGCGGCGAACGAGGCGGAGTCGGCGTCCGCGCAGGCCGACCGTGATGCCACCGAGGCCGAACGGGACGCCGTGAGCGCCCGCTCCTCGGCCGACTCCGCCGAGAGGGCCTCCGCGCAGGCCGACGGGATCGCCTCCGCTGCCGAATCGGACGCCGTCAAGGCCGAGAAGGCGGCCGCCGACGCACAGGGGCACGCGCAGGAGGCGGACGCCGCAGCGGACCGTGCCGAGAAGGCCCAGCGCGAGCAGGTGGAGGCCCTCCGCAAGCAGCGTGCCGACCAGCCGTACGACGCCCCCGCGCTGAGCAGTGACCTGGAGGCCGCCCTGCTGCGCGCCTGCGGTCAGGAGTGCCTGGACCAGTACCGCGCGGCCCAGGCGCTCGCCTCGATGGACCTGCTGGCCTGGGTCAAGCAGAACGGCGGTCAGATCCTCCTGGACTACATCGGCTGGACCGACCTGAAGAACTGCTTCACCAAGGGCGACGTCGAGAGCTGTCTGTGGACGCTGGTCAACGTGGTCGGCGTGGCCATCCCGCTGACGAAGATTCCCGCCGTCGGCAAGGCGATCATCAAGGTCTCCAAGGGGGTCACCGAGTTCTTCGAGGGTTCGGCCAAGGCGAAGCGCACTCTCGACAAGCTGCGCAAGCTGGCCGAGAAGGCGAAGAAGGAGCCCGGCCTCCCGGCGTGTGTGCGCAAGCCGTCCGCGCGGACGGCGGTGTTCTCGTCGGCGAAGTCGTCCTCACCGGTGCCGGTGGCCGCTGCCGCCGCCTCGGACGACGACGAACCGGACCTGTGCGACCTCGACGAGCTGGCCGACCTGTCGTACGAAATCCTGGACTTCTTCGACGAGAAGTACGGGCCCGACGTGGCCGACGGCATCGAGTACCAGTGGAAGCGGATGATGGGAGACAGCAAGGAGGCTGCGGACCACAGCATCCCGGGCATCGGCCGGGACCTGAAGGCCATGGCCGAGTACTTCAAGGGCTGGCGCGGAAAGGGCACGCACCGGGACTCCCGGACCGGCAATCCCGTCGCCTACGACGAGGACAAGGGCGTGATCGTCATCATCACGTCCCGGTTCATCCACGGCTACAAGCTGCCCAAGGCAGACTTCCTGAAAGGCGGACGCTATGTCCCGAACGGCCCCAGCCAGTAGTGCGGCGGCGGTGACGGTGTGAGGACCGAGGTCGTACTGCGGCGGGACGGCGCGGCGTTCGTCGTGCGGCTCACCCGTTCCCAGGCGCTCGCCGTGCGCGAGGCCCTTGCCTTCCTGCGCAACCGGGACCTGGGTGAGCACGTCCTGGCGCTGCAACTGGGCGCGACCGCGCAGGAGGTCGACGACCTGGTCGAACGGCTGGTCGTCGACGCCGGGGAGCCGGTCGAGGTCCCGTTCCGGTGGCAGGAGCTGCACACCGTGCACGCAGCGCTCACCTCGGTGGCGACCATGTTCCTGTCGGACGGAAGGCTCTCGCAGGAGGCGTTCCGTACCAGACTGGGCTTTTTCCGTGAGAACCTCGACGCCCTTGCGCTCGGCATCGCCGACGCCGTCCGCGAGGTGACCGGATGAGGGCGCGCCTGCGGCTCACTCGTGAGGGCGACGCGTTCGTCGCGCGCGTCACCCCGGCCCAGGCCGAGGCGTTCCACCGGGCGCTGACGTTTTTGCGGGCGCGGGTGCCGGGTGACGCGGCGCTGGTCGTGCGGCTCGGTGCGGGGCCCGCGACGGTCGACGCCCTCGCCGGGCGGTTCGCCCACCGGCCCGAGACCTCCTTCGAACTCCGGTTGTCTCTCGCGGAGCTGCACGTCCTGCACAGCGCCATGACCGCGTCGGCCGTCGTGCTGCTGGAGCGGGGCATGTTCTCGGAGGAGGCGTTCCACCGTGAACTGGCCTTCTACCGGGAGAATTTCGATGCCCTGGCGCAGGGCATCGCGGAGGCGGTCGCCGAGGCGTGAGCCGGCCGTGGTGAAACGGCTGAGGGCGCCCCCTGCCACAGGGGGCGCCCTCAGTGCTGTCAACGGTCCCTAGCGGGGCGTCACTTGTTGATGCCGCCGATGTGGTGGACGCGGAGCATGTTGGTGGTGCCGGGGACGCCGGGTGGCGAGCCGGCCGTGATGATCACGGTGTCGCCGGGGTGGAAGCGCTTGATCTTCGCGAGCTCCTGGTCGACCATGTCGACCATCTCGTCCGTGCTGTTCACGAACGGCACCACGTGCGACTCCACGCCCCAGCTGAGGGTGAGCTGGTTGCGGGTGTTCTCGTCGGTGGTGAAGGCGATGATCGGCTGCTGGGCGCGGTAGCGGGACAGACGGCGGGCCGTGTCTCCGGACTGCGTGAAGGCGACCAGGCCGCGGCCGCCGAGGAAGTCGGCGATCTCGCAGGCCGCACGGGCCACCGAGCCACCCTGCGTACGCGGCTTCTTGCCGGGGACGAGCGGCTGCAGGCCCTTGCTGAGCAGCTCCTGTTCGGCCGCCGCGACGATCTTCGACATCGTCTTGACGGTCTCGACCGGGTAGGCGCCCACCGAGGACTCCGCCGACAGCATGACCGCGTCGGCGCCGTCCAGGATCGCGTTGGCCACGTCGGAGGCCTCGGCGCGGGTCGGCCGGGAGTTGGTGATCATCGACTCCATCATCTGGGTCGCCACGATCACCGGCTTGGCGTTGCGCCGGCACAGCTCGATGAGCCGCTTCTGCACCATGGGGACCTTCTCGAGCGGGTACTCGACGGCCAGGTCGCCACGGGCCACCATGACGGCGTCGAACGCCATCACGACGCCCTCCATGTTCTCCACCGCCTGCGGCTTCTCCACCTTGGCGATGACGGGGACCCGGCGGCCCTCCTCGTCCATCACCTTGTGGACGTCGTCGACGTCCTTGGCGTCCCGCACGAAGGACAGCGCGACCATGTCGCAGCCCATGCGCAGCGCGAACCGCAGGTCCTCGACGTCCTTCTCGGACAGCGCGGGCACGTTCACGGCCGCGCCGGGCAGGTTGATGCCCTTGTGGTCGGAGACGACACCGCCCTCGATGACGATCGTCCGCACCCGCGGGCCCTCGACGTCCAGGACCTTCAGCTCGACGTTGCCGTCGTTGATGAGGATCTGGTCGCCGCGCGAGACGTCGCCCGGCAGGCCCTTGTAGGTCGTACCGCAGATGGTCTTGTCGCCCGGCACGTCCTCGGTCGTGATGACGAACTCGTCACCGCGCTCCAGCTCCACCGGTCCCTCGGCGAAGGTCTCCAGGCGGATCTTCGGGCCCTGCAGGTCGGCGAGGACGCCGATGGCGCGCCCGGTCTCCTTGGCGGCGGCCCGGACGCGGTCGTACCGCCCCTGGTGCTCGGCGTGGGAGCCGTGGCTGAAGTTGAACCGGGCCACGTTCATACCCGCCTCGATCATGGCGACGAGCATCTCGTGGGAGTCGACCGCGGGGCCGAGAGTACAGACGATTTTCGAACGGCGCATGGGGCGATCCTATCGGTTTGTTTCGCTGCGGAATATTCCGTCTGGCGGAAGATACAAATGGGCGCCTATATGCTCAGCTGTTATTCACCGGTGCTGCCGGGTTACTTACGGGTTTACTTCCGACCAGCGCGTACGTCTGCTCGGCGATCTCCAGTTCCTCGTCCGTCGGCACCACGGCGACGGCCACGCGCGCACCCGCCGGGGATATCAGTCGCGGCCCGTCCGCCCGGGCGGCGTTCGCCTCCGGATCGACGGCCAGTCCCAGCCCGTCGAGCCCGGCCAGGGCGGCCTCCCGCACGGATGCCGCGTTCTCCCCGACGCCCGCCGTGAACGCCACCGCGTCCACCCGGCCGAGCACCGCGTAGTAGGCGCCGATGTACTTCTTCAGACGGTGGATGTAGATGTCGAAGGCGAGCTTCGCCTGTTCGTCGCCCTCGTCGATCCGGCGCCGGATCTCGCGCATGTCGTTGTCACCGCACAGTCCGAACAGACCGCTCCCCTTGTTGAGAAGAGTGTCGATCTCGTCCATGGACATTCCGCCAACACGCGCCAAATGGAAAATGACGGCCGGGTCCAGATCGCCGGAACGGGTTCCCATCACGAGCCCTTCCAAAGGCGTCATCCCCATGGAGGTGTCCACGCACCGTCCGCCGCGGACCGCCGAGGCGGACGCCCCGTTGCCCAGATGCAGCACGATCACGTTCACCTCTTCCGGTGTCTTCCCCAGCAGCCGCGCGGTCGCCCGCGAGACGTACGCGTGCGAGGTGCCGTGGAAGCCGTAGCGGCGGACCCGGTGCCGGTCGGCGATCTTCGGGTCGATGGCGTAGCGGGCCGCCGCCTCCGGCATGGTCGTGTGGAACGCCGTGTCGAAGACGGCGACCTGCGGCAGGTCCGGACGGAGCGCCCGCGCGGTGCGGATGCCGGTCAGGTTGGCCGGGTTGTGCAGCGGGGCGACCGGGATCAGCCGCTCGATCTCGGTGAGCACCGCGTCGTCGATCACCGTCGGCTCGGTGAAGAACATCCCGCCGTGCACCACCCGGTGCCCGATCGCGGCCAGCTCCGGCGAGTCGAGCCCGAGCCCGTCCTTCGCCAGCTCCTCCGCCACCGCCTTCAGGGCGGCCTCGTGGTCCGCGATCGGCCCGTTCTGCTCCCGGGTCCCACCGTCGACCAGGCAGCTGTGCTTGAGCCGCGAGGTCTGCTCGCCGATCCGCTCGACCAGGCCCGTCGCCAGCCGGCCGCCGCCGCGCATGTCCAGCAGCTGGTACTTCACCGACGAGGAGCCGGAGTTGAGGACGAGGACACGACTGGGGCTCACTGGGCTGCCTTCTCGCTCGGATTCTGGGCCTGGATCGCCGTGATGGCGACGGTGTTGACGATGTCCTGGACGAGGGCGCCCCGGGACAGGTCGTTGACGGGCTTGCGGAGCCCCTGGAGCACCGGTCCCACGGCGATGGCGCCGGCCGACCGCTGCACGGCCTTGTAGGTGTTGTTGCCGGTGTTCAGGTCCGGGAAGATCAGCACGCTGGCCTGCCCGGCGACCTCGGATTCCGGCAGCTTGGTGGCGGCCACGGACGGCTCCACGGCCGCGTCGTACTGGATCGGGCCCTCGATCATCAGGTCGGGCCGCCGCGAGCGCGCCAGCTCGGTCGCCTCCCGCACCTTGTCGACGTCGGCGCCCGAACCCGACGTGCCCGTCGAGTACGACAGCATCGCGATCCGCGGCGCCACCCCGAACTGGGCCGCGGTGGCGGCGGACTGGATGGCGATGTCGGCGAGCTGCTCGGCGTTCGGGTCCGGGTTGACCGCGCAGTCGCCGTACACCAGCACCTTGTCGGCGAGGCACATGAAGAACACCGAGGACACGATCGACGACCCGGGCTCGGTCTTGATGATCTCGAACGCCGGCCGGATGGTCGCCGCCGTGGAGTGCACCGAACCCGACACCATGCCGTCGGCCAGCCCCTCCTGGACCATCAGGGTGCCGAAGTAGTTGACGTCGGAGACCACGTCGTAGGCCAGTTCCACGGTCACGCCCTTGTGGGCGCGCAGCAGCGCGTACCGCTCGGCGAAGGAGTCCCGCAGTTCGGAGGTGGCCGGGTCGATCAGCTGGGCGCCGCCGAGGTCGATACCGAGGTCGGCGGCCTTCTTGCGGATCTGGTCGGCCGGGCCGAGCAGGGTCAGGTCGCACACGCCCCGGCGCAGCAGCACCTCCGCCGCGTGCAGCACCCGCGTCTCGGTGCCCTCCGGCAGCACGACCCGCCGCCTGTCGGAGCGGGCCTGCTCCAGGAGCTTGTGCTCGAACATCATCGGGGTGAGGCGGTCGGTGCTCGGCGCCGAGACCCGCTTGTCGAGGCCGGCGGTGTCGACATGCCGCTCGAACAGGCCGAGCGCCGTCTCCGCCTTGCGCGGGGTGGCCGCGTTCAGCTTGCCCTCCAGGGCGAACAGCTGGGCGGCGGTCGGGAAGCTGTTGCCGGGCACGGAGATCACCGGGGTGCCGGGGGCGAGCCGGGCGGCGAGGGTCAGGATCTCTTCGGTGGGCCGCTCGCCCAGGGTGAGCAGCACACCGGCGATCGGCGGGGTGCCGGCGCTGTGCGCGGCCAGCGCGCCGACGACCAGGTCGGCGCGGTCGCCCGGGGTCACGACCAGGCAGCCCGGGGTCAGGGCGGGCAGGAAGCTCGGCAGCATCGCCCCGCCGAACACGAAGTCCAGCGCGTCGCGGGCCAGCCCGGAGTCGTCGCCGAGCAGCACCGTCGCGTCCAGCGCCTGCGTGATCTGGGCGACCGTCGGCGCGGAGAGCGCAGGCTCGTCGGGCAGCACGTACACCGGCACCGGCAGCCGGCCGGCGATCCGCTCGGCTATCTCGTCGCGGTCCTCGCGGGCCACCCGGTTGGCGACCATCGCCAGCACGTCGCAGCCGAGGCCGTCGTACGCCCGGAACGCGTTGCGGGTCTCCGCGAGCACCGACTCCGCCTGCTGGCCGCGGCCGCCGACCACCGGGATCACCGAGGCGCCGAACTCGTTGGCCAGCCGGGCGTTGAGGGACAGCTCGTCGGGGAACTGGGTGTCGGCGTAGTCGGTGCCGAGGACCAGGACCACGTCGTACTCACGGGCCACCAGGTGGAAGCGGTCCAGGAGCGTGGAGACCAGCTCGTCGACGCCCTGCTCGGCCTGGAGGGCGGACGCCTCGTGGTAGTCCATGCCGTACACCGTGGCCGGGTCCTGGGAGAGGCGGTACCGCGCACGCAGCAGCTCGAACAGCCGGTCGGGACCGTCGTGGACGAGCGGCCGGAACACCCCGACCCGGTCGACCTGCCGTGTCAGCAGCTCCATCACGCCCAGCTCGACGACCTGCCGGCCGTCGCCGCGGTCGATCCCGGTCACGTACACGCTGCGCGTCACGTGTGCACACTCCGTTCCCTGCATATCGGCATACAACTCGGCATAAAAATCGCCCACCAAGGTGAGCAGATCCCTCTTGACAATACCCCCGGTGCCGGATAAGGCGCCCGTCAGGATTTCATCGCCCTGTATGCCATGAAACAATCGGATCGGCTCATCGGTCACGACAGCGAGCAGGAGACACACCACCATGCGTATCGGAGTTCTCACCGCAGGCGGCGACTGCCCCGGCCTGAACGCCGTCATCCGATCGGTGGTGCACCGCGCGGTCGCCCAGTACGGCGACGAGGTCATCGGTTTCGAGGACGGCTTCCGGGGTCTGCTCGACGGCCACTACCGCCCCCTCGACCTGGACGACGTCGGCGGCATCCTGGCGCTCGGCGGCACGATCCTGGGCTCGTCGCGACTGGAGCGGGACCGGCTGCGCGAGGCGTGCGACCGGGCCACCGACATGGTGGCCGAGTTCGGCATCGACGCGCTGATCCCGATCGGCGGCGAGGGCACCCTGACGGCGGCGCGCATGCTGTCCGACGCCGGCCTGCCCGTGGTGGGCGTCCCCAAGACCATCGACAACGACATCTCCTCCACCGACCGCACCTTCGGCTTCGACACCGCGGTGGGCGTGGCCACGGAGGCGATGGACCGGCTCAAGACCACCGCCGAGTCGCACCAGCGGGTGATGGTCGTCGAGGTGATGGGCCGGCACGCCGGCTGGATCGCCCTGGAGTCCGGGATGGCGGCGGGCGCGCACGGCATCTGCCTCCCCGAGCGGCCCTTCGACCCCGCCGACCTGGTGAAGATGGTCGAGGAGCGGTTCGCCCGCGGCAAGAAGTTCGCGGTGGTCTGCGTGGCGGAGGGCGCCCATCCCGCCGAGGGCACGATGGACTACGGCAAGGGCGCGATCGACCAGTACGGCCACGAGCGGTTCCAGGGCATCGGCACGGCACTCGCGTACGAGCTGGAGCGGCGGCTCGGCAAGGAGGCCAAGCCGGTCATCCTCGGGCACGTCCAGCGGGGCGGGACGCCCACGGCGTACGACCGGGTGCTCGCGACACGGTTCGGGTGGCACGCGGTGGAGGCGGCGCACCGGGGGGAGTTCGGGAGGATGACCGCGTTGCGGGGGACCGACATCGTGATGGTGCCGCTGGCGGAGGCGGTGACCGAGTTGAAGACGGTGCCGAAGGACCGGATGGACGAGGCGGAGTCGGTTTTCTGAGGGGCGGCTGCGGGTGTAGTTGTCCGTGCGGGTCCCGGGGGCCGGTCGCGCAGTTCCTCCCCCAGCCTTCGCTCAGGGGCGTGCGGGAGTTCCCCTTTCCACCGCGGTCCAGAAGTAGGTGACGATCCGGGTCAGGAAGTCCTCGCCCAGACGCTGGGCCTGCGCCGACGCGGGGGTGTCGCCCCAGGACAGCGTGGCCGTCATGCGGCCCTGGTACTCCTCGTGGAGTGCGCGCAGGGCGGTCTCGATCAGGTGCCTGTCCAGGGGGACCAGCTTGCCCAGCTGGCGGACCTGGGCCTGCCAGCGGGTGGTGACCGCGCCGCGCAGCAGCTCGGCCAGCTTCTCCTCCTTCCCGGTGACGGTGACGAAGTCCGGCAGGGACAGGTGCAGGAGGTCGGCGAGGACCGCGGACTGCCGTTCGGTGCCCCGCCAGTCCCCGGCCTCCTCCATCTCCAGGTAGGGCAGGAGGTCGAGACCGACGGCCATCGCCACGTCCTCCGGTGCGACGCCCCGGGCGATCCGGTGCTCGCGCAGCGTCCGCGGCCGGCCGATCAGGTCACCGGGGGAGCACCACAACGCCCCCGCGAGGGCGGTGAGTTCGGGGCTGGTCGGGGTCACCGCCCCTTGCTCCCAGGCCCGCACGAGATCCGGCGTCGCGTACGGCATCCCGTACGACGCCCGCAGGTCGTGGGCCACGTGCTCGGGCCCCATGCCGAGTGCGGACCGCAGTCTGCGGGCGGCGGGGGCGTCGAAGGGGGGACCTGGCTGGTTCGGCAGAGCTGGGGGTCGGCGCACAGCCGACAAGGTAGGGGTCCGCGCGCGAGCTGACTACGGTCCGTTCGGACAGGAACACGGATTGTGGGAACGTACGGTTTCGAGCGCGAGTTCGGCCCGTCATCTGCCCCGCCCCCACCGGTACACCAGCTCCGGCCTCCCCACCTGCCCGTACAGCGGGCTCCGCCCGGCCCGGCCCGCCTCGACCAGGTGCTCCAGGTACCGCCGGGCCGTGATCCGGGAGATCCCCACGCCCTCCGCCAGCGCCGCGGCCGTCAGGCCCTCCTCCGCCTCCCGCAACGCGACCGTCACCCGCTCCAGCGTCGGCGCGCTCAGCCCCTTGGGGAGCGCCGCGGGCGCCGGCGCGCGCAGCGCCGCCAGGGCCCGGTCCACCTCGTCCTGCCCGCTGGCCTCGCCCGCCGCCGCCCGGAACTCCGAGTACCGGGTCAGCCGGTCGCGGAGGGTCGCGAAGGTGAACGGCTTCAGGACGTACTGGACCACGCCCAGCGAGACGCCCTCCCGGACCACCGCCAGGTCCCGGGCCGACGTCACCGCTATGACGTCCGCCTGATGCCCCGCCGCCCGGAGCGAGCGCGCGAACTGCAGGCCGTGCACGTCCGGCAGGTGCAGGTCGAGGAGGAGGAGGTCCACCGGCGTACGGTCCAGGATCCGCCGCGCCTCCGCCCCCGTGTGCGCCTTGCCCACCGCCACGAACCCCGGCACCCGGCCCACGTACATGACATGCGCGTCCGCGGCCACCGGGTCGTCCTCGACGACCAGGACTCTGATCGGCTCCCCGGTCATCCGGCCCTGCCTCCCGTCACCGACGCCCGCAACGGCAGCCGTACCTCGAACACCGCTCCGCCCCCGGGAGCCTCCGTCACGGTCATGGTGCCGTCCAGCCGTACGACCGCCTGCCGTACCAGGGCCAGGCCCAGCCCCCGCCCGCCCGGTCCCGCCGGCTTGGTCGAGAAACCGCGCTGGAAGACCAGCTCCGCGTGGGCGGGGTCCACCCCCGCCCCCGTGTCCGTCACCCTCATCACCAGCTCGGCGTCCTCCGCGTATGCGGTCACCGTCACGCGCGCCCCCACCGACCCCTGGGCCGCGTCCACCGCGTTGTCGATCAGGTTGCCGAGGATGGTCACCAGATCGCGTGCCGACAGGCTCTCCGGTAGCAAACCGTCATCCAGCCGGCTCTCGTCCGAGACCACCAGCTCCACGCCCCGCTCGTTGGCCTGGGCGGTCTTGCCCAGCAGCAGCGCGGCCAGGACGGGTTCGCCGACCGCCGCCACCACCTGGTCGGTCAGCGCCTGCGCCAGCTCCAGCTCGGCCGTCGCGAAGTCCACCGCCTCCTCGGCCCGGCCCAGTTCGATCAGCGAGACGACCGTGTGCAGCCGGTTCGCCGCCTCGTGGGCCTGCGAGCGCAGCGCCTGCGTGAAGCCCCGCTCCGAGTCCAGCTCGCCCATCAGCGACTGGAGTTCCGTGACGTCCCGGAGGGTCACGACGGTACCCCGGCGTTCGCCGCCCGACACCGGGGAGGTGTTCACCACGAGGACGCGGTCCGCCGTGAGGTGCACCTCGTCCATGCGCGGTTCGGAGGACAGCAGCGCGCCCGTGAGCGGCGCCGGCAGCCCCAGCTCGGCCACCGAGCTGCCCACCACCTCCCCTTCCGGGCCCACGCCCAGCAGTTCCCGCCCCCCGTCGTTGATCAGCGCCACCCGGTACTGGCCGTCGAGCATCAGCAGGCCCTCGCGCACCGCGTGCAGCGCCGCCTGGTGGTAGTCGTGCATGCGGCTCAGCTCCGCCGCGTTCATGCCGTGGGTGTGGCGGCGGAGCCGGGCGTTGACGACGTACGTGCCGACCGCGCCCAGCACCAGGGCCCCCGCCGCCGCCGCGAGCAGCGCCGTCACCTGCTCCTGGACCCGCCGGCTGATCGCCTCCACCCGGATGCCGGCGCTCACCAGACCGATCACCCGGCCGTTCTCCGTCACCGGCGTCACCGTGCGCACCGACGCGCCGAGCGTGCCCTTGTAGGTCTCGCTGTAGGTGTGGCCGCGCTGGGCCGCGTCGATGTGGCCGAGGTACCGCCGGCCGATCTGGCCGGGGTCGGGGTGGGTCCAGCGGATGCCGTCCGGGGTCATGATCGTGACGAAGTCGACCTCGGTGTCCCGCATGACCTGGAGGGCGTACGGCTGGAGCCGCGCGGAGGGGTCCGGCGTGTGGATCGCCGTGCGCACCGACGGCGAGTCCGCCACCGACCGGGCCACCGCCGTCGCCTGCCGGGTCGCCGCCTCCTGCGCCTGGTGGCGGTCGCTGACGTAGCTGAACAGCGCGTACCCGGCGACCAGCACCGCTATCAGCACGGCCTGCATCGCGAAGAGCTGGCCGGCGAGGCTGCGGGGCCGGGGGACGGGCGGGAAGCGCATGTCAGCAGTGTGCCCCCGGGGTGAACCGAGAACTAAATGAACGGAAGGGTGACCGCCCTCACAGACCGGGAGATAGTCACGGCATCCCCCCGCAAGCCCGGACGTGAGCCGCACGCCGGTCGTACCGACGATGACGTCAAGGAGGCGAGCCGTGACGACGACGCCAACGGCACCAGCCGCACCCGCCAGGAGAGACCGCACCCACTACCTCTACATCGCGGTGATCGTCGCCGTGGCGCTCGGTATCGCGGTGGGCCTGATCTGGCCCGACGCCGGAGTCGAGCTCAAGCCCCTCGGAACCGGCTTCGTCAACCTGATCAAGATGATGATCTCGCCGATCATCTTCTGCACGATCGTGCTCGGGATCGGGTCCGTACGGAAGGCCGCCAAGGTCGGCGCCGTCGGCGGTATCGCACTCGGCTACTTCCTGGTGATGTCCCTGGTCGCGCTGGCCATCGGCCTGGTCGTCGGCAACGTCCTGCACCCCGGCGACGGCCTGCACCTGACCAACGCCCTCAAGGCCTCCGGGCACAGCCAGGTCGACTCCGAGGCGCTCGGCCCCGTCGACTTCGTCCTGTCGATCATCCCGACGACCTTCGTGTCCGCCTTCACCGAGGGCCAGGTGCTGCAGACGCTGCTCATCGCGCTGCTCGCCGGGTTCGCGCTGCAGGCCATGGGCCCGGTCGGACAGCCGGTGCTGCGCGGTGTCGAGCACATCCAGCGGCTCGTCTTCCGCATCCTGGGCATGATCATGTGGGCGGCGCCGATCGGTGCCTTCGGCGCCATCGCGGCCGTCGTCGGCTCCGCCGGGATCGACGCCCTCAAGAGCCTCGCCGTGCTGATGCTCGGCTTCTACGTGACCTGTGTGCTCTTCGTCTTCGTCGTGCTCGGCGCCCTGCTGCGGCTGGTCGCGGGGCTGAACATCTTCACGCTGTTCAAGTACCTCGCCCGGGAGTTCCTGCTCATCCTGTCCACCTCCTCCTCCGAGTCCGCGCTGCCGCGGCTCATCGCGAAGATGGAGCACCTGGGTGTCAGCAAGGCCGTGGTCGGCATCACCGTCCCCACCGGCTACTCCTTCAACCTCGACGGCACCATGATCTACATGACCATGGCGTCCCTCTACATCGCCGACGCCCTCGGCACGCCGATGTCCGTCGGTGAGCAGATCCCGCTGCTGCTCTTCCTGCTGCTGGCCTCCAAGGGCGCGGCGGGCGTCAGCGGCGCCGGCCTCGCCACGCTGGCCGGCGGTCTGCAGTCGCACAAGCCCGCGCTGGTCGACGGCGTCGGACTGATCGTCGGCATCGACCGCTTCATGAGTGAGGCCCGCGCCCTGACGAACTTCGCGGGCAACTCGGTCGCCACCGTCCTGATCGGCACCTGGACCAAGGACATCGACAAGGCCCGGATGCAGCGGGTGCTCGCCGGTGAGCTGCCGTTCGACGAGAAGACGCTGCTGGACGAGGGCGGCGAGACCGGCACGCCCGAGCCGCCGGAGCTTCCCGAGCAGCGCGAGGAACTGGCCAAGGCCTGACGCCTCCGACCGGACCCCGGGCGTCCGGCCCGGCCTGAACCCGGGCCGGCCGCCCGGCCCCCACCCCTCGCCCCCGCTTGTCACCCGTATCCACTAACGTGCCGTTCCTGTTCAACGGGAACGGCACGCGGCATGTGGAGGCTCGGGGGAATGAAGATCGACTGGGATCGGCGGCACTGTGCACGCAAGGGGCATGTGACCTACGCACCCGACGACCCGCGGCTGCGGGTGCGGCTGCACGCCCAGACCGCGGTCGGGGACGTGTGGCGCTGTCTGCGCTGCGGGGACTTCGTCCTCGGCGAGCCGCACGGCTCGGGGCCGGCCGCCGACGCCCCGCTGGTGCCGCGCGGGAAGGTGCTGCGGGACCTGTTCATCCTGCGCTTCCTGGCGGTCGAGCGGGCGGTGCGCGGCGTGTTCATCGTGCTGGTCGCGGTGGCGGTGTGGAAATTCTCCAACAGCCAGGACGCGGTGCGCCGGCTGTTCAACGAGTACCTGAACACCTTCCGGCCGGTCTTCCGGCACTTCCACTACGACCTCGACCATTCACCGGTCGTCGGTTCCATCCAGAAGGCCTTCGGTTACCGGCATTCCACCCTGCTGCTGGTCGCGGGACTGCTGCTGGCGTACGCGCTGATCGAACTCGTCGAGGCGGTCGGCCTCTGGTACGCCAAGCGCTGGGCCGAATACCTGACCGTGGTCGCCACCGCCGCGTTCCTGCCGCTGGAGATCTGGGAACTCACCGAGAAGGTCAGCTACCTGAAGATCGCCACGCTGGTGCTGAACATCCTCGCCGTGCTCTACATCGCCCTCGCCAAGCGGCTGTTCGGGCTGCGCGGCGGGCGCCGGGCCTTCGACGAGGAACGGCACAGCGCCTCGCTGCTGGAGGTCGAGGAGTCCGCCGGGCTGCAGCCGACCTTGCCTTGACGCCGACGTCAACGCCTACGGTCGTACCCATGCGAATCGGCGAGCTGGCCGCACGGGCCGGGACCACCACGCGCACCCTGCGGTACTACGAGGCGCGCGGGCTGCTGCCCGCGCGGCGCTCCGGGAACGGCCATCGGACGTACGACGAGAGCGACCTGCTGCTGCTCAGGCAGATCCGGACGCTGCGGGACTTCGGGTTCGAGCTGGAGGAGACCCGGCCGTTCGTGGAGTGTCTGCGGGCCGGGCACCCGGAGGGCGACACGTGCCCCGCCTCGCTCGCGGTCTACCGGCGCAAGCTGGCGGAACTGGACTCGCTGATCGGTGAGTTGCAGGCCGTGCGGGCGACGGTGGGGGCCCAGTTGGAGCGGGCCGAGCGGGCCCGGGACGAGCTGGCCGCCGACGCGGGGGTTCCGGGTGGTCCGGAACCGGTGTGCGAGCTGGGAGGGGCAATTCCATGATCAGGGCGGCGGGCGTGGCCGAGGTGACGGACGCGGACTTCGCGGCGGAGGTGATCGAATCCGAGGTGCCGGTGCTGGTGGAGTTCACCGCCGACTGGTGTCCGCCGTGCCGGCAGATGGGGCCGGTGCTCACGGCGCTGGCGGCGGAGGAGGGCGAGCGGCTGAAGGTGGTCCAGCTGGACGTGGACACCAATCCGGAGACGACCAACGCCTACCGGGTGCTGTCGATGCCGACCTTCATGGTGTTCCGGGGCGGTGAGCCGGTGCGCTCGATGGTGGGCGCACGGCCGAAGCGGCGGCTGGTCGAGGAGCTGAACGACGCACTGCGCTGAACCGCTTGGTCATACGAAGAAATCCCCCGGCAATTGCGCCCGGGGGATTTCTTTGCGTATATTCAAGAGTTCGCGACTTCGTATCGACGGTCAAGTCGATCGGAACGCGGAGAAGTTCAGTGGGCACAGTATATCCGGGCGGGAGCGGAATTGTCAAACACCGACTTTCCAGATGATGAATTGCGGCACGAGCAGGAATTCATCGACGGACTGTACGAACGGGTGGACGCGCTGCGCGGTGACACCGAGGGCTCGGTCGCGGACGCCCTCGCCCTCGGCGACAAGCCGATGCAGGCCCGCCTGGAGCGGGACATCCTGGTCGCCGAACGCTCCGGGCTGCTCGCCGCCCTGAACGCCGTCGACGGCTCCCTCTGCTTCGGCCGGATCGACCTGACCTCCGGCACCAGGCACCACATCGGGCGGATCGGGCTGCGCCTGGATGACGCCGAGCGCACCCCGGTCCTCATCGACTGGCGGGCCGAGGTCGCCCGCCCCTTCTACCTGGCCACCGGCCACACCCCGATGGGCCTGCGCCGCCGCCGGCACATCGGCACCGACGGCCGCCGGGTCACCTCCCTGCACGACGAGATCCTCGACCTCGGCGACCGCGAGCGCACCGGGCACGAGGACCCGTCCGGGGACGCCGTGCTGCTCGCCGCCCTCACCTCGGCCCGCACCGGCCGGATGAACGACATCGTGCAGACCATCCAGGCCGAGCAGGACGAGATCATCCGGGCACCCCACCGGGGCGTGCTGGTGGTCGAGGGCGGGCCGGGGACCGGAAAGACCGCGGTCGCGCTGCACCGGGCCGCCTACCTCCTCTACGAACACCGGGAGCTGCTCGCCAAGCGGGCGGTCCTGATCGTCGGCCCGAACCCCGCCTTCCTCGGCTACATCGGCGAGGTGCTGCCCTCGCTCGGCGAGACCGGTGTGCTGCTCGCGACGGTCGGGGAGCTGTTCCCCGGCGTGCGGGCGACGGCCGTGGACACCCCGGCGGCCGCCGCGGTGAAGGGGCGCGCGGACATGGCCGACGTGCTGGCCGCCGTCGTACGCGACCGGCAGGCGCTGCCCGACCCGGTCATCACCGTCGAGCACGACCGCGAGGTGCTGATGCTCGACGACGGCCTGGTCAACATGGCCCGCGAGCGCACCCGGGCCGCCCGGCTCCCGCACAACGTGGCCCGGGAGTACTTCGAGGGCCACATCCTCAACACCCTCACCGAGCTGTACGCGGAACGGGTCGGGACCGACCCCTTCGACGGCAGCAGTCTCCTGGACGCCTCCGACATCACCCAGATCCGCGACGAGCTTGCCGAGAACCCCGAGGTGTGGGCCGCCGTCGACCGGCTGTGGCCGCTGCTGACCCCACGGCGCCTGGTCGCCGACTTCCTCGCCGAACCGGAGCGGTACCTCGGCGCCGAGGACGCGGCCGCGATCCGCCGCCCCGTCGCCCGCGCCTGGACCGTCTCGGACGTCCCCCTCCTCGACGAGGCGGCCGAACTGCTGGGCGTCGACGAACGCGCCGCCCGCGCCCGCGCCGAGCGCGAACGCGAGACGCAGATCGCCTACGCGCAGGGCGTCCTCGACGTCTCCTACGCCTCGCGCACCTACGAGTTCGACGACAAGGAGGACGACGACCCCGACGCCTCGGAGGTCCTCTCCGCGCACGACATCATCGACGCCGAGCGGTTCGCCGAACGGCAGGAGGAGGAGGACTTCCGCAGCGCGGCCGAGCGGGCCGCGGCCGACCGCACCTGGGCCTTCGGGCACATCATCGTCGACGAGGCCCAGGAGCTCTCCCCGATGGCCTGGCGCCTGCTCATGCGGCGCAGCCCGACCCGTTCCATGACCCTGGTCGGCGACCCGGCGCAGACCGCGGAGGCGGCGGGCGTCGGCTCCTGGTCGAAGATCCTCGAACCGTACGTGGCCGACCGCTGGGAGCACACCCGGCTCGGGGTCAACTACCGCACCCCGTCCGAGATCATGGACCTCGCCGCGGCCGTGGTCCGCGCCGAGCACCCGGACTTCGAACCGCCGAGCTCGGTCCGGTCGACGGGCGTACGCCCCTGGATCCGCCGGGCCGACGGCGACCTGTCCGAGGCGGTGGCCAAGGCGGTCGCCGAACTCACCCCGGCCGAGGGCCGGCTGGCCGTCGTCGCCCCGCGTGAGCTGCACCGCGCGCTGGCCGCCCGGCTGGACGGCGTCACGGCGGGCGCCGAGCCGGATCTGACCCGCACGGTCGTCCTGCTCGACCCCCGCCAGGCCAAGGGCCTCGAGTTCGACTCGGTCCTGGTGGTGGAGCCGGGCCGCTACGGCACGAGCGACCTGTACGTCGCCCTGACCCGGGCCACTCAGCGGCTGGGCGTGCTGTACACGCACGGACTGCCGGAGGCACTGGCCACCGCGGTCACCGCGCCGTAGCGGGGCTCCCGCCGGGCGACGGTGGCGGGTAGCTCGGGTGCAGCGCGGCGGGCAGGGGCGCGAGCGACGCGCACAGCGCGGTCGGGAGGGCCGGTTCCCTGTGCCGCACCGCCGCACCGCCGCACCGCCGCGCAGCCCCCGGCCGCGGTCTCGACAGGAGAAGTCCAGGACCGGTCACGGTACGAGCTAGGCGGGGCGCAGCCAGACCGTGGCCAGTGGGGGGAGGGTCAGGCGGATGCTGGTGGAGCGGCCGTGGGACGGGTGATGCTCCGGTTTCACCGGGTCCGGGTTGCTGACGCCGCTGCCGCCGTAGGGGGCCGCGTCCGTGTTGAGGGTCTCGTGCCAGGCGGGGATCTCGTCCGGGACGCCCAGGCGGTAGTCGTGGCGGACCACGGGGGAGAAGTGGCAGACGGCGAGCAGCGGGGTGCCGTCCGCGTCGTACCTGAGGAACGCGAGGACGTTGTCCTCGGCCGCGTCGCCCGCGATCCACCGGAAACCGGCGGGGGAGGTGTCCCGCTGCCACAGCGCCGGGGTCGCCCGGTACACCGCGTTGAGGTCACGGACCAGGTCCCGCACGCCCCGGTGGTCCGCCTCGGCGCCGTACGCCGGGTCCAGCAGCCACCAGTCCGGGCCGCGCGCCTCCGACCACTCCGCGCCCTGCGCGAACTCCTGTCCCATGAACAGCAGTTGCTTGCCCGGATGAGCCCACATGAAGCCCAGGTAGGCGCGTTCGCTCGCGCGCTGCTGCCACCAGTCGCCCGGCATCTTCGAGACCAGCGACCGCTTGCCGTGCACCACCTCGTCGTGGGATATGGGCAGCACGTAGTTCTCGCTGTACGCGTAGACCATCGAGAAGGTCATCTCGTGGTGGTGGTACCTGCGGTGCACCGGCTCGTGCGCCATGTACTCCAGCGAGTCGTGCATCCAGCCCATGTTCCACTTCAGCCCGAAGCCGAGACCGCCGCCGTCCGTGGCGCGGGTGACGCCCTCCCAGGCCGTCGACTCCTCGGCGATGGTGACGACACCCGGGGCCCGGCGGTAGACCGTGGCGTTCATCTCCTGGAGGAACGCCACCGCGTCCAGGTTCTCCCGGCCGCCGTGCTCGTTCGGCGTCCACTGGCCCGGCTCGCGCGAGTAGTCGAGGTACAGCATCGAGGCGACCGCGTCCACCCGCAGTCCGTCGATGTGGAACTCCTCGCACCAGTACACGGCGTTCGCGACCAGGAAGTTGCGCACCTCACGGCGGCCGAAGTCGAACTCCAGGGTGCCCCAGTCCGGGTGCGCGGCCCGCAGCGGATCGGAGTGCTCGTACAGCGGGCGGCCGTCGAACTCCGCCAGCGCCCACTCGTCCCGGGGGAAGTGCGCCGGCACCCAGTCCATCAGGACGCCGATGCCCGCCCGGTGCAGCGCGTCGACCAGGTACTTGAAGTCGTCGGGGGTGCCGAGGCGGGCCGTCGGCGCGTAGAAGCCGGTGACCTGGTAGCCCCAGGAGCCGCCGAAGGGGTGCTCGGCGACCGGCATCAGCTCGACGTGCGTGAAGCCCAGCTCGGCCACGTAGGCGGGCAGTTGCTCCGCGAGGTCGCGGTAGGTCAGGCCGGGGCGCCAGGACGGCAGGTGCACCTCGTAGACGGAGAAGGGGGCCTCGTGGACGGGGGTGTCGGCCCGGTGCGCCATCCACTGCCCGTCCGTCCACTCGTGGTGGGAGGCGTGCACGATCGACGAGGTGGCCGGCGGCGTCTCCGTACGGCGGGCCATGGGGTCGGCCCGCAGGGTGTGCGAACCGTCCGGGCGGGTGATGTCGAACTTGTACAGCTCGCCCTCGCCGATCCCGGGCACGAACAGCTCCCAGACCCCGGAGGAGCCGAGCGAGCGCATCGGGAACCCGGCGCCGTCCCAGAAATTGAAACCGCCGGCCACCCGCACCCCGCGGGCGTTCGGCGCCCACACCGCGAACCGGGTGCCCGCCACGCCCTGGTGGACCGTCGGATGCGCGCCGAGCGCCTCCCACAGCCGCTCGTGCCGGCCCTCCCCGATCAGATGCAGGTCCAGATCGCCGAGCGTGGGCAGGAAACGGTACGCGTCCTCGGTCTCCAGGACCGTCCCGTCGTACTCCACCAGCAGCCGGTACACCGGTACGTCGGTCAGGGGGAGCAGGACGGAGAAGAAGCCGTCACCGTCGTCGTGCAGCTCGGCCCGCAGGTCCCGGCCGGCGACCACCGTCACCGCACGGGCGAACGGCCGGAACGCGCGCACGGCCGTCCCGCCGCCCGGCACCGGGTGCGCGCCCAGCACGGAGTGCGGGTCGTGGTGCGTGCCGAGCAGCAGCCGATCGCGGTCGTCGGGGGCTACGGGTGCGGGCTTCTTGGAGGTCACGGACGGGTCTCCCGGGATCAGGTCAGGTCGGAGGTGGCGAGACGGCGGACGGCCGACAGGGGGACGGGAAGCCAGTCGGGGCGGTGCCTGGCCTCGTAGACGACCTCGTAGACGGCCTTGTCGGTCTCGTAGGCCCGCAGCAGGACGGGGTCGGTGCGCGGGTCGGCGCCGGTGATCTCGGCGTAGCCGGAGCAGTAGGCGGCCCGGCACGCGGCCGCCCAGCCGGGGACCGGCGGGGTCACCGAGTGGGCCGCGTAGTCGAAGGAGCGCAGCATCCCGGCCACGTCCCGCACCGGCGGCTGCGGCATCCGGCGTTCGGCCAGCGGACGGGCCGGCTCGCCCTCGAAGTCGATCAGCGACCATTCCCCGGACGGCGCGCGCAGGCACTGCCCCAGGTGCAGATCGCCGTGCACCCGCTGGGCCGTCCAGGTACGGCCCTCGGCCGCCAGGTCAGCCAGCGCCGTGTAGGCGGACCGCAGCCCGTCCTCGTACGGCCGCAGCGCCGGAACCGCCTGGGCGGCCGCCGCGAGGCGCTCCAGCATGCCGTCGACCAGCGGCTCCAGCTGGCTGTGGCCGAGGGTGGCGGTGGGCAGCGCGTGCGCCAGCGCCGTGTGCACCTCGGCGGTGGCCCGGCCCAGCGCCCGTGCCTCGGCGGTGAAGTCCTCGCCCTTGGCCAGCTCGCGCAGCGCCAGCTCCCAGCCGTCGGTCGCGCCGTGCACGAAGGGCTGCAGGACGGCCAGGACGTACGGTTCACCGCCCAGCTCCGCCCGCAGCCACGCGGTCGGGGCGGGCACCCGGGCGCAGCCCTCACGGGCCAGCGCCAGGGGTATCTCCAGATCGGGGTTGACGCCGGGCACCACCCGGCGCAGCAGCTTCAGGATGAACGTATCTCCGTAGACGACCGAGGAGTTGGACTGCTCGGCGGTCAGGAGGCGGGCCACCAGCCCGTCGCGTATCTCCTGGCCGGGGTCCCGTTCGAAGCGCAGGGCGCCGATGCGGGCCCGGGAGCGCAGCGCCTCCAGGAGGACCTCGGCGGGGCGGGGGTCGTACAGGGCGTCGTACACCGTGTGCCCGGCCAGCGGGCCGTCGGGCACGTGGCCGATCAGCGCGGGCGCCAGATGGGGCGGCAGCGCCTCGCGCACGCCTATGAGGAGCTGGTAGCAGTCGCCGGCCTCGGCGGGCACCGGCGGCTGCTCGGCGCGGACCAGCAGGTGGTACAGGCCCACCCTGCCGTCCGGCGGCAGCAGTTCGGTCTCGGCCACCGGGGAGAAACCGGCGACCGGCCGCCCCTTGCCGGCGAACCAGCGCTGCCGGGGCAGCCACTCGCGCAGCAGGGGATCGAGCGAGGCGAGGAGAGCGGATGTGGAGGGGGTGACCGTTTCCGCCATGCGGCACGTCCTTTCCCCGGTCGTCGGGGGGCTTTACTGCTGCGTGCCCCGGGCGGGCCGGAGGAAACCGGCCCGCCCGGGCTCTCGTCTACGAAGCGGTGTCGGCGCGCAGCCGGAACCAGTAGAAGCCGTGTCCCGCGAGGGTGAGCAGATACGGCAGCTCGCCGATCGCCGGGAACCGCACCCCGCCGAACAGCTCCACCGGGTGCCGCCCGTTGAACGGCCGCAGGTCCAGCTCGGTGGGCTGGGCGAACCTGGAGAAGTTGTGCACGCACAGGACCAGGTCGTCCTCGTACTCCCGCAGGAACGCGATCACCGCCGGGTTGGACGA